>JANNNE010000267.1:0-8096 GCA_031398385.1 Ideonella sp.
GCCCACATGATCACCGCCGAGCATGGCAAGGTCTTCACCGACGCCCAGGGCGAGGTCTCGCGCGGCATCGACATCGTCGAATTCGCCTGCGGCATCCCGCAGCTGCTCAAGGGCGACTTCACCGACCAGGTGAGTACCGGCATCGACAACTGGACCCTGCGCCAGCCGCTGGGCGTGGTCGCCGGCATCACGCCTTTCAACTTTCCGGTGATGGTGCCGATGTGGATGTTCCCGGTGGCGATTGCCTGCGGCAACTGTTTCGTGCTCAAGCCGAGCGAGCGCGACCCGTGCGCCAGCCTGTTCATTGCCGACCTGTTCAAGCAGGCCGGCCTGCCCGACGGCGTGTTCAACGTGGTGCAGGGCGACAAGCTCGCGGTCGACACGCTGCTGACCCACCCCGACGTCAAGGCCATCAGCTTCGTCGGCTCGACGCCGATCGCGCAATACATCTACGAGACCGGCGCCCGTCACGGCAAGCGCGTGCAGGCACTCGGCGGTGCCAAGAACCACATGGTGGTGATGCCCGATGCCGACCTTGACCAAGCGGTCGACGCGCTGATTGGCGCTGCCTATGGCTCGGCCGGCGAACGCTGCATGGCGATCTCGGTCGCGGTTCTGGTGGGCGACGTTGCCGACAAGATCGTGCCGCTGCTCGCCGAGCGCGCCAAGGCCCTGAAGATCAAGAATGGCATGGAACTCGATGCGGAAATGGGCCCGATCGTCACCCGCCAGGCCTTGCAGCGAATCGAAGGCTATATCGCGCAAGGCGCCGCCGAAGGCGCGACCCTGGTTGTCGATGGCAGGATCGATCAAGCAAGTGGCGGGCCTTTCAAGGTGGCCGGCCATGAAGAGGGTTTCTTCACCGGAGGCACATTGTTCGACCATGTCACACCCGAGATGAGCATCTACAAGGACGAGATCTTCGGTCCGGTGCTGGCGTGTGTTCGGGTCGCCGATTTCGCTGCGGCGCTCGACCTGGTCAATGCCAACGAGTACGGCAACGGCGTGGCCTGCTTCACCAGCGACGGCAACGTGGCGCGGGAATTTTCCAGGCGGGTTCAGGTCGGCATGGTCGGCATCAACGTGCCGATTCCGGTTCCGATGGCCTGGCACGGTTTCGGTGGCTGGAAGAAGAGTCTGTTCGGCGACATGCATGCCTACGGCGAAGAGGGCATTCGTTTCTACACCAAGCAGAAAAGTGTCATGCAACGTTGGTCATCAAGCATCGCCAAGGGCGCCGAATTCGTCATGCCGACGGCCAAGTGACCCGGCGTGGCCGGCGATGGCCGGCCCGCGCTCAGACGGGCCCGGCGGGTTGCCTGCGCAGATGTGGCCCTATTCTCGCCATCGCCCATGTCGTGGGGGACTTCGGTGAAATACGGTGCTGGCAGCATGATTGGGGTGTCGACGTGACTCGTCTCTTGCGGTGACGGAACGGTCGGGCTTGGGCATTGCCGTGAGAATCCTGTATCCGCCAACACAGCCTGTCTGAAACGGAAACAACATGGACCGCCTGCAAGCCATGACCACTTATGTCGCCGTGGTCGACAGCGGCGGTTTTGCCAGCGCAGCGCGCAAGCTCAGCCTGTCGCCACCCGTGGTCACGCGCGCGGTGGCCGAGCTCGAAGAGCGGCTGGGCCTGCGCCTGCTCACACGCACCACCCGTGTCGTGCGCGTCACCGACGCCGGCGCGCGCTTTGCCGAGGACTGCCGCCGCATCCTGGCTGACATCGAAGAAGCCGAGACCGCCGCCACCGGCACCCACGCCGCGCCGCGCGGCACGCTCACGCTGACCGCGCCGGTGCTGTTCGGGCAGCTCTACGTGACGCCGATCCTGGTGCGCTACCTGCAGCAGTTCGCGGAGGTCGACGCGCAGTGCCTGTTCCTGGACCGTGTGGTCAATGTCGTCGAGGAGGGCATTGATGTGGCGGTGCGCATCGGCGAGTTGCCCGACTCATCGCTGCACGCCATCCGTGTCGGCCGCGTGCGCCGCGTGCTGGTGGCTTCGCCCGCGTACCTGGACGCACGCGGCGTGCCGCAGCGGCCGCACGAACTGGCCGAACACACCATCGTCTCGGCCTCCGGCGTAACCCCGGTGTCGGAGTGGCGCTTCAACGACGCCGGCAAGCCGTTGCTGCAACGCCTGCAGCCGCGCTTGCGCACGACCAGCAACGACTCGGCAATCGCAGCTGCAGTGGCTGGCCTGGGCATCACGCGGCTGCTGAGCTACCAGGTAGCCCAACCGGTGCGCAGTGGCGCGCTGCAGCTGGTGCTCGAGGACTTCGAAGCGGCGCCGCTGCCGGTGCACGTGATGCACCATGAGGGTCGGCGCGCGACGCAGAAGGTGCGTGCCTTCGTCGACCTGGCGGTGCAGACGCTGCGTGCTGACCCGGCATTGAACTGAGTTCGGCCCAAGGGCTGCTTGCCTCCACGCTGTCCAGTCAGGCCCGCACGGACGGGCAGGCAGCCAGGTCGATGTTGCCTTCCGGTGCCGCGGAGATGCAGCTGTAGCCCGCGATGTCTGCCAGCGTGGCGGCGTTGCCGACAGCTGTACGTGGCCAACTGCGCGTCCATCACTTTGAGCAGCCCATGGGCGCGGCCGTTCACATCTTCCGGGTTGTATTTGGCACCGAACACCGTGATCAGGCGCGCCGCGGCAGGGCTGAGGGCGATCTGGCCTGCCGCCACCGAGAGCCACGCCTGCACGTCGGCCTCGCGGCCCGCGGGCGGGTCGCCGGCTTCAGCCCGCCACGGGTGGCCCCGCGGCGCGATGGGCGAGCCGCGCTTCCAGCTCGGCAATGCGCGTATCGCGTTCGGTGAGCACACGCTGCACGTCCTCGGCGTCGATGCGCACGGGAATGTGCTGCGGGCAGTTCCAGTCGAAGCCTTCGACGGTGATGACCATCGCGCGCTGCGGCCGCGCGCGGTAGGCCGGGTCGGTCAGCGTGCCGGCCAGCTCATCCTGCTGCACCAAGTCCGTCACCGCCAGCCGGCCGAGCAGCTTGAGCCGCACGCGGTGCGCGTAGTCGACCAGGATCAACGCCACACGGTCGTTCACCGCCAGGTTGCCCACGCTGACCAGCTGCCGGTTGCCGGCGTAGTCGGCGAAGGCCAGCGTCTTGGCGTCCATGACTTTCAGGAAGCCGCGGGGGCCGCCGCGATGTTGCACGTAGGGCCAGCCGGTCTCGGACACGGTGGCCATATAGAAGCTGCGCTGCGCGGCGATGAAGTCGGCCTCAGCGTCACCCAGGCGGTCGTTGAAGACCACTGCGCCGCCTTCGAAGCTTCCCCCATAGCCCGCACGGCTGCCATCGCGCTGCTGCGCGGCCTTGACCGAAGGCGTGAAAGCAATCTCTGCGAAGGCGTTGGACATGGCGGGCTCCGTGGGACCGGGCGCTGCATCTGCGCCGCATGACCGTCACTGTGGCCGACTTGTTCTCGAGATGGAATGCCTGCGCGCGCCAAGTCAGTGTTTCGAGTTCTGCAAGAGTGGCGGGTGGGCGCAACCAGGCCGGCTGTACAGGTCGATCTGGCATTGCTGAAGCTCGCCGGGGTGCCCGGACTCACCCAATGGGTCGGAACTGCACCTTGAGCGTCGGCTGTGCGGACACGGTTCCCCGCCGCAGCACTCAGCTTGATCGGCACACCCTGCGACCTGGTCGGTCCGACCACCGGGTGCTGGGGGTCGAAGACCATTTCGCGCGCAAAGCCGGCGTGATCAAGCTCCAAGCGACATCGGGTTGCCCTGAAAGAGGAAGCTGCCGCCAGGACGACCCGATCTGGCCCCTCCTTTGGGCTCGACACTGACACCGATGACACCGCCAAGCGGCAGCAGGCGCGCGGCCGCTGGCGGTATCAACAGCAACTGCCGAGGCTCGGCGGTCACCAGCCCGAGCGAGAGTGCAGGGCCACCGCCAGATGGCACCAACCAGGCCTCCCACGATGTACCGGCCGGCATGTCCGGATGAGCCAGGATGTGCACCGCGATCTGGCGATCCTGGACCTGTCGCGGGGTCCACGAGACAAGAATCGCCGGCTGAGACCGCTCGTCGAGCAACAAGGCGATCGTCGAAGGGGCTGCTTCACGGGCCGGCAGCAGCGCAAGAACCAGTACGGCCAGCAACAGACAAGCCGCAAGTGCGCTGGCGAAGCCGGTCCACCAGATCTTGCGGACATGTCGAAACTGCGCACGCGGCGAAATCCGCGCGTGAATCGCCGGCCACAGGTTGACGGGAGCATTCACTTTCGGCATCCGTTGGACCAGTGGATACATGCGTTCCTCCCATCGTTCGACCCGCTCGCGCAGAGCGGGATCTCGAGCCATCAGCGAGACCAGCCGCCGTCGCGCCGCTCCGCGCAGGTTGCCCACCGCGTAATCGCTGGCGAGCAGTTCCTGCAACTCGGGGTTGTCGTAACGCATCCGGCGGCTTCAGTGTTGCCCGGCCAGGCATCCTCGCAAGGCCGCCAGCCCGCGGCGGACCCAGGCCTTGACCGTGCCGAGCGGCTGTTGAAGGTGTCTTGCCAGCTCACCATGGCTCAGCCCATGGAAAAAGACCAAGGAGATGCTCTGACGCTGACGGGCGTCGAGAAGATCCAGGCAATCGCCGATCCGGGCCGCGCGTTGCCTGTACTCGAACCCGTTGGTCGTATTACCGTCAGGGTCGGTGGCTCCAAAAATCTCGACGTCCTCGTCGCCGAACGTGACCACGCTGATGCCATGCAGGCGTTCATGGCCGTCAGCACGCGAGGCATGAATCCAGTCGAATGACTTGTTGCGCACGATCCGAATCAGCCAGGTCATCGGCGCACCTTTGTTGCGATCGAAGCGCGCGGCGTGGCGCCAGACCGAGACATAACTCTCCTGGACTACCTCCTCTGCCCAGTCGGGGCGCCTGAGAATTCGCAGTGCCACACCGTACAAGGTGTCCACGGTCAGCTGGTAAAGGCGATGAAACGAGTCCTCATCGCCGCCGGCACTGGCGACGATCAGTTCGTCCAGCGCCGCACCGGCGTGGCGATTGGCCTTGATCATTGCCAGGACGTCTCCACCATACCAACGAGTGGGCGTCGAGTCATCGCAACCGGCGAATCGTGATCGTCGCTACCGGATTGCGCCAATCCCGCAGCGCGACCTTCAGGTTGCCCCCACCATGAATTCCCGAATGGATATGGACAAACCCCTCGCCCCCGCCGGCAACTGCACCGCCACCGCTGCCGCCACACTCGGCGAAGAACGGACCAGGGATCGACACGCACAATTCGTCATTCTTCTCGCTGCCGGAATCGTAGGCCGGCACGGTGACAGTCAGCACATCGTCACCGCGCGGCAATTCAATTCCGTTGAGGGCGAGGAAGGCGTCGTTGGTCGGGATCAACATCGCCGCGACACTCAGCATCCTGAATCCACCACGTCCCTCGACGATCAGTCTGGTCGTCGCCCCGGGGTTGGTCAGGTTGTTGCCGGTCACGACCTGTCCCGTACCGGGCAATCCCTCGAGGGCGGCTTTCAGCGGTGCGGTATTGCCCTGCTCGGCCAGCGTAGCCAGTTCGGTGCTGGCTGGCATGCCCAGCTTGAACAATTCGACGCTGCTCTTGTGCGTAGCCACCAGGAGCGGAGTGAACTGCTGGCCGGGCGTCAGGTTGGTGACGCTGACCTCGTATCGACGGCCATGTTGGTCATCGGCCATGGCCGGCCATGAGAACGCGATGGCGATGACTGCAGTGAGTGCGCAAACGATGTTGCTGGGTCGGGACGTCATGACTGCTCCTTGCGGGTGGGTGGTTGAAGGACAACGACCGATCGAACTGTTCAGCCGTCCAATCCATCTACCGCGGCAATGTCGTTTTGGACGCAGCAACCTTTCGCAGACTCCGCGGCGCGGCCGTTTCCGGGCGGCGATGGAACTGAATCCAGACGCCCCTAATGGCAGGGCCAAGGACGGCGGGTGGCGGATGCTGGAGGTTGAGGAGGGGCCGACGTCGAAGCTGGTGAGGGCGTCGGGGGACACGCAGACATCCGGAACCCGTCGCCTCGGACTCGCTCAAGACTGCGAAGGCGCCCGAGCCCGCTTGCCCCTCACCGTGCCGCCGCCGCAATTGCCTCGCGCTTGCTCGGGTGGCGGAATTGGTAGACGCAGCGGGCTTAAAACCCGCCACTTCCCGGAAGGGGGTCTACGGGTTCGATTCCCGTCCCGCACAAGCGGGGCTGTCGGTCCCATAGCCCAGGGGGCTCCGCCCGCAACGCCGGTGCTGCGCTGCCGCGCAGAAGCGATCGCCGCGGCGTCGATCGCAACCGGCACCGCCGTGCCCGCAGGCACCTCACTCCTCCCATTGAAAGCGGGCCAGCGCCACGGCCGAGAACAGCAGCGTGAAGCCCAGCATCGCCGCCAACGGCAGCAGCGCTGCCTGCAGCGGCAGACCGCGCCACGTCATCGCGTCGAGGCCCTCGACGACCCAGTGCGTGGGCATCCACGCCGAGACGGCCTGCAGCCAGGGCGGGAAGATGAACGACGGCACCCAGGCGCCGCCGAGCATCACCATCAGCAGCGTCGCCAGGATGGCCAGCCCGCCTCGCCACACCGGACCGAAAGCGGCCCGCTTGTTCCGGTCACCCGCGCTGCGGCGACCCGCCGCTCGAGCGGCGATTCGCGCCCGTTGCACCGATGCGCGAGCGCTCGAGCCCGCCACCACGGCCGTTTCACCAACTCGACAGCGCCCGGGTCAGCCGCGCCTTGACGTCGGCGTTGGCGAAGCTTGCATCGATCGAATTGCGGGCCATCGCTCGCAGGACATCCTCCGACCAGCCGAACGCCTTTTCGCACAACGCGTACTCACCCACCAGGCTCGCTGCGAGCAAGGCCGGATCGTCGGTATTGATGGAAACGACCACGCCGGCCCGGCGCAGGCGATCGATGGGATGGTCCTCGATGCGGGCGTAGACACCCAGCGCGAGGTTGGATGTCGGACAGATGCCCAGAGGGATCTGTCGATCGACCAGCAGCCCGACCAGTTCGGGATCCTCGATCGCCCGCACGCCGTGGTCGATCCGGTCGGCGCCGAGCAGTTCGATCGCGTCACGCACCCCCTCCGGGCCACTCGACTCGCCCGCGTGCACCGTGCGGCGCAACCCCGCCGCATGGGCTCGGCGGAATGCTTCGGCGAAGCGTGGGCCGGTGCGGCCGGCAGCCGCCTCGTTGCCATCGATCGAGAGCGCCACCACGCGTGGATGGCGCAGCGCCACCAGCGTGTCGACCAGTTCGGCCGCAGCGTCGGACGATTGCGTGCGAAGCAGGCTCACGCACAGGCCTACCGGCGGCAGCCCGTCCTGTTCGGCGGCGGTCAGACCGGCGTCGATCGCATCGACCATCTCCGGAAGACGACCGTGCCACGCCGGCCAGTGGGTCGGGTTGACGATCACGTCTGCATAACCTGCACCGCCTTCGGCCAGCCGCTTGCTGTAGCCATAGCTCAGTTCGGCCACCCGCTCCCGGGTCGACGCCATCCCGCAAGCCCAGTCGAGGAAGTGCAGGAAATCCGCCAGGCCCTCGAACTCGAACAGGCGCTCGCGTGGCCTGGGCATCGGCACGCGGGCCTGCGTCGCCCAGAGCTCCAGAGTGCCCGGCTCGAAGCACCCTTCGAGATGGGCGTGGACCTCTGCATTCGGCAACGTGCGCAGGCGGTCGGAACGAGAGAGGGGGGCTTCTGGCATCGGGCTGCTCGCTTGTGGCCGCGCGTAAATGCGCGCCGCGCCAGTCTCGTGCATGGTCAGCCCCGGACCCATGCGCTCACGCGCATATCCGATATAAAAAGCAACACCTTCAAGTATTGCTGCGCTCGTGCGCCTTGCAGCCCATCCCAAACCAAGGCGCCCCCATCCGCCGGGACTTGTTCCTCGTCGTCCAGATCCGTAATGGACGAGTCGCCCACCGTGAGTCGCATCGTCGGGGCGGCGAGAACCACCGGGTCGAGCAGTTCGGACAGGGTGTCGCGCAGCGGCTCGGTGCTGTAGTAGGCCGCCTGTTCGACCCCGAGCGACGCCTGCGGCCACCACCACGCCTCGGGCCGTGGGCGGAAGAAGCCCGGGATGCCGCGCGAGG
>JANNNE010000291.1:0-10144 GCA_031398385.1 Ideonella sp.
CGCGCGGCAACGGCGTTGTCGGCCTCGGCCACGCGCAGCACCGTGGTGTCGGGGCCGTTGCCCGCGTTGACGATCTTCGCGGTGCGGATGCCGCGCAGGCGCAGTTCGTCCAGCCGTTGCTCGGCAGCCGCTTGTGAACCGAAGCGGCCCAGCGAGATGCCGCGCGCCAGTTGTGGTGGGCTCGTCAGGACCTCGTAGGGAAGGCCACCACGGATCCGCGACAACTCGCCCTTTTTTCGTTCGAGCCAGGTATCGTCGGGATACGGGCCCATGAGGATCAGCCAGTTGGCGCCGCCTTCGATGCGCCGTCGGGAAAATTTCCCGTCGGGCCAGTCGGCCTGCAACAATTTTTCGGCCGCGGGCAGATCGGATGCTGCGAACGGCCCGGCTTCGAGGCACAGGTTGCCGCTGGATGCCGCCGAGGCCGTAGCGGCAGGCGCCACCTTGGCCAAGGACGTGGTCGCCGGCGCTGAAGCCGGTGGCTTGGAGGCCGAGGCAGTCGACGCCGCTGCCGGAGCAGCTGCAGCGACTTCCGGCGCGCCGCTGGCCGCTTCGGCCGGCCCGGCGGCCGAAGCGACGGGCTCCAGCAGCACCAGCTCGGGCCTGACTTGTCTGGCCATGCGGTCGGGTTCGCGATCACCCGTTGCGGGAATGCCGACCACCGCATCCAGCCAGCCCAAGGTCCACCCGAAATACAGCAGATTCGCGGCCACCAGCAAGACGGTCAGCAGCCTCAGCATCACGCCTCCGGGTCAGGTCGGACGCTGACCTCGCCACTGTGCAGCCGGATGTGCCCGGCCGCGGTTTCCAGAACCAGGCTGCCGTCGAGGTTGACCCCGCGCGCGATTCCCCTGGCGGCGTCAGCCTGGGTCGTGGTCACGGCGCGGTCGCGCAGCAGATCGCGGGCCGCGAAGCGGTCGGCAAACCCGGCGAAGCCGGCCCGTTCGAACGCCTGCAGGCCCTGCACCAGCGGCAATGCGATCCGGGCCAAGGTGTCCGGTGCGCCGATGGTCGGGTCGATTTCGTGCAGACAGGCGAATCCGCTGGTCGCCTTGAAGGTGCGCAAGGGCGGCGGCCTGGAGATGTTGATGCCCACGCCAATGACCGCCAGCCGTTTGGCGTCGGCCGACAAGGTCTCGATCAGGATGCCACCGAGTTTGCGTCCGGGGCCCAGATCGCTGTCGGCATCGAGCAGCCACAGGTCATTCGGCCATTTGATGCCGATTCTCGGTGCCGCACCGTTGGACGGTGGATCCAGGGCTTCAGCCAGCACGACACCCACCGCGAGCGAAAGGCCAGCCCAGTCTGCAGGCGCCAGTGGCATCGCCAGCGAAAAAGTCAGCGACGCCAGTGGTTCGGCAAACCACTCACGCCCGAGTCGGCCCCGGCCAGCGGTTTGTTGTTCGGCGACCAGCAGACACGGCTGCCAGTCGACCGCGCGCCGGCCGAAGGCGCCACTTTCGACGCTGCGACGCACCAGCGCGGCCGAGCTCTCTGCCTCGGGCACGGGCGAGGCAGAACCAGCCCGTGCGCGCTCGAGCAGGGTGCTGTTGGTCGACGGCAGGCTGGCGGCAATTTCCACGCTGATGCCGGGCAGGTGGCTTTGCAATTGCTCCCACAGGGCCTCGGCGCCCCAGTGCAGCCGGGTATCAGCCACCCCGGCTCCGCCGCTTCTTCGGGGCCAGCATGGTGCCGCGGCAGCTCTCGGCACCACAGCGGCAGAGGAACTGCTTCTTCAGCTTGGCGGTATAGCGCTCGTCGATGATCAGCCCGTAGTCGTAGAACAGCTCTTCGCCGGGTTCGATCGGGCGGACCGCCTTGACGAAGACACGTCCGTCGATCACTTCGGATTCGCAGTTCGGATCGCAACCGTGATTGATCCAGCGCGCGATGTTGCCCCCGACACCGCCGTCGATCACGGTCTCGTCGTCGATGTGGAAATAGAACGTGTGGTCGGGCTGGCTGGGATCGTGCGGATGTCGGCGCAAGGCCTCGGGCCAGGTGATCAGCTCGCCGGTGTATTCGGTGACGCGCTCTTCGGGTTCGAACGATGCCAATGCATAGACGCCCTTGCCATGCACGCTGCTGCGGCGCATCTGGATGCGCCGTCTGGATTTGCCATTGGCCTGGCTCCGGCCAGCCACTTGCTTCGTCGTCATCTTTGGGTACATTGAAATGGTGGGCGCGCGCGTGCGCTTGTGTGCGCGCGAGGAGTGGATTGTATGAACCTGTATCGTCGGCGTGATTCCCCGGCATTCGGGATGGCGGTCTTCAAGAACGAATGGCAAAAAAGTAGAACATGAGCAAGACACTGATCATTGCGGAGAAACCCAGCGTGGCCCAGGACATCGTGCGTGCCCTGACGCCACAGGTCGGCAAGTTCGAGAAGCATGATGATTTTTTCGAGAACGAGACTCACCTCGTCACCAGTGCGGTCGGACACCTGGTCGAGATCAAGGCGCCGGAGGAGTTCGACGTCAAGCGTGGCAAATGGAGTTTTGCGCACCTGCCGGTGATCCCGCCGCACTTCGACCTGGCGCCGATCGAGAAGGCGAAGTCGCGCCTCAATGCGGTGGTCAGGCTGGTCAAGCGCAAGGATGTTTCGCAGCTGATCAACGCCTGCGACGCGGGGCGTGAAGGTGAACTGATCTTCCGCCTGATCGTCCAGTATGCCGGCAGTGGCAAGAAAAGCATCGACAAGCCGATCCGGCGCCTGTGGCTGCAAAGCATGACGCCGCAGGCGATCCGCGACGGCTTCGACAAGCTGCGCAGCGACCAGGAGCTGCAAGGCCTGTCGGATGCGGCACGCAGTCGCAGCGAAGCCGACTGGCTGGTCGGCATCAACGGTACCCGGGCGATGACGGCGTTCAATTCGCGCGATGGTGGTTTTTTCCTGACCACCGTCGGGCGGGTCCAGACGCCGACCTTGTCGATCGTGGTCGAGCGCGAGGAGAAAATCCGCAAGCACGTATCGCGCGACTACTGGGAAATCAAGGGCAGTTTCGCCGCCGAGGCGGGCGTCTACGAGGGCAAGTGGTTCGACCCCGCGTGGAAGAAGAACCCCGACGACCTCGAACAGCGCGCCGACCGGCTCTGGAACGAAGTCGACGCCCAGGCAATCGCCGATGCGGTGCGCGGCCAGCCGGCCAGCGTCAGCGAAGAAGCCAAGCCGAGCACGCAGAGTTCGCCCGGCCTGTACGACCTGACGACGCTGCAGCGCGAGGCCAATTCACGCTTCGGCTTCTCGGCCAAGACCACGCTGAGCCTGGCGCAGGCCTTGTACGAAAAGCACAAGGTGCTGACCTATCCGCGAACCGACAGCCGCGCGTTGCCGGAAGACTATGTCGCCGTGGTCAAGCAGACCATGGGCATGATCGCCGAGGAAGACCTGCCGGGGCCGTTGCGCGCGCTCGCACCGCATGCGGCGAAAGCGTTGAAGGACGGTTACGTCAAGCCGAACAAGAAGATCTTCGACAACGCCAAGGTATCGGATCACTTCGCGATCATCCCCACGCTGCAGGCGCCGAAAAGCCTCAGCGAGATCGAGGCCAAGCTGTATGACATGGTCGTCAAGCGCTTCATCGCGGTGTTCTACCCGCCGGCCGAGTTTCTCGTCACGACCCGGATCTCGACCGTCAAGGCCGCCGAGCGCGAGCACCGCTTCCAGACCAACGGCAAGGTGATGGTGAAGCCGGGCTGGCTGGCGGTCTATGGCCGCGATGTCGAACAGGACGACTCGACACTGGTCGCGGTCAAGCCCGGCGAAATGGTCGCCACCGAACAGGTCGACGTCAACGCGCTGAAGACCAAGCCGCCTGCGCGCTACACCGAGGCGACGCTGTTGTCGGCAATGGAAGGCGCGGGCAAGCTGATCGACGACGACGAGTTGCGAGAGGCGATGGCCGAGAAGGGGCTGGGCACCCCGGCCACCCGCGCGCAGACCATCGAAGGCCTGATCTTCGAGAAATACATGCTGCGCGAGGGCCGCGAACTGGTGCCCACCGCAAAAGCCTTCCAGCTGATGACCTTGCTGCGCGGCCTGCAGGTCGAGGAGCTGACCAAGCCCGAGCTGACCGGCAACTGGGAATATCAGCTGGCCGAGATGGAAAAGGGCAAGCTCAGCCGCGCCAAGTTCATGGCCGAGATCGCGGCAATGACCGA
This sequence comes from Ideonella sp., assembly GCA_031398385.1. Classification (GTDB taxonomy): domain Bacteria; phylum Pseudomonadota; class Gammaproteobacteria; order Burkholderiales; family Burkholderiaceae_C; genus Ideonella_A. The sequence goes on from JANNNE010000291.1 coordinate 4,162, forward strand.
GCGGGTGGTTGCCAAGGCCAAGGAATACGACCGTGACACCATCCCCGGCGACTACGCGACGCTGGCCACGCCGTGCCCGAACTGCGGCGGCGTCGTGAAGGAAAACTACCGTCGATTCACCTGCAGCGGCCCGCAGGGCAACAGCGAGGGCTGCGGTTTCTCGATCAGCAAGATCCCTGGCAGCCGCAGTTTCGAGATGCCCGAGGTCGAAAAACTGCTGACCGACAAGAAGGTCGGACCGCTGGAAGGTTTCCGCTCGAAGGCCGGTTGGCCGTTCACCGCCGAATTGAAACTGGCCTACGACGACGAGGTCAAGAACTGGAAACTCGAGTTCGATTTCGGCGAGGAGGCCAAGGCCGCGGAAGCCGGCGAAGCGGTCGATTTTTCCGAGCAGCAAAGTCTCGGCTCCTGCCCGAAATGCCAGAGCCACGTATTCGAGCACGGCAGCAGCTTTGTCTGCGAAAAAACCACCGGGCCGAATGCCACCTGCGACTTCAAGAGCGGCAAGATCATCCTGCAGCAACCGGTGGCGCGTGAGCAGATGCACAAGCTGCTGACCACCGGCAAGACCGATCTGCTGGAAAATTTCGTCTCGAACAAGACCCGCCGCAAGTTCAAGGCGTTTCTGGCCTACGACAAGAAGGAAGGCAAGGTGATATTCGAGTTCGAGCCGCGTGCGGCCAGGCCGGCGGCGAAGAAAAGCGCCGCTCGCAAGGCGTCCGCCGGTTGAATGAACCCTCGGCGATCGTGAGGGGCTCGCATGCACCGGCCGGTGGTCCGTTTCGTGCGATGACCTGCTCCAGGTTCCGAGACGGTTCCGGAAAGGCCCCGAGATGACGACCGTGATGATCCGCAACGCGACGCTGGCCGATGGCCGGCGGGGCCAGGACGTCCTGGTGGCCGATGGCCGCATCGTCGATGTCGGGCCCTCGCTCGAAGGGCCGCCGGATGTCGAGCTGCTCGACGCTCAGGGCTGGCTGCTCAGCACGCCGTTCGTCGATGCCCATTTCCACATGGACGCGACGCTCAGCCACGGCCTGCCGCGCGTCAACAACAGCGGCACGCTGCTCGAAGGCATCGCCTTGTGGGGCGAACTGAAGCCGATGCTGACGCAGCAGGCGCTGGTCGATCGGGCACTCGCCTACTGCGACTGGGCGGTGGCCAAGGGGCTGCTCTCGATCCGCACCCATGTCGATGTCTGCGACGATCGCCTGCTGGCGGTCGAGGCGCTGTTGCACGTGCGCGAGCTGGTGGCGCCGTATATCGATCTGCAACTGGTCGCCTTTCCGCAGGACGGTCTGCTTCGATCGCCGAACGCGCTGGCCAACCTGAAACGTGCGCTCGACATGGGTGTCGATGTGATCGGCGGCATCCCGCATTTCGAGCGCACGATGGCCGATGGCGCCGAATCGGTCGGCCTGCTGTGCGAACTTGCCGCCGAACGCGGGCTGCGCGTCGACATGCATTGCGACGAAAGCGACGATCCCTTGTCGCGCCACATCGAGACGGTGGCGTCCGAGACTCAGCGCCTCGGCCTGCAGGGTCGCGTCACCGCCTCGCATGTCACGTCGATGCACAGCATGGACAACTACTACGTCTCCAAGCTGCTGCCGCTGATCGCCGAGGCCGGCGTTCATGTGATTGCCAACCCCTTGATCAATATCACGCTGCAGGGGCGCCACGACAGCTATCCGAAGCGGCGCGGCATGACCCGGGTGCCCGAGCTGATGGCCGCCGGCGTCAATGTCGCATTCGGCCACGACTGCGTGATGGACCCATGGTATTCGCTGGGCTGCGCCGACATGCTCGAGGTGGCTCACATGGGCCTGCATGTCGCGCAGATGACCTCCCAGGCGCAGATGATCAGGTGCTTCGACGCGGTGACCGGCAATGCAGCCGCCGTGATGGGTCTGGACGACCGCCAGATTGCCGCCGGCGCGCCGGCGCATCTGGTGTTGCTGCAGGCCCGCGACCCGATCGAGGCGATTCGCCTGCGCGCGGCCCGTCTGTGGGTGATGCGCGCCGGACGCATCATCGCGCGCACGCCGGCGGCAACCGCCAGGCTCGATCTGACCGGGCGTCCGGCGGTCGTCGATTGGACGCTGTCGCGTTGATGCTGCAGCGCGCCCCGTAGAATCGATCCCAATTGGCAAAAGCGGGTCCCCCCATGAAACTGATTGGTTCGCTCACCAGCCCTTACGTGCGCAAGGTCCGCATCGTGATGGCCGAAAAGAAACTCGATTTCCAGCTGGTGCTCGAAGACGTCTGGGGCAGTGACGCGATCCTCGAGTCGAACCCGCTCGGCAAGGTACCGTGCCTGGTGATGGAGGGCAGTGATGCCTTGTTCGATTCGCGCGTGATCGTCGAATACATCGATACCCTGTCGCCGGTCGGGCGGCTGATGCCGGAGCGCGGCCGCGAGCGCGCCGAGGTGCGAACATGGGAAGCCCTTGCCGATGGCGTGCTCGACGCTTCGATCCTGGCGCGGCTGGAGATGACCTGGAAAGGCCGCAGCGACGGCGAACGCAGCCAGGCCTGGGTCGATCGTCAGCTGAGCCGGGTCGACGCCGCGGTGGCGGCGATGTCCCGCGGTCTGGCGGCCAAGCCGTGGTGCACCGGCATCCACATGTCGCTGGCCGATATCGCAGTCGGCTGCGCGCTTGGTTACCTCGACTTCCGCTTCCCGCAGATCGACTGGCGCTCCGACCACGCCAATCTGGCCAAACTCGCGACCAAGCTGTTCGCGCGGCAGAGTTTCATCGATACCAGCCCGACCGCCGTCTGAACGCGCCGGCTTCAAGGGCGGGCGCCGAGGCTCAGTCGGTCCGGGCCTCTTTCGACAACACGACGCTGAACAGATCGGCCATCGAGCGAAACACCTGCTCGCCGAGAAAATCGAAATACTGTTCGGTATCGGAATACATCACCAGCAGGCCGCGTCGATGGTCGACACTGGAGGCCAGTTGCAGCGCGATGACGCTGCAGATGGCGTGATCGCGGGCGACCTGGCGCCAGGGCTTCCAGACCGACCACGGCGAGATGCTGAAGATCTCTGAACGCCGCCCGTCGATGGCACGAAACACCGGGCCCTTGGCGGTCAGCCAGTTGCGCTCGATCTTCAGGTTGCGTGCGTATTCCGACGCCCGGCCTGAATAGATCTGCGGCGCGACCAGCAGCGAATCGGGATCGCCGAACCAGATCCAGGCCAGCGCAATGCGCGGCGCCAGCGAGGTCAGCGAGTCGCAATAACTCTGCAGGATCTGGCCCGGCATGGCGGCGGCCGGACTGTTGCTCGCACCCTTGCGCATCGCCCGAGCGATATATTCCTGCTCGATTGCGAGGTTGAAGATGGAGTCGGGCGGGGCGGCGGGGGAAGCTTTCGCGACCAGGGGCTCGGAATCGGACTTGATGGGCACTCCAGCGCGGTTGCAGGATTTTGCAAGCACTCTACCAAACGCCGGCCGGCTTGGCATCCACCTCGTTATGATCGCGGCTCGTCATTCCAACCGTCCTGCCAACCTGCTCGAGTCGCGTCAATGAAATCCCTGTTTGTTTCGTCAGTCAAATCAGGCCTGATCGGCCGTCTGGCCGTTGTCGGCGGCCTTTGCCTGGTCGTCGCTGCCCAGGCCGCGGCGCCGGTCACGACGCCCAGTGGCCTGATCTACGAGAGCCTGAAGGACGGCACCGGCGCGAGCCCCAAACCCACCGACCGAGTCAAGGTTCACTATCGCGGCACGCTGACCGACGGCAAGGAATTCGACAGCTCATACAGTCGCGGCCAGCCGGCCGAGTTTCCGTTGAACCGCGTGATCCCGTGCTGGACCGAAGCGGTGCAGAAGATGAAACCGGGCGGCAAAGCCAGGTTGACCTGTCCCGCGGCCATCGCCTACGGCGACCGCGGCGTCGGTGGCGGTCTGATTCCGCCCGGCGCAACGCTGAAATTCGAGGTCGAACTGCTTGAAGTGCTGCCGTGATCGGCTGATCCGGCTTGCGCACCGCCGGTCGGCGCTGAGGCGGCCACGTCGGGCCACGTAGAATCGTTCTTTTCACCGCTGACCCGCCTCATGGCCCTTGCCCCGAAGGGGAGTGCCCCACCGATCTTCGACCTCAAGAGTGCGAGCCTGCCGCTGGTGGCGCTGGTGCTGAAAACCGCCGACCTCGACGAGTTGCGCGGCGAGTTGCAGAGCCGGCTGGGCGATACCCCGCAGTTTTTCAGTCACGATCCGGTGCTGATCGAACTGTCTGCCGTGCGCGACATCAACCAGCCGGTGATCGATTTTGCCGCGCTGGTCGACCTGTTACGCGCCTACCGCATGAACCCGGTTGCCGTGCGCGGCGGCAGCCCCGAACAACACGCAGCCGCCTTGGAGGCCGGACTGACCGAGGCGAGCGACGACGCTGCGGCCACCGATTCGCCACGGCAGGCCTCGGCGAAGAAGCCCAAGCTCGAGGTCGTGCGCGAAGTGGTCAAGGAAGTCGTCAAGGAGGTGGTCAAGGAGGTGCCGACACCCGTGCCCGCAATGATCGTAGACAAGCCGTTGCGCTCGGGTCAGCAGGTCTATGCAAAGGGCGGCGATCTGGTGGTGCTGGCGGTGGTCAATTTCGGCGCCGAGCTGATCGCCGACGGCAGCATCCATGTTTATGCCCCGCTGCGCGGCAAGGCGATTGCCGGTGCGCGCGGCAATACCGAGGCGCGCATCTACGCCAGCTGTCTGGAGGCCGAACTGATCTCGATTGCCGGCACCTACCGCACCGCCGAGAACCCGCTGCCGGACGAGGTCCGCGGCAAGGCGGCGCAAATTCTGCTGCGGGCCGACAAGCTGGTGATCGAGCCGCTCAAACTCTGATCACCGTGCCCGCGACCATGGCACCGATCCAATCGCGCCATGCGCGACGGCGGTGGCCTCGCGGGCTCGAACCAATCTGCAATTCGAAAGGACATTTCTAGATGGCCCGTATCATCGTCGTGACCTCTGGCAAGGGTGGGGTCGGCAAGACCACCACCAGTGCCAGTTTCGCCTCCGGCCTCGCGCTTCGCGGGTCGAAAACCGCGGTGATCGACTTCGATGTCGGATTGCGCAACCTCGACCTGATCATGGGCTGCGAGCGGCGGGTGGTCTATGACCTGATCAATGTGATCAACGGCGAAGCCAATCTGAACCAGACCCTGATCAAGGACAAGCAGGCCGACAATCTGTACGTGCTGCCGGCCTCGCAGACCCGCGACAAGGACGCGTTGACCAAGGACGGCATCGAGAAGATCCTGGCCGACCTGGCCGAAATGGGATTCGAATACATCGTCTGCGACTCGCCGGCCGGCATCGAATCCGGCGCCTTGCTGGCGATGCATTTCGCCGACGAAGCGCTGGTGGTGACGAATCCCGAAGTCTCCAGCGTGCGCGATTCGGATCGCATTCTGGGCATGCTGGCCTCGAAGACGCGCCGCGCGATCAACCGCGAGGAGCCGATCAAGGAGCACCTGCTGATCACCCGCTACAACCCGGGCCGGGTCGAGGATGGGCACATGTTGTCGCTGACCGACATCCAGGAGATCTTGCGCATTCCGCTGATCGGCGTGATTCCGGAATCGGAGGCGGTGCTGCAGGCATCGAACCACGGCGTGCCTGCGATCCACAACGAGGGCAGCGATGTGTCCGAGGCCTACAAGGATGTGGTGGCACGTTTTCTCGGCGAGACCAAGCCGATGCGTTTCACCGAGCCGGTCAGGACCGGTTTCTTCAAGCGCATGTTCGGTGGGAGATGAGCTGATGTCCCTGTTCTCATTCCTGCTCGGTGAAAAGAAGAAGTCGGCCAATGTCGCCAAGGAACGGCTGCAGATCATCCTCGCCCATGAACGCAGCGGCAGCCGCGCCGGGCAGCCCGACTATTTGCCGGCATTGCAACGTGAGTTGGTCGCGGTGATCTCGAAGTATGTCTCGATCAATTCCGACGACATCAAGGTCAGCGTCGAGCGCCAGGACGA
>JANNNE010000035.1:0-1764 GCA_031398385.1 Ideonella sp.
AACACCGTCAGCGCCTATCGGGCACGGATTCTCGAAAAGACCGGCGCCCGCAACGATGTCGAACTGGCGCTGTATGCCGTACGCGCCGATTTGCTGCCGATCTGAGCCGCAGACCGGGGCCCTTGTAGTGCTGCAACTACAGCTCGGGAGCATGAACATGGAAACCGCACGCCCACCGTTGCCCCCGTTCACCGACGACAGCGCGCGCCAGAAGGTGCGCGGCGCCGAAGATGCCTGGAACTCGCGCGACCCCGATCGCGTGGCCGGCGTCTACACCGAAGACACACGCTGGCGCAACCGGACCGAGTTTCCGGTCGGCCGCGAACAGGTTCGTCAATTTCTGCAGCGCAAGTGGGCGCGTGAACTCGACTACCGGCTGATCAAGGCGCTGTGGGCGTTCGGCGGCAACCGGATCGCGGTGCGCTTCGCCTACGAATGGCACGACAACTCGGGTCAGTGGTTCCGCAGCTACGGCAACGAGAACTGGGAGTTCAACGAGTCGGGCCTGATGATGCGGCGCTTCGCCAGCATCAACGACCTGCCGATCGCGCAAGGTGAGCGGCTGTTCCATTGGCCACTTGGCAGACGCCCCGACGACCACCCGGGACTCGACGAATTGGGCCTCTGAGCGACGCCTGGCGCAGCGCGGCCCGCGCTTTGGGCAGAATCGGCGCTGATGTATCACCCCGCGGCCGCGATCGGCGCGAGCACCAGCCCACCTGTTGCCGAGCCTTCATGCCGTATTTCGAACCCGTGATCCTGTTTTTCCTGCTCGGAATCGTGGCCGGGTTGATCCGTTCCGATCTGAAGATCCCGGGCGTGATGTACGAGTCGCTGAGCATTTTTCTGCTGCTCGCGATCGGGCTCAAAGGCGGCGTCGAACTGGCGCGCTACGCGCTGCTCGACCTGGCGTGGCCGGGCTTGGTGATCGTCGTCTGCGGCGCGCTGATTCCGTTGCTGGCATTTCCGGTGCTGCATCGCGTGGGCAAGCTGTCGCGTGCCGACGCCGGATCGATCGCCGGGCACTACGGCTCGGTCAGCGTCGTGACCTTTGCAGTCGGCTCAACCTATCTGACGCGTCTGGGAACCACCGTCGAAGGTTATATGACGGTGTTTCTGGTGCTGCTGGAATTTCCGGCGCTGGTGATCGGCGTCGTGCTGGCCCGCAGCGGTGCCGGCGGAACCCGCTGGGCACCGCTGCTGCACGAGGTATTCACCGGCAAGAGCCTGGTGCTGCTGCTGGGCGGGCTGGCGATCGGCTGGGTTGCCGGGCCATCGGGCATCGCGCCGCTGGACCAGCTGTTCTTCGATCTGTTCAAGGGCCTGCTGGCCTTCTTCCTGCTCGAAATGGGGCTGGTGGCGGCACGGCGCCTGCCCGATTTGCGCCGCGCCGGTGTTTTTCTTTTGTTGTTTGCGGTGTTGATGCCGCTGGTCTCGGCCGCGCTCGGGCTGGCGGTGGGCAAGACGCTCGGGCTGTCGGTCGGCGGTATCAGCCTGCTGGCGACACTGTATGCCAGCGCCTCGTATATCGCCGCGCCGGCGGCGATGCGAATCGCGGTGCCCGAAGCCAATCCGGCACTGTCGATCGGCGCCGCGCTGGGCATCACATTCCCGTTCAATCTGCTGATCGGCATTCCGCTGTATCACCGCCTTGCCCTGCAACTGGCATGAGGACATATCCATGGTCCCGACGACACGCAAACTGCTGACCATCGTCACCGAGGCGGCGATCGAGGAGCCGCTGCTGCGCGACATCGAGGCGCT
>JANNNE010000303.1:0-41542 GCA_031398385.1 Ideonella sp.
GCCGATCCGCTCGATCGTCATCGGATGGCTGCGCAGATAGGGGAAACTGCCGCTGTCGTTGAGACGCGAGGCCTGGTCGAGCTTCTCGAACATCGCCGCCATTCCGGCCGCAGAGAAGCCGGCACCGGTCAGCAAGCCGAAGCCGATGCGATCGGCCTCGCGTTCCATGTCGCGCGAGAAATTGAGTTCGCCCTGAATTGCCGCCGCCTGGCCTCCGGTGATCACCGCATTGGCGGCATCACCGCGGTTGCTCCGGCTGGCGGCCAGTACCCCGACAATCATCGCCGCCGCGCTCAGCAGCGACTGGCGCTTGCTGTTTTCGATGCCACGCGCAATGTGTCGCTGCGTCACGTGCGACACCTCGTGTGCAAGAACGGACGCCAGCTCGTCGGATGAGGTCGTCATCGCGATCAGGCCGAGGTGCACGCCGACATAACCACCGGGCAGCGCGAACGCGTTGACGCTGCGATCGCGCACCAGAAAAGCCTCCCAGGCATAACGCTCACTCGTATCGGCCGAGATTTCGCCGCGTCGGCGCGCCGTGTCGACCAGTGGTTGCCAGATCGACCGCAGATAGTCGAGCAGCACCGGGTCGTCGAGGTAGTCGGGATCCCGGCGGATCTCGCGCATGATCGCATCGCCGAGTTTGCGCTCGATGCCCACGCCGAAGCCTTCCGAGACCGAATCGCCGAGTGCCGGCAACTGGTTCTGCGCCAGTGCCGCGGGCGCACCACCGATCAGCACCGCCGCAGCACACGCCAGCAGCACGGTTTTACGACCGGCCCCGCGCATTGAATCAGAATTCATGACCATGTTGGGGCAATCCGGTGCGCGAGCGCGAGGACCTCTGTGGAAGCATTGTCGATTCGACCCGCTGCGCGTCCGGCAGTTCAATCCAGGCGCCGATTCGCAGCGGTAGCGTCGCTATGATGCGCCACGATCATTTCCCGACTGTTTCCAGGTCTCATCCACCATGGCATCTGCCGAACCAGAATCCGGTACCGGACACGCCGCCACCCCCGACAACCCGTTGACACATTTCGACCGGCAGGGCCAGGCCCACATGGTCGACGTTGCTTCGAAAGCGCAAACGCACCGGATCGCGCGTGCCGGCGGTTCGATCCGCATGTTGCCGGCCACACTGGCGCTGATCGTCGAAGGCAATGCCAAGAAAGGCGACGTGCTCGGTGTGGCACGGATTGCCGCCATCCAGGCCGCCAAGCGCACCGCCGAGCTGATCCCGCTGTGCCATCCGCTCCCGATCACGCGGGTCGCGGTCGAGTTTGCGATCGATTCGGATCGTCACGTGGTCGTGTGCACTGCCCAGGTCGAGACAATCGGCCGGACCGGGGTCGAAATGGAAGCATTGACGGCCGTGCAGATCGGTCTGCTGACCATCTACGACATGTGCAAGGCAGCGGATCGCGGGATGGTGATGACCGACATTCGGGTGATCGAAAAACAGGGCGGCAAATCGGGTGACTGGTCAGCAATGGTCTGATCAGCGTCGGAGAAAATCGCGGTAGCCGAGCGCCGCATCGGACGGCTGACACTGGAACGGCAGCGCAGCGGCCGGTTTCTGATCGCAGGCCTCGAAAAACTTCGACGAGGCCGGGTTTCGGAACTCGCGCAGCCGATCGGCCAGAAAGCGCGCCCGGTCCACATTTCCCAAGTCAGCTTGGGCCTTGGCCCAGGCCAGCATGAATCGTGTGTCGAGCAAAAAGTGACTGGCGACCCGATACGATTCAGCGGCCTGCTCCGGATCCTCGGCCGTGGTTGCCGCCGCATAGTGGGCATGGTGGGCGAAGAAGATGCTGCGCTTGCCCGCTTCGATACGCGTTGAAAGCGGCAGCGCGTCTGATTGCGGCGCGAAGATCACGACGACCTGGCGGTAGTCGGCGACCGCAAACACGCTGAGAACGAGCATCAGCACCGAAGCGCCGCGCAAGCCGTTCGGCAGGCGGCCGGGCGAAGCCGACGCCGCCGACCGCCTGGTCGAGCGCGCGCCGAGGCAGATGCCGAATGCGAACAGTGTCGGCAGCAGGAAATACGAATACCACAGCGGATATTCCAGCATGCTGTGCAGCATCACCAGCAAGATCAACATGAACGCCGATCGCAGACCTGGCGCATCGGCCGCATCTGCACGCGCGGGCGCGCGAAGGCAACGCCACATCGCCAGCATGCAGGCGAGCGTCAACAGCAGCGCCAGCGGGAGGCCCAGTTCAACTGCCCATTGCAGCAGCAGGTTGTGGCTGTGGTCGTAGAACTGCGTTGGCCGGTCGGCGAACGGGGTCAGCGACCAGGCCAGATTGAATTCACCGAAGCCGACGCCGAACCACGGATGGCGCCCGATCAGCTCCAGCGTATTCGCCCAGATGGCGAATCGTGCGCTCGAGATATCACCCCCGCTCGCGATCCGGTCGACGCTGTCGGCATCGCCGAACGCGCGCGCCGCCCACAGCTTGAACAACCACCAACCGAGCGCGTAGATCACCGGCAGACCACACAGCAGCCACCGATTGAAGCCCGACAAGCGACGATCGGCGACGCCCCATGCCGCGATGATGAAGATGCCGACCAGACCCGTTCTCGAGCCGGTCAGCACCATGCTGCCGACCAGACCGGTTGCCAGCACGACCGCGGCCACCCGATGCAAACTCGATCGCTGGTGCAGCCAGACCACAGCGACAAGCGCACAGGATGCCAGCGTGCTGACATGGTTGGGCTGGCGCAGATTGCCCGAGGCGCGCTGTGGAAACGCCGATGCGGCGATGAAGGCATTCCCGGCCAGCTCGCTGAAGAAAATCTGCACGACGACGATGATCACGGTGAGCGAGCCGGCGATCAGCAACGGGATGAACAGCGCCTGCAGCGCCACCGTGATGCGTCCCTGCAAAACCAGCGTGCTGCCCGCCACCAGCAGCAGAGCGCCGCCGGCACAGGTGGCCAGTGTCGAAGCGCTGAGACTGGCGGGAAGTCCGGTTCGCAGCGGGGCTAACAACGCCGCGATGGCCATCACGCCAAGGATGGTCAGGACCGGCCAACCCGCCCGCAACACATCCCGGTGCGAGACCGCGCGGTCGGTGCCGCAGCACAGAATCAGAAATCCGGCCCATGCGGCCCAGGCAGCGGCCTGATTCAGAAAGGTGGCCGAGGGTGCCCAGTTGAAGGTCAGCAACCAGGGAACGGCCAAGGCGATCAGTATCAGAATTGATCGCATGTGACGCCAGCTGTCGACAGCCGGTTTCGAAGAGTACGAGGACATCGGGCCAAAGTGTCCTCCAAAAATACAGCCTAGGCCCGACAACTGCCTCAGCGGGGTGCGGGTTGAGGAAGCGGGATCGAACTGAGTTGCGGATAGACGCGAAGAGCGATCGCGCGCCACCGTTCAAGTATCGGCGTGCACCTGTAGGCGGCATGGATAGTGCACAGGAGCGCGAGTGTCCGCGCCGCCTCGACAGGTTGTCCGTTCAGCCCTGTTGCCAGCGCCAGGTTCATCAGGACAGCCGGATCGCCGTATCGACCGGCGACCTTGCGCATCAGCTCGATCTGCGCAAGCTCCATGCCGGGCCGAGGTTCGATTCGAGCGACCACCAGATACGCCTGAAGCTGATCGAGCAGGTTGAGTTGCGGTGGCGGCGTCAGCATCCGGTCCGTGCCGATCCGCGCCGACTCCAGGCGCATGATTCGATAGTCTTCCTCGGCGCGGAAATAATCGCGCCCGATACCGGTCAATGCAACGGCGAGCATCACGCTGGAGCCCAATGCAACCCCCCGCGAAATGTGCCGTCCCGCAACCTGCCGTGAAGAGCCATCGACCGCGCCGATCAACAGACCAAAAGGAATCAGGAAATAGGCGTACTCGAGCGGGAACTCGACCATGGCATGCGCCAGCAAGCCGCCAATTGCAGCGAGCAGCCAAGCCGTCCGGGCTTCGCTACAACGTCGGGCGCGTGACAAGAACCAGAAAATCAACAGCCCCGCGATCAACAGACCGATCGGGATACCGTTCCAGAGCAGCAGGTCGAGCACAAGGTTGTGGCTGCTTTCAATATGTTCACCAATGGTCGGATGGTCGAGCGCCACCAACTGCTGCGCTTTCCCGATTTGCTGCCAGCCATGGCCCGCCCACGGTTCGCGCCCGATCGCATCGAGCATCATGGCCCAGTGTCGCAGGCGGAACCCGCTGGACAGCTGGTCGTCGCGCAGGCGACCCGACGACAGCAATAAGCTCTCGGCAATTGTCGGCCACGCGATCACTAGGATAGCGAAGACGGCTGCAAGCGCCCACACCTTCGCTGCTGGCAGTTGCGATCGGGTCGACGACCTCGAGAACAGGAGCCATACGACCAGACAAGCCATTTGCAACCAGGCCGTTCGCGCCCCAGACGAGGCCATTCCGATCAATAAAAAAACGGCGCTGATCCAGAATACCCATTGACCGATCCGCAGGCGCTGATGAAGCCATCCCAACGAACACAGCCCGATAAAACAGATGGTCGAGAAATGTGTTTTCTGCGCAACGTTCGCCCACGGATTGGTCGCAGGCGGAAGGTCGACGACATAAATGTTCGATCCGACAATGCCAGTCCACTGAACCAGCGCGACGCCAACCGACGCGATCGCGGCAAACAACCAGGCAGCAAGAATGGGCTCGAGCTGGGAGTCAGCGTCGGGCGACGAAGCGACGCGGTGGCCTGTCAGCACGCCAACGACCCAAGCCGTCAGGTAAACGGCTGCCATCAAGGCGTCGCCAAGGAAGACAATTTTGCCTGAGGCGGCTTGCAGCAGCAGCATCGTGAGTGACAGAGCCGCAGCGACAAACAGCGGCCGGGCCATCCGGAACGTTCCGGCAGTCAGCGTCGACGACCAAATCGCCAGCAGGCAAAGCGCCATCAATGCCAAGGCATCAGCCCAGGCTGCCGTCCACGGCAGGTAGTGGTTGGGGAGCAGCCAGGCAAAGGCTGTCAATGCGGCGATCAGCGCTAGAGTCACGACGTGGCAAGCTCGCAGAAACGAGAAAGGGCGGCTCGCGCCGCCCTCGGTCAAACAGGATGTTCGAACATCAACCGCGGCATGAGCCCGGCAGATATTTCTTCAGGATCGTGGTGCCGGCTCCACCACAGACCCATTTCTGGATGTTGACACCGACGTCACTGGACGTCAGCGCTGTTGTTTCGTTCTTGTAAGGAATCAAGGTCAGAACGTTGGCGCTGGTGGTCAGTTGCGGAATGCCAGTGCTTGAGCCGTCTGCTGTAACGGTGATCAAGCCATTCGCATCGACGGCAACGCTTTGTACGTACTTGGAATTCTTCGACGCCGAGCTGCCGCTGTCGCAGGCAAAGAGCGCAGAGGTCAATGCGGAAGCGGTGGTCGACTGAACCGTCTCGGTCACCGTCGTGCGGCAAGACGATGCGGCCAGCACGACCTCCGTCACCTTGGCACGGACCGTATAGTCCTGATAGGCCGGCAGTGCGACCGCGGCGAGGATACCGATGATCGCGACAACGATCATCAGTTCGATCAGGGTAAAACCTTGTTGAACGCGTTTCATGAAAATCTCCAGTGGGGGGTGGGTTGGGATGCCCTTTCTATTTGCACGGCCTGTGCCAGCCACATTGGCGTCGATTCCCCCCCAAACCGACCAAAAGTGACAGGATTCGTCACTCGAAAGCGGTCGACCGATGCCGGATTGCGTCAGCAGTGACAATATTTGTCACTCGCATACCGATCCTCAGCCGAAATCCATCACCTGACCGATGTGCAATGCGCCGAGGCGCTGAGCAACGCTCAGTTCAGCCAGTTCGGCCAGGACGGTCGCGCTTTCGCCGGGCTTGATGTGGGTGACGAATACCTCGACATCAGCGGCCATCAAGCCCAGTTCGGTCTGCAACTGGCTCGGGCAGAGGTGCCCGCTGACTTTCGCAAGCTCCAGATCGTCGTTGCCGAATGCGGTCTCGATCACCAGAAATTTCACGCTGATCTCGGCCAGGCGCTTCCACAAAGCCGGGTTCGGTCCGGTATCGCCGGTGAACACCCAGTGGCCCTGCGCACCGTCGACCGCGAAGCCGACAGCCGGAACGCTATGCGCGGCCGGCAGGACCTCGATCCGCCGGCCTGGCAGATCGAGCAGATCGCCGATCGCGAACGGGCGATAGCGAAGCGACGGATCGTCGACGGTCGGCAGCCGCGTGAAGTCGGGCCAGATGATGCCGTTGAAGATGTGTTCACGCAGCGCGGCAATTGTCTGCGGAAGCGCGTGAATGGTGATCGGTCCACGCCCGGCGGCCGAGCGAATGTTCATCACCGCATCGGCAAGCAGTGCAATCGACACCACATGGTCGAGGTGCGAATGGCTGACACAGATGTGATCGATGCGCGCCAGCTGTCCCAGACTCAGATCGCCTACACCGGTACCGGCGTCGATCAGGATGCAGCTGTCCAGCAGGAACGCGGTGGTGCGGCAACCGGCCGCGATCGCACCCGAACAGCCCAGGACCTGGACACTCATGGCGCCGAGCCTGCGACCGCAAATCGGGGCGGCAATCGAGACATGTGAACGTGCTCGCAACAGGGCCGCGTTCGCCATCGGCGGAGGCAGTCGATGGCGGCCGGATCAGCCCGATAGACAATGGCCCGATGGTGGCAGCATTGGCCGGCCGTCAAGCGTTGCGGGACCGCGAGAATGCGCGCGAACGTGAGAACGGTCACGAAGGTCATCGCACCGGATCCGCCTTGGCCACCCGCCGGATCTGGCGTGGCCCGATCAGGTCTGCACGAACTGCATCTGTGTGCCGGCCAGTTCGATCACATCGCCATTCTTCAGCGGTGCCGTCTCTCCGACCAGCGGCTGGCCATTGACGAGTGGCCTGCTGACGCCGTCGACATGCGCAAACAGATAACCGGTCGGCCGTTTGGTGATCGATGCAACCTGTACGCCCGGTTTTCCGACCGTGGTCACGACCTTGGTCAGCACCATTTCGCGGCCGGCAGCCGCACCATTGAGGACCCGGATCGACGCCGGGCCCACCGAAGCCGCAAAACTGCCGATCCCCGACGGACTGAAGCCCTGGGTTGCGCCTGCAACCGGACCATCGGCCTTGAACATCTGGGTCTTCTCGTAGTCGGTGCCATCGTCGATCAGATATTTGATCTTGTATTTGCCGATCTCGACCGTATCGTTGTGGTTCAACAGCTGCTTCTTGACCGCCTTGCCATTGATGTAGGTGCCGTTGGTGCTGTTCAGGTCTTCGATGAATACGTCGGCGCCCGCCATCTGCAACACGGCATGCTCGCCGCTGACGGCCAGGTTGTCGATGACGATATCGTTGTACGGACGACGCCCGAGGGTGGTCTTGTCCTTGCTCAACTGCACGTCCTTGATAACCACACCTTCCAGCGAAACGATCAGTTTGCCCATCTTCGACCTCGAATTCTTCTGTCAACGCCTGAATTGCCACCACGGGCGAGCCGTCTCCGCGGCCCGGGCTCGCACGAGTATCACAGAAATGTTGTCCTTGCCGCCCGCCTCGTTGGCCGCCTCGACCAGCGCAGTTGCGCACGATCCGAGCGATTCGGCACTGCGCATCATCTTTTCCATCTCCGCATCGCTGACCATGTCGGTCAGCCCATCGGAGCAGAACATATAGATGTCGCCGGAGACCAGGTCGTGCCCGTGCAACTCGAGTTGAACCTCCGGTTCGACACCGACCGCCCGAGTGACCAGGTTCTTGTTGGCAGCCGAAGCGGCCTGCTCGGGCGAGATCAGGCCCGCGTCGATCTGTTCCTGCAGCAGCGAATGGTCGCGCGTGATCTGGCGCAGCGTGCCGTCCCGAAGTCGGTAGGCACGCGAGTCACCGACATGGCCGAGCAACAACCGGGATGCACGGAACACCCCCATCACCAGGGTCGTTCCCATGCCGGCTTGGCGGGCATCGGTATTCGCGGCGTCGTGGATGGCGCGGTTCGCGGCATCGACGCACAGCGTCATCGCCCGACGCACCTCACCGTCGCTTGCCGACGCTGCGGCCTGCGACAGCCAGCGCTCCATCCCGTCGACGATCTGCGAGGTTGCCATGCTGCTGGCCACCTCGCCGGCGTTGTAGCCACCCATGCCGTCCGCCAGAATGACCAGACCCGTATTCGGTTCGACCGCAACCGAATCCTCGTTATTGCTGCGCGAACGGCCCGTATCGGTGGCGCTGAAGAACTCGAATTCCATGTTGTGCCCGCGCCTCTTCGATCGTTGAAGTGTCGGCGTCCCACCGTTCCCTGACAAGGAAGGATTGTGCCTTGTCTGCCACATGCTCAGCGAACCACCCTGACCGTCGCCGCGTACCCGCTGTCGACTGGCTCCGTGTCTTCGCCAGCAGTCGAGCCGCCAGGCGACTGCGGTGTCGCGGCGATCGGACCACCTTCGCCAAGATCGATCTGCCGCAATTCGGCGGCCATCCGTGTGCCGTCACCATACCGCGCCGCCGGATCCTTCTCCAGAGCACAGCTCAGCACCTTGGCCAGACTCTCCGGCAGATCGGGCCGCATCAGTCGGACATCCGGCGCCGTATCGTTGGCGATCCGGTACATCAGCTTGGCCATCGAATCGGCCTGGAAAGGCAACTGGCCGGTCAGCAACTGGAACAGCATCACGCCCAGTGAATACAGGTCGGATCGTCCGTCGATCCGCTGGCCCGACAGGTGCTCGGGCGACATGAAACTCGGCGTGCCGAGCACCGTGCCGGTTCGGGTACGGCTGGCGTCGGTGACCCGCGCGATGCCGAAATCGGTCACCTTGACCGCGCCGGTCGGCAGGTGGAGCATCACATTGGCCGGTTTGACATCGCGATGCACGACCCCGCGTGTGTGTGCGTAAGCCAGCGCTTCGGCAACCCGCGTGCCCACCCGCAGGATCACCGGCACCGGCAAGAGCTTGTCGGCGCTGGTATGGCGCTGCAGATCCTGGCCCTTCAGGAATTCCATCGCGATGTAGGCGAGTTCCTGCTCTTCGCCGACATCGTAGATGGTGACGATATCCCGGTGCTGCAGGCGCCCGGCGGTTTCGGCTTCGCGGAAGAACCGCTGCTTGACCTCGTCGAGTTCCGTGCCGGCGAACTCGCGCCCGAGTGCCATCGTCTTGATGGCGACCTGGCGACCGAGCATCGGATCGAGCCCCAGATAGACCACTCCCATCGAGCCTCGCCCGATGACCCGGTCGATGCGATATCGGCCCAGGCTGGTTCGTGACAGGTCGGAGATCGCCACGCCGCCACGCGGTACCCGCGGCGCCAAAACGGCCGCCGGACGAGTTGCCTCGGGCGGATCGACAGCCGGCATGGCCGCGGGCGCCGCGCCCGGCATGGAGGGCACGGTCGCAATCGAGACCGGCGGGATGCGCAGCGTGACGCTGAAGCCATCGCCATCGCTGCCGCTGTCGCCGCTGGCCGTGTCTGCCATCGTCCTGGAAGCCGGACCGGACGCCTGGCGCACCACGCGCGATTCGTCCCAAGCCGAATCAGCCGCATCGCGCGGGCGATTGTTGCGGCGGCCCGCCAGCCAGCCGAAATGCGCCGCCAGCAGCGACGCAACCGCCAAGCCGGCTGCGGTGGTATCGAAGCCCGGAACGAAGCGGGGGGCGACCAGGATCGCCAGGCTGCCGAGAAACGTGATCGCAAAGGCGGCGCGATGCGGCAGATGCGGAAGACCGAAGTTCACGTAGGCGCCGACGATCGCGAACACGAGCAGCAGCCCAGGCAGGATGGTCGCCATCGTCGATAGTCCGTTCAAATCGCCTCTTTTCCGGTCGTGCGCGCCGCAGGCCGAACTGTAGAACGTTCGCAGTCTGATCAGACCGAGGGCAACGGCCGCGTTGAATGACGCGGCCGATCGGACAACGGCGCCGGCTTTTCCCGGGGCCTCCCGACTAACTGAACATCCTGAACATCGTCAACTGGAGCCTGCGAGGAACCCGGCTCTGAAGTTCGCCTGTTTATCGGTAGGAACAACAACAACTTGACCGTTTGCCGTGACCGCCCAGAGCGAGATCAGCCCCGCAGCGGCGACAACCCGGCCAGGCCATCCGGCAATGACCTGCCGCCGTCTTGGGCTACAGCAGACCCTTCAGGAGCCTGCCCATCTCGGACGGGTTGCGTGTCACGGTGAATCCGCACTCTTCCATCACCTGCAATTTGGCGTCTGCCGTATCGGCACCGCCGGAGATCAACGCGCCGGCATGGCCCATGCGCTTGCCGGGAGGGGCGGTGACGCCGGCAATGAAGCCGACGATCGGCTTTTTCATGTTGGCCTGGCACCAGCGAGCCGCGTCCGCTTCGTCGGGACCGCCGATCTCGCCGATCATGATCACCGCGTCGGTACCAGGATCGTCGTTGAACAGCCGCATGATGTCGATGTGCTTCAGCCCGTTGATCGGGTCGCCGCCAATGCCGACTGCACTCGACTGGCCGATGCCGAGTTCGGTGAGCTGGGCCACCGCTTCGTAGGTCAGCGTGCCGGAACGCGACACCACACCAACCCGCCCGGCCTTGTGGATGTGGCCGGGCATGATGCCGATCTTGATTTCGTCAGGGGTGATCAGACCAGGACAATTCGGGCCGAGCAGCAGCGTCTTCTTGCCGCCTTTGGCTTCCTTGGCCTTCATGCGGTTGCGCACTTCCAGCATGTCGCGAACCGGAATGCCCTCGGTGATGCAGATGGCCAGATCGAGCTCGGCTTCGACGGCTTCCCAGATCGCGGCAGCTGCGCCGGCGGGGGGCACGTAGATCACGCTGACGGTGGCGCCGGTTGCCTTGGCGGCCTCGCCGACATTGGCAAAGATCGGAATGCCCTCGAAATCTTCACCGGCCCTTTTCGGGTTGACGCCCGCGACGAAACAGTTCTTGCCATTGGCATAGTCGCGGCACATGCGGGTATGGAACTGGCCCGTCTTGCCGGTGATGCCCTGCGTGATGACCTTGGTATATTTGTTGATCAGGATGCTCATGGTGTGTCTTCGATTTGCTCTGGCCGACTGGTTTGGTCATGCACGGTGGAGGGAATCGAGCGGCGATTGAGAAACGACAACCAATCGCAGCCGACACCGCCCCTACCCGGCAATCGTCATTTCTGCAACGCTGCCATCACGGCGCGCGCCGCATCAGCCATCGATTCGGCGGTGATGATTGGCAGGCCGGAGTCCTTCAGCATCTTCTTGCCGAGCTCCTCGTTGGTGCCCTTCATGCGCACCACCAGCGGCACGTTCAGGTTGACCGCCTTGCAGGCGGCAATCACGCCTTCGGCGATCGTGTCGCAACGCATGATGCCGCCGAAGATGTTGACCAGGATGGCCTTCACCTTGGGATTGCCGAGCATGATCTTGAAGGCCTCGGTCACCTTCTCGGCAGTGGCGCCGCCGCCGACATCCAGAAAGTTGGCCGGCTCGCCGCCGAACAGCTTGATGGTGTCCATGGTCGCCATCGCCAGACCGGCGCCGTTGACCAGGCAGCCGATGTTGCCGTCAAGCTGGATGTAGGCCAGATCGAACTTGCTGGCTTCGATCTCGGCCGGGTCTTCTTCGTCCAGATCGCGATAAGCGGTGATCTCGGGGTGACGGAACAGGGCATTGCTGTCGAAATTGAACTTCGCATCCAGCGCCTTGATGTTGCCGTCGCCTTCGAGAATCAGCGGGTTGATTTCCGCCAACGAGCAATCGGTATCCATGTAGCACTGGTACAGCTTCTTCAGCACATCGATCGCCTGCGCCTGTGATGCCTGCGGAATGCCGATACCGCCCGCCAGTTCGCGCCCCTGCTCGTCGGTGAGTCCGACAGCCGGGTCGACGAAGACCTTCAGAATCTTCTCCGGGGTGGCATGGGCCACCTCCTCGATGTCCATGCCACCCTCGCTGGAGGCCATCATGGCGACCTGCTGGGTTGCGCGATCGGTCACCGCGGCGACGTAATACTCGTGCTTGATGTCAGCGCCTTCTTCGATCAGCAAGCGCCGAACCGGTTGCCCTTGGGGTCCGGTCTGGTGGGTTTTCAGCTGCATGCCGAGGATGTCGCCGGCAAGTTTCTGAACCTCGTCGAGTGAACGCGCCAGCTTGACACCCCCGCCCTTGCCACGGCCTCCCGCGTGAATCTGCGCCTTCACGACCCAGACCGGGCCACCGAGTTTCTGCGCAGCCTCGGATGCTTCCTGAACGCTGAAGGCGGGATAGCCGCGCGGCACCGGAACGCCGAACTGGCGCAGGATTTCCTTACCTTGGTACTCGTGAATTTTCATGGGCAGGTCTCTTGCGGGAGGTAAAAGTCGAGAGAAACGCGGAGCAAAATGCCAATCAGCGCCAGCACGAGGCGTGTCGCCGAAGCTGCGGGACAGCCTGCCGCTGCTGTAAACGGATGTGGCAGTGAGGGGTCGGGGGCGGAAAGCAGCAAGGCCATGGATAGGCTCGCGGAACGGTTGCCTTGGCGGCGTGAGGACTGCGCGACGAATTCAGACCGTGGAGCGAAGGCATTGAGCGATCACAGCACGCCCAGATCCGCCAATGTAGCATGCTGCAATGCACAAGGCGGAACTCGGGCGCGCATCCGGCGCGCACCCCGGCCACGCCAGCCGACTCAGCCCGCCAACAGGCGCTGAAGCTCAGCCTCCGGATCTTCATGGTTCAGCACAGCGGCAGTTCGTGCCGCCAACTTGCGCGTGTCGGCACGCAGGATACGTTGCTTGACTGCAGGGATGCGCGCGGGATGCATCGAGAAGCTCCGCAGGCCCATGCCCAGCAGCAACTCGGTGAACGCCGGATCACCCGCCATCTCACCGCAGACGCAGACGCTGCGTCCGGCACTGTTGCTGTTGACGATGGTGCTGTAAACCATTCCTAGTACCGCCGGGTGCCAGGCGTCGAAGCAATGCGCGACCGCCTCATCGGCGCGGTCGATTGCCAACGTATATTGGATCAGGTCGTTGGTCCCGATGGAGACGAAATCGAAGTAGCGAAGAATGGTCGGCAAGATCATCACTGCCGCCGGCACTTCGATCATCGCGCCGATCTCGACCTTGTTGAACGCCACACCCGATTCCTTCAACTGCGCCTTTGCCCGCTCGATCGCCTCGAAGGTCTGCTTGATCTCCCGCAGCTGCGCCACCATAGGGATCAACATGCGCACCTTGCCGCGCGTGCTGGCACGCAAAATGGCGCGGATCTGCTGACGGAACATCACCGGTTCAGACAGGCTCCAGCGGATCGCCCGCAAGCCCAGCGCCGGATTCAGGGCATGTTCGTGCCGCAACTCGCTGATGCTCATCCGCTCCAGCGGTTTGTCGGCGCCGACGTCCACCGTGCGAATCGTGACCGGCATGCCATGCATGGCCTCCACGGCGGCGACATAGGCCTCGAATTGTTCATCCTCGCCGGGCAGATCGCCGTTTCGATTCATGAACAGGAATTCGGTTCGGAACAGGCCGACGCCCACCGCGCCGGCCTCGAAAGCCAACTCGGCATCCGACGGCAGTTCGATGTTGGCGAGTAACTCGACACTTTCACCGTCGAGCGTGACCGCCGGCGTATGTCGCAGGCGGGCCAGGCGAATGCGTTCGAGTTCGCTCTGCCGCTGGCGAAAGCGGTATTCCTCGAGCACGATCGGCGACGGATTGACGATCACGACGCCCATGTCGCCATCGATGATCAGCCAGTCATCCTGCCTGATCGTGCGGCTGGCGTCGCGCGCACCGACGACGGCGGGAATGTCGAGGCTGCGCGCCACGATCGCGGTGTGCGAGGTCTTGCCGCCGACATCGGTTACAAAACCGGCAAACACGCTGCGCTTGAACTGCAGCATGTCGGATGGCGCGATGTCGTTGGCAACCAGAACCAGCGCGTCCTCGCCTGCAAAGTCGCGGGCCGGCGGAACGGCGCTGCGCTGCGTCGCGCCGCCAACGCCGCCGGCGGCCACGTCGCGGGCCATGGTCCGCAACATCTGCTCGACGACTTGTTCGAGATCCGCCTTGCGCTCGCGCAGGTATTCGTCCTCCATCTCGTCGAACTGACGCGCAATCACCTCCAACTGCGCTGACAGCGCCCATTCGGCGTTGTAGTGGCGCTCGACAATCCACGACTTGGTGGCCGTCGTCAATGCGTCGTCGCGCAACAGCATCAGGTGCACGTCCAGAAGCGCCGCCAGTTCAGGGGGCGCATCGCCGGGCATGTCGCGCTTCAGCGCAACCAGTTCTGCGGCGACCTGATCGCGGGCGCTGCGCAGTCGTTCGATCTCGCTGGCGGCCTGCTCGGGTTCGACAAAATAATGTGCGACATCGATCCGGCTAGAAGCGACCAGCACCGCGCGCCCGATGGCCACGCCACGCGATATCGGCAGGCCGAAGACTTGGATGCTCATTGCGACATGCTAGCAGCGACCGCCTGGCTAGAGGCCGACCGCGCGCTCCTCGACCCGGATGCACGAAGCGGAATCGCGCCGACGCCTACTGGCCCTCGCCGAACTTGTCGTCGATCAGGGCGACGATCGCGGCTGACGCCGCCTCTTCATCACTGCCGTCGACCTCGAGATCGAGTTGGCTGCCCATTCCCGCGGCCAGCATCATCACACCCATGATGCTCTTGGCATTGACCCGCCGGCCGTCGCGCGCCAGAAAGATCTCGCTCTTGAAGCTTCCCGCCAACTTGCTCAGCTTGGCCGAGGCCCGTGCATGCAAGCCGAGCTTATTGCTGATGTTGACTGACGTCTTGATCATTTACACCGGTGCGCTGCGCCTGATTCTGAGGTTTTGTGCTGGTCTGCACCCTGACACCTTCGGTCGCGCCCAAAAACGCGCAGTCGACCAGTTGGTCGATCGAGTCGTTGACGTGCCCGAGGGCGCGCCAGAGCATCGGCACGTTGACGCCGCTGATCACCTTGACCCGCTTTCCGTTGACGCCGTTGAATTCCTTTGCCAGCAGCTTCGAGATGTTGCAGGGCGTGCCGCCGACGACATCGGTCATGATCAATGCATCGGGATTGCCGACTTTCGACAGCAGCTTCCCTGCACCGCTTTCGATTTCTTCCGGGCTCATCTCGGCGGTCACGTCGAACGCCTGGAGGTGGAGCGGAGAATCCGGGAAGGTATGGCGAGCCACCTCTCGCAGCGCGCTGGCGAGGGGGGCATGCGCAATGATCAATAAACCGGGCATCGTGGGTCAGGTATCGGCGGCCAAGCACAGTTGTTTAGCGGAGAACGCGAAGTCCGGTGCAGGGCAATCTATCGGCATCGAAACGCATCCTGGTAGTTGACGGTGCGCCACTTCGGCTCACCGGCAAGCTTTCAACGCATGACGGACGATCGTGGCCGACAAGCAGATCGCCCGTGTGCTCAGGCGCAAATCCCCATGGCGACGCTGCAAGTGACCCCTCCTGATCCCGAAACCTCTACAGTGTCACGGCAAAATCCCAGTTGCAACCAACTGTGACACCTACGCCACACTTCAGGTTCAAATCGACGCCCACACGCAGGATTCCGCGCGGCGGTGGTGTGAATCACTTCGATGTCTTGATCGACGAAAAAAAGAAGTCGACCGCCTCCGGTTGCAGTCGACGACCGATCACGGTGGCCTGGAACACGGTGTTTGCATGATTGAAGATCCGGCTTTGTGCCTGCATCGGCTCGCCATCGGGGCCGGTGCCGTCGATGCGGGTCATTTCCAATCCCCCCAGCGCGGCCCCTGTGCCCGAAGCCCCCGCAGCGGCCGGCGCCGCGAGATTGACGCGCAGCGCGTCGAGCAGGACCTGCTTGATCGGCGCAACCCGCTGCGCCTCGGCAAGCTCGAGGCGCCCGATGGCGAAGGTCAGATCGCCCGCACTGCAGGACGTGAGCGCCATCGTGACCGTGTCGCCAGCCATCACGAGCCGACGCTCATTTACGCTGGGGCGACAGGGAAACAGCGCGAACAGCCCGTGGACCGCCCTCACTTCGCGCCAGTCGAAGGTCGGAGAGCATCCGGCAACCATGCAAACAGCCGCTACGACCACCGAACGTCGAACAAGGTGCATGCCCGGATTATCCCGGCTGAAGCACAATGGCCGCATGACCCCAGAGGAATCGGCTGGCACGGCCGGCCCCATCGTGCAGGCATTGAGTGGCGTGCGGGTGCTCGACTTGTCGCGCATCCTGGCCGGGCCCTGGTGCACCCAGACACTGGGTGACCTGGGAGCCGACGTCATCAAGGTGGAACGCCCCGGCGGCCCACGGCATGCGGGCGGCGACGACACCCGCAGCTGGGGGCCTCCGTATCTGAAGGATCGCGACGGCGGCGAGACGGCCGAAGCCGCCTATTACCTCGGCGCGAACCGCAACAAGCGGTCCATCAGCATCGACATCGCGCACCCGCAGGGCCAGGCGCTGATCCGTGACCTGGTCCTGACGAGCGATGTCTTCGTCGAGAACTACAAGGTCGGGGACATGGCGCGCTACGGGCTCGACTCGGCCAGCCTGCTGTCAATCAACCCCCGGCTCATCTATTGTTCGGTCACCGGCTTCGGGCAGACCGGCCCGTACAGCGACCGCGCGGGCTATGACTACGCGATTCAAGGCATGGGCGGCCTGATGAGCGTGACCGGCGAACGCGACGATCTGCCCGGGGGCGGACCCCAAAAGGTCGGTGTCGCGGTTTCCGATCTGTTCACCGGCATGTATTCGACGGTTGCGATTCTGGCTGCACTGCGCCACCGTGATCAGACTGGAGAAGGGCAGGTGATCGACATGGCGCTGCTCGACACGCAGATCGCGATGCTTGCCAACCTCGGCTCCAACTACCTGACTACCGGCGAGGCGCCGCGCCGCGCCGGCAACGCGCACCAGAACATCGTGCCGTACCAGGTATTCGAGGTCGCCGACGGGCATTTGATCCTGGCGGTCGGCAACGACACGCAGTTCGCCAAGTTCTGCCAGGTCGCCGGCGCCCCGGAACTGGCAAGCGATCCCCGCTTCGTCCGCAATTCGGATCGCGTTCGCTCGCGCGAGGTGCTGGTTCCGATGCTCGCTGCGTTGATGAAGAAGCAGACCAAGGCGAGCTGGCTCGGTGCCCTGCAGGATGCGAAGGTGCCGTGCGGTCCCATCAACGATCTGGCCGAAGCATTCGCCGATCCCCATGTCCGCTCACGCGGCATGACGGTGACATTGCCACACCCGCTGGCGGGATCGGTTGCACTGGTCGCAAGCCCGATCAAGATGTCGGCCACGCCGGTGCGCTACGAGCGGCCTCCACCGTTGCTCGGCGAGCACGGCGACGAGATCCTGGAATCGATCGGCATCGATTCGGCCCGGCGCACTACGCTGCGGGGACTCGGTGTGATCGGATGACCGACTTCGTTCTGGTGCACGGTGCCTGGCATGGCGCCTGGTGCTGGCAGCGTGTCGTCAGCGGGCTGTGGGCGGGCGGGCACCGCGCATTCGCGGTGTCGCTGACCGGCGTTGGCGAACGCGCTCATCAGATTGCCGCGAAAATCAGGCTGTCGACCCATGTTGATGACGTGCTGGCGGTGATCGACGCCGAAGAACTTCGCGCTTGCGTGCTGGTCGGCCACAGCTACGGCGGCATGGTGATCACCGGTGTGGCCGACCAGATCGAGAATTCCGCTGCGCTGTCCAGGTTGGTCTACCTCGACGCGATGGTGCCGTTGCCAGGCGAATGCTGGTCGACCACACACGAGCCGAAGACACGTGACGCACGCCGCGCGGCGATCGCCGAACATGGCCATCTGCCGGCGCCGGATCCGTCGGCATTCGGACTCGCAGGCCCCGACCATGCCTGGGTTGCCAGGCGCCAGACGCCGCAACCTGGCAGCCTATACGACGATGCACTGCACTTCGACCCGGCTCGGGTCAGCCGCTGGCCACGCCAGTTCATCGATTGCACATCCCCGTCACTGGCGACCATCGATGTGATGCGAACCCGCGTGCGGTCGCAAGCCGGTTGGCAGGTCGATGAAATCGCGACCGGCCACGATGCCATGATCAGCGCACCGGAGGCACTGATCGAGGTGCTCGACCGGAAACCCACCCGATGAGCAGCCGGGCAGCGGATGATTCCGCCGCGCCAGGCAGTGTCTCGGTCGACAACCAGTGGCTGACATTGGTTGGCAAGGTGGGCGCGGACATCGCCGAACCGCTGACCGATGCACTGGAGCAGGTCCGTGCGCTGGGCGCTGGCGGTGCGATCGATGCGTCGAAGCTTCGCCAGCTCCGCATGACCATCGAGCGGGCGCGGCAGATCGGCATGGCCGCCCAGCAACTGACCCGATTTGCCTCCCGCCGGATTCGCGTGTCACACGAGCGTCTCCAGCTCGATGCCATGGTGATGGATGTATTGCTGCACCGGGCGCGCGAGGCAGATGCCAGGGGCCTGGTCATGCCCGATCAGGTCGATACGCGGCCTGCCGAGGTACTGGCCGACGCATCCTTGCTGTTCAGCCTGCTCAACACGATTTTTGACTGGGTGCTGCGGCATGCGCGCGGCCAGCTTCGCTTCAGCGTCGACATCAGGACCTGGCCGGCCAACGCCCGCTTGCGCTGCAGTTTCGACACCACTGAGGCGGATGCCGACATCGACGCCGATGGAAGGCGCGCTCTGGCAGCCGCCGCCTTCGATTCGCTGACCTGGCGGCTGCTCGAACAGATCGCCTACACCATGGACCTGTTGCTGGCAAGATTCGCAGACGGACCCGTGGTCGAACTCAGCCTGGAGTTTCCACGCACCGCGAACCACAGCCTGGAAGGCGTCAGCAGCGTCGACCTCAGCGACAGTTCGATGGCGGCCCCGAACTCGATGCCGCTGGTCGGCAGCCATGTGCTGATTCTCGCGTCGCGTCGCGAGGTCCGGATGCAGATCCGTCATGCCATTCATCACATGGGATTGCTGGTCGACCTCGTCTCCTCGGTCGAAGAAGCAGTCGATTTCTGCCAGGAAGCGATTCCGCATGCCATCATTTTCGAAGGCATTCTGGAGGGCGAGCGACTGGCTCAGCTTCGCAGCGAGCTGTGGGCCGAAGTGCCCAACATGGCGTTCGTCGAGATCACCGAAGAAGGCGACGCCTTCGAGATGTCCGACTCCAGAACCGGCAATGTGGCCTGTGTCGGCCGCGAGGCGCTCGAGACCTCGCTGCCGTCGGTGCTGCTATACGAATTGTCGCGCGGCCTCTGAGAGGACGCGGGACGGCCCCCTCAGCGCAGGCCGCCGAACACCTTCTGCAGGATCGCGCTGCCGGTGCCGACCGGATCGTTGCGAATCTTCTTTTCCTCTTCGGCAATCATCAGGTACAGCCCGTCGAGCGCCTTGGCCGTCACATACTGCTGGATGTTGGCGTCACGCTGATTGACCAGCCCGAATCCCGCCGCCTTGCCCGCCACTGCGTTGTATTTCTCGGCCAGCGCAAAGCGCTCGGTCTGCCGGTTGACGATCGGCAAAAAGCGGTCGGTCAGGGGTTCGCGGGTCTTGCTGGCGAAGAACTCCGTCACCGAGTTGTCGCCGCCAGTCAGGATCCGCCGACCATCGTCGACGCTCATCGATCGCACCGCGCTCAGCAGCAAGGTCCGCGCCTCGGGCATCGCCGCTTCGGCCGCGCGGTTCATCGCGGTCACCAGTTCATCGACCCGATCGCTGCCACCGCTGAACCGCAGCAGTTTCGCCGCGCGCTCGAGAAAACCCGGCAATGGAATGCGCACCTTGGAGTTGCCGAGAAATCCGTCGGTGCGCCCCAAAGACGAAATTGCGAACTCGGCACCACGCTCCAGCGCTGATCGAATGCCGGCCGCTGCATCGGTTTCCGTGAACTGAGCCTTGACCGGTCCGGCGAAGCCGGTGGCCCAGAGCGCCCCGGCCAGCGGCAAAAGCTGCGTGAAGTGTCTGCGCTGCATGGCGAAGTCCGTTTCAGGTGGTGACGGCGGCGCTCGGCCGCCCTGCGACCAAGGCCGCCGCGTGGGCTTGTTCGTCGGCGTGATAACTGCTGCGCACCATCGCACCGACGGCCGCATGTGAAAAGCCCATCGCCGCCGCTTCGCGCTCGAACATCCGGAACGTATCCGGATGAACATAGCGTCGCACGGGCAGATGATGGCCACTGGGCGCCAGATACTGACCAACCGTCAACATGTCGATCTGATGCGCCCGCATGTCGCGCATCACCTGCAGGATTTCCTCATCGGTCTCGCCAAGGCCGACCATCACGCCGCTCTTGGTCGGCACGCGGGGCGCAAATTCCTTGAACCGCTTCAGCAGGTTGAGGCTGTATTGATAGTCGGACCCCGGGCGCGCCTCCTTGTAGAGGCGCGGCGCCGTTTCCAGGTTGTGATTCATGACATCGGGCGGCGCGGCCTTCAGGATATCCAGCGCACGGTCCATGCGACCGCGGAAATCCGGCGTCAGGATCTCGATCTGAGTCGTCGGGCTGAGTTCACGAACCGCTTGAATGCATTCGACAAAATGGCCGGCGCCGCCGTCGCGCAGATCGTCACGGTCGACGCTGGTGATCACGACGTAGTTCAGCTTCAGCGCGGCGATGGTCTTCGCCAGGTTGAGCGGCTCATCGGCGTCGAGCGGGTCGGGTCGGCCATGCCCGACATCGCAGAACGGACAGCGCCGCGTGCACTTGTCGCCCATGATCATGAACGTTGCAGTGCCCTTGCCGAAACATTCGCCGATATTCGGGCACGAGGCCTCCTCGCACACCGTGTGCAGCTTGTGCTCGCGAAGGATCTGCTTGATCTCGTAGAAGCGCGTGCTCGGCGACCCCGCCTTGACGCGGATCCAGTCCGGCTTCTTCAGCACCTCGGCGGCAACCACCTTGATCGGGATACGCGCTGTTTTCGCCTGCGATTTCTGTTTGGCGGTGGCGTCGTATTGGGCGGCCGGCAAGGCCTCGCGAGTGACGTTTTCGGTCGACATGGATGGGCACACTCTGCGTTGGGCCGACCGAAACGATTGTCGGCCGATTCAAGGACTCAAATGCGAGGCCAGCAGCCGCGCGAACGTCTGCGCAACCTGATCTCGATCAACATGGATGCCCAGTGTAGCCAAGTCGACCGTCCGAAGCCCCGGGTAGCCGCAGGGATTGATGCAGTCGAAGGGAGACAGGTCCATTGCGACATTCACCGCCACCCCATGGTATGTGCAATGCCGGGACACCTTGATGCCGAGTGCCGCAATCTTGCCAATGCCTTCGAAGACGTTGGCCGCGCCGACACCGATCCGTTCGCGAGGAGGCGCTGTTTCGAGCGGTGCGTGTCCGAACGGATCCGCCAGGCGTACATAGATGCCCGGCGCACCCGCGATGCGGTGGCCTGTGACGCCCAGCTCATCGAGCAGGCGCAGCACGCAGTGCTCGAGCCGGTAGACGAATTCCTTGACATAGATGCCGAGCCGGCGCAGGTCGATCAACGGGTAGGCCACCACCTGCCCCGGACCGTGATAGGTGATCTGACCGCCCCGGTTGGTCTGCACAACAGGGATCGACGCGGGATTACGCAGCAGATGCTCGGCCTTGCCAGCCAGGCCCTGGGTAAATACCGGCGGGTGCTCGCAGACCCAGATTTCGTCGCCGGTTGCGGCGTCACGCTGCTCGGTGAAGCGCCGCATCGCTTCGAATGTGCTGGCGTAATCCGCCAACTTCAACTCGCGGACCGTGCACGGGGGCACCGCGCCGGACATGTCAGCAGCGTGCGGGCATGCTCGCCTGCTGCGCGCGATGCCCGGCCGGTTTCACAGCACCACCTTCACCATCGGATGTGATGACAGTGTGCGGTACAGATCGTCGAGCTGTTCGCGGCTGGTCGCCAGGACGGTCAGCGTCACACCCAGGTATTTGTCGCCCTTGCTGGCGCGAAGTTCGATCGTCGCGGCGTCGAAATTCGGGTCGAACTGCCTGGCCACCTGAGTCAGCGCGTGGACGAAGCCGTCCACATTGGCACCCATCACCTTGATCGGAAAGGCGCTCGGAAAATCGATCAGCGAGCGTTCGGCCGGGGATTCGTCCATGGCATCAAATCGCCTGGCTTGCCTTGGCGCGAATGTAGGCCTCGTGCAGCCGTCCGTAGACCGGACCCGGTTTGCCGCGCAGCGCGCCGTGGCCGACCGCCTGTCCGTCCAGGGTGGTTACCGGCAACACCTCCTTGGTGGCCGAACTGAGCAGGATCTCATCGGCCGCCATGACCTCGCCCTCGGCGATCGGACGCAGATTGAAGGCAATGCCCTCCTCCTCGCACAGCTCGCGGATCAGCTCGTAACGGATGCCCTCGAGGACATGCTCGCTTTTCGGCGGACCGAGCAACGCACCTTCCTGCACGATCCAGACATTGCAGGCCGCCGCCTCGGTCAGGTGCCCGTCCCGGAACATGATGGTTTCCATCGCGCCGTGATCGGCGCTGATCTGGCGCGCCAGCACATTGCCGAGCAACGAGATGCTCTTGATGTCGCCGCGCTCCCAGCGGAAATCACGCGCCGTCACGCAGGCGACGCCACGCTGGCGCTGTTCGGCGCTCGGCGGCACCATCCGGTTCACCATCATGAAGACGGTGGGAGCGATGTCCTGCGGCATCACGTGATCACGCACGGCGACGCCGCGTGTGACTTGCACATAGATCAATTGATCCTCGACGCCCTGGCGATCAGCCAGATCGGCCACCAGACGCCGGCAACGTGCCAGCCACTCGTCGCGGCTGTGCGGATTGACGATTCGAAGCTTGCCGAGGCCGCGCTCGAGCCGCGCCATGTGTTCGGCAAACCGGAACAGTCGAAGCCCGTAGACCGGAACGACTTCGTAGATGCCATCACCAAAGATGAAGCCTCGGTCGAGGACCGACACCTTTGCCTCGTTCAGAGGCATGTAGTCGCCATTCAGGTAACAAAGCGTAGTGGGCAGCGGTTGCATGGATGCTCCGGTCAGGGGTGCTGCGGTCGGGCCGTGCAGCTTACTTGATCCACAGCCGCATCGCATCCCAGGCCCGGCCGAGAATGCCGGCCTGGGGAACCGCTTCGAGAACGATCAACGGCACCTCGGCAACCGGCGCTCCTGCCGCGGTTGCGATTTTCACTGCGCCCACCTTCTGGCCGGCCGCCAACGGCGCCACCAGCGGATCGGTTCGCTCGACGCGGGTTTGCAGCCTGGCGCCCTCGCCTTTCGGCACGGTCACGAAGACCGCACCGTCGGCGCCCAGGCCAACCTGCGCGGCCTTGCCTTTCCAGACCGGCACCGTGACGATCGATTGACCCTTCGAAAACAGCCGGACCGTGTCGAACGACTGGTAGCCCCAATTCAACAGTTTCTGACTTTCGTTGGCACGCGCCTGCATCGAACCGGTATTGAGCACGACGCTCAACAGCCGACGCTTGCCGGGACCCTCGCCGGTTGCACCGAGATTCGGAAACTCGCGCTCGGCGCTGGCGATCAGGCAGTAGCCGGCCGCTTCGGTGTAACCCGTCTTCATGCCATCGACGCTCGGGTCACGGCGCAGCAACAGGTTGCGATTGGGCTGGTTGATGTTGTTGTACTTGTATTCCTTGATCGAGTAGTACGGATAGAAATCAGGGAAGTCGCGAATGATGCGGGTCGCAATGATCGCCATCTCGCGGGCCGTACTCTTGTGACCGGCCTCGGTCAGACCCGTCACGTTCTTGAAGCTGGTGTTCTTCAGGCCGAACGCCTGGGCCTGCCGGTTCATCATGTCGACGAACTGCTCGGCCGTGCCGGCGACGCCTTCGGCCAGCGCAATCGAGGCGTCGTTGCCGCTCTGCACGATCATGCCATGAAGCAGTTGCTCGACCGTCGGTGTCATCTTGGTGTCGATGAACATCAAGGAACCGCCTTCCTTGCGTTCGTCCCACGCGCGCTTGGAGACCGGCAGGGTCTGCGCAAGCGTCAGCTTCTTGTCGCGCAAGGCCGTGAATACCACGTAGGCCGTCATCAGCTTGGTCAGCGATGCGGGGTCGGACGAGGCGTCGGCATCGCGCTCGGCCAGCGTCTGGTTGCTCGTCAAATCGAGCAGCAGGTACTGTTTGGCGGCAATTTCGGGCGGCTGGGGGGCCTGCGCCCGCACCGCGCCGTGCAGGCCGATCAACAGCAACAGGGAGGCAAAAGCGCCACCCAACGAGGGAAAGGAACGGATCATGAATGGGTCCAAAAAACGAAGGCTTCGACCGGTCGTCGACCTGGTACGAAACGAGTCGGGGCGCGGCTGCGCTGTAAACGTTGACCGCCGCAAGGGTCACGACCAATCGCCGCCGGAGGACGGCCCGCGATCAGGCCGCACAGGTGCGTCGCGTCAGCCACTCACCGGCCGACGTCCGGCGGCAGCATGAGTCGCTCGACGGGTTCGCCTTGCAGCAAGTGCGAATCGATGATTTCGTCGATATCTTCGTTGTCGACGAAGCTGTACCAGACACCCTCGGGATAGACAACCGCAACCGGGCCACCCGAACAGCGGTCCAGGCAGCCTGCCTTGTTGACTCGAAACTTGCCAGGCCCGTTCAGGCCTTCCGACTTGATCCGCGATTTGCAGTGGTCGAAGGCGGCTTTGGCGCCATGCTGCATGCAGGCATTTTCACCGCTGTCCCGCTCGTTCAGGCAGAAAAAGATATGCCGCTGGTAATAACTCATTGGCCGAATTCTACCGATGCCGACTGACCCATTGCCTCATTGCCTCATTGCGGCGAGGTGGATCGAACCGTACGCAAGGGGCGGGTAAGAACGATCAGCAAATGCAACAGGGCAGCATAGGGCCAGAACCAGCCAACCCATTGCGCCAGGCCGTGGAAGCGGATGAAGCGGCCCTGTTCCCAGGCCTTGAGGCTGAGGCCGTAATACGGATCGGCGGGCGCCAGCGTGACCAGCGTGACCATCAGCGTCAGAACGATCAGCCCCAGGGCAGCCGACGCCCGACTCGGCAGCCAGGCACTGAGCAGCGCCAGCACCGCGCCGACGCCGATCGCGGCGATGCTCTGCGGGGTCGCCCAGGCCAGCGCATGTTGAGGCGCAAAGTTCAGCGCGGTGGACAAGGTCGTGACAGCCACTGCCAGCAGCGTCGCGACCAGGCTCAGCACGACCCGTCGCCAGCCCGGCACGCAGACCGAAAACGCCACCAGGCAGGGCCCGAGCAAACCAAGCATCACAACCAGGACCTCCCCCTCGGGTGGCAGGGCACGCGCGGGGGTTCCAGTCTGCAGCCAGCCTTCCGCCCAGCGCTCGGCCGACGTGTCCTGCACGGCTTCGAACAGCAGCGCACGGATCCGTGGCAGGGCCTGGCCGACCGCCAGCGGCAACGGCAACGGAAACAGCAGCGCGATCGGCCACATCAACAGCAGCACCAGGCC
This sequence comes from Ideonella sp., assembly GCA_031398385.1. Lineage (GTDB taxonomy): Bacteria > Pseudomonadota > Gammaproteobacteria > Burkholderiales > Burkholderiaceae_C > Ideonella_A. The sequence goes on from JANNNE010000303.1 coordinate 25,343, forward strand.
GGTTGCACTGCGCTGGGTAAACCATTGATCGCGCAAGGTCTGCCAGCGCGCAATGCCACCTCGCGAGTGGGCAAGCGCGCCCAGGCCGGCGCCGCCGGCAGCGCCCAGCAGGTTGAGTGCGAGGTCGACATTCGAGGGAATTCGCAGCGGCAGAAAATTCTGCAAGGTTTCCATCGCCAGACTCAGCCCGGCCGCAGCCAGACAGGCCACGGCAAAGGCGCTGCGCGAGCGCCAGCCACTGCGGATCAGCGCGACGAACAGCAGGCCCCCGAGTGGCACATAGCCCAGCAGATTGGCCGTCAAATCGAACCATGTCCACCAGCGCGGCCAGGGCAGCAGCAGGAAATGCCAGATCGAAACGCCCGGCAGCCGCCAGCGCTCGAACGGATACAGGCTGGCATAGACGATCAGCGCCGAGAACAGAAGCGTCAGCGCGATCGCGGAACTGCGGTGACGGACCGCTTGTCGTGGCGGCTCGGCTGACAACACCTGCGGCGCCAGTACCGTCAGAACGGCTTGACCACGACCAGGATCACGATCGCGGCAAACAACAGCACCGCCACCTCGTTGAAAACCCGGAACCAGCGCTCGCTGCGCGCATTGGCCGAGCTTTCGAACTTGCGCATCAGCTTCTTGCAGCCGTGGTGATAGCCGATGGCCACCACCACCAGCGCCAGCTTGGCATGCATCCAGCCGTTGCCCGGCCCACGCAGGCCGATCCCGTAGCCCAGCCACAAGATGCCGCCGAGCACCAGCGCGAACAACATCAGAATGCCCATGAAGCGATGCAGGCGGCGCGCCATCAACAAGAGGCGCTCGCGTTCGGCATGGCTGTCCGCCGGAACGGCCGCCAGGTTGACGAAGATGCGCGGCAGATAGAACAGGCCGGCAAACCAGCTGGCGACAAAAACGATGTGGAAGGCTTTGATCCAGAGCATCAGTCGATTATCACGATACAAGCGTCCGGGCGGGCCGGAATTGGCGATTCGAATGCGGCGCGTCGTTCGCGCATCACGTGGCGGCCTCGCCTTATCATTTCGCCATTGCTGCGCAAACCCGCCAGCGTTCCCAGCGAGGCGCCGTGTTCATACCGCCACCGTTTCCGACCAGTCGCCCGCGCCGCTTGCGGCGCGACTCGTTCACACGCGATCTGGTTCGCGAACACCACCTGCGGGCCAGCGACCTGATCTTGCCGGTGTTCGTGATGGCCGGTCAGGGAATCAGCCAGGATGTGGCATCCATGCCCGGCGTTCAGCGCCACACGCTGGACCGGCTGATGCCGACCGCCGAAGCCTGCGTCGAGCTCGGCATCCCGGTGATGGCGCTGTTTCCGGTCATCGATCCGGCGCTCAAGTCGGAAAACGGCGCCGAGGCGATGAACCCGGACGGCCTGATTCCGCAGGTGGTGCAGGCGCTCAAACAGCGCTTTCCGGAATTGGGTCTGATGACCGATGTTGCGCTCGATCCGTATACGAGCCACGGACAGGACGGGCTGCTTGACGACACCGGCTACATCGTCAACGACAGCACAGTCGATGTGCTGACGCGGCAGGCGCTGGTACAGGCTCAGGCGGGCGTCGACATCGTCGCTCCGAGCGACATGATGGATGGCCGCATTGGCGCGATCCGATCTGCACTGGAATTGAAGGGCTTGATCCACACACGCATCATGGCCTACAGCGCCAAATTCGCGAGCGCCTTCTACGGACCGTTTCGCGATGCCGTCGGTTCGGCCGCCAACCTGGGCAAGAGCAACAAGAAGGTGTACCAGATGGATCCGGGCAATTCGGACGAGGCGCTGCGCGAAGTCGGCCTCGATCTCGCCGAAGGCGCCGACATGGTGATGGTCAAGCCCGGCATGCCTTATCTGGACATCGTGCGCCGGGTCAAGGACGAATTCCGGGTTCCGACCTTCGCCTACCAGGTCAGCGGCGAATATGCGATGTTGAAAGCGGCCTCGATGAACGGCTGGCTCGATCACGATGCGGTGATGCTGGAGAGTCTGTTGGCCTTCAAGCGTGCCGGCGCGGATGGCGTGTTGAGTTATTTCGCAATCGATGCGGCGCGCGCGCTGCGCAGCTGATCCGCGCCGCTCTGGTTTCCCGTCACGTCGAGCGGCCGCATGCGGATCTTTCACATCAATGGTGATCAGTTCATCGAACTGCCCGACCCGCCGGACCAGCTTCCCGCGGCAGGCTGGCTCTGGATCGGCCTGGCACGCGAGGAAGTCGAATCCCGTACGGCATGGGTGCAGGCAACACTGCGGCGCTGGACCGGCGGCGAGCTCGTCGACCTGCACATTTCGGATCTGCTGAACAAGCAGCTGCCTTCGCATTTCGGTACGACCTCGTGGTACGACCTGCTGGTGTTTCGCCGGCTCGCGTCGGACGCGCGAAACAATCCGGCTGCAACAACGACCTCTCCGTTGTCGGTCGCCGAAGCCATCGACACCAGTCCGGTCGGCTTCGCGCTGTTCGACCGCGTATTGTTGAGCGTGCATCCCGACGACTGCGTGGTGCGAGACTTCTTTGCGGCGCGCCTGGCGCAGCAGGGCGAGAGCCACGACACCCGGAATGCCGCCAGGTTGCCGCCGAATCCGGCCGACCTGATGCTGCGCATGATCAACCACATGGTCGACAGCTACCTTGATCTGCGCCGCCTGCTGTCTCGCGAACTAGCCGAGTTGCAGCGCCAGCTCTTTCAGAAGCAGGCACGGCCGTTCGATTGGCACACGCTGCTGAATTTGCGCAATGCCCTGCACCTGCTCGAGGACACCTGCGAGGATCAGCAGGCCGCGATCGTCGAATGGATCGACACACTTGAAGAGTGGCCAAGCGGCGACGACCCGGCGCAACAGCGCGAACGCGAACTGTTGCGGGTGCGCTCGCGCGACGTGCAAGAGCATGTCGAGCGCGTTCTCAGCCACGTCAGGAGGCTCGAATCGTCGGCCGAATCGGCCGTCCAGATGCATTTTTCCGCGCAAAGCCATCACACCAGCAACATCATGCGGACCCTGACCGTGCTGACCGCGATCTTTCTTCCACTGAATCTGGTCACCGGCTTCTTTGGCATGAATTTCGATCGCCTGCCGCTGATCCACAGCAGCACCGGACTGTGGACCGTGATCGGGCTGCTGGTCTTCACCGGCGTGGCGGTCAGCGTGCTGTTCTGGCGTAAGCGCTACCTGGGCAGCTCGCGTTGAGCGCCGATCGGTTCAGCCCGCGCCAGCTGTTCCTGCTGGCGTCGGTGACCCTGTTCTGGGGCTTCAACTGGCCGGTGCTGAAGCTCGGTGTCAGTGGTTATCCGCCGCTGTCGTTTCGCGCGCTGTCGATGCTGCTCGGCCTGCCCTTGCTGTTCCTGGCGACCCGATGGATGAAATTGCCGCTGCGGGTGGCCCGCAGCGATTGGCCGGAACTGGCCAGGCTGACACTGACCAACATGATCGTCTGGCACGTGCTGGCGATCCTGGCCATCCAGACCCTGCCGCCGTCTGTCTGGGCGGCGGTCCTCTACAACGGCGTGCTGATCTTCGGCTTCGCGCAACCGGCATGGCTGCTGCTGGCCCGTGAACTCGCACCGGCGGCGTCGACGCTCAGCGTGATGCTGATTCCGGTCCTGGGCACCTTGTCGGGTGCCTGGTGGCTGGGCGAGGCGCTCTATTGGCAGGATGGCGCTGCGCTGCTGCTGATCGGCGTGGCAATCGCATCGGTGCTGCTGCCGCCCCGCGTTCCCCGGACCTTGACCTGATCAATCGACCTCAACCGGCCGCGTACGGATCGGCGACGCCAAGCTGCGCCAGCAACGCAGTTTCCAGGCCCTCCATCTGTCGAGCCTGTTCATCGTCGAGGTGGTCGTAACCCTGAGCATGCAAGGCGCCATGGACCAGCAGGTGGGCATAGTGATCCGCCAGCGCGACGCCCAGCGTTGCCGCTTCACGCTCGATCACCGGCGCGCACAACACCAGGTCGGCGAGCACCAGGGGCTGGGTGCTGTAGTCGAAGGTCAGCACATTGGTGGCGTGATCCTGCTGTCGATAGTCTCGGTTCAACGATCGGCCTTCGTCTTCGCCGACGATGCGCACCGTCATTTCAGCCGGCCGCTCCAGAGCCGTTCGAATGCAGCGCACGACCTGGCTGCGTGGCAAGTCCGGACGATGGCTGCGCACGGTGGCGTCGCGCGCAAACTGCAGCGACAGCGACAGTGCCGGCCGCGCATCCCGTCTTGCCATCAGTTTCTCGCGAGTCGGCGGCGGGCGGCAGTCGCCTCAGGAGGCGTCATGGCGAGCCGCTTCGTAGGCCTCGACAATTCGCGCCACGAGCGGATGCCGGACCACATCCACCGATGTGAACCGGGTGGTGGCCATTCCGTCGACACGACGCAGGATCCGCTCCGCCTCGATCAGGCCGCTCAGTTCGCCGCGCGGCAGGTCGATCTGGCTGACATCCCCGGTGACGACACACTTGCTGCCAAAGCCGATGCGGGTCAGGAACATCTTCATTTGCTCGGGCGTCGTATTCTGGGCCTCGTCAAGAATGACAAAGGCATGGTTCAGGGTTCGCCCGCGCATGAAAGCCAGCGGTGCAACCTCGATCAGGCCTTTCTCGAAGGCGCGGGTTACCTTGTCGAGACCCATCAAGTCGTACAAGGCGTCATACAGCGGACGCAGGTAGGGATCGACCTTCTGGGCCAGATCGCCGGGCAGAAAACCGAGCCGCTCACCGGCCTCGACCGCCGGCCGGGTCAGGATGATTCGCTGGACGGTGCTGCGCTCGAGTGCATCGACCGCGCAGGCCACTGCCAGAAAAGTCTTGCCGGTACCCGCGGGGCCGATGCCGAAGCTGATGTCGTGGGCGAGGATGTTGCGCAGATACAGCTGCTGGTTGGGCGTACGTCCGACCACATCACCGCGTCGCGTGCGCAGATCGGGCTCGGCCGGCGTGGCATCGGAGACCGTCACGCCAGCAGCGCTTCGCGACAAGCTGGCCGGATCGGCGACCGCCTGAACCAATGCCAGCTGGAAGGCCTCCGGTTCCAGCGGTTTGCGGGCTCGGTCGTACAGCGATTGCAGCAGCGCAACCGCTCGCTCCGCGCGCCCCTTGACGCCTTCGATGCGAAACGACTCGTTGCGCCGCGAAATCGTCACCGCCATCGCGGTCTCGATATCGCGCAGATGCGCATCCATGCTGCCGCACAGGTGTGCGAGGCGGGTATTGTCGACGGGAATGAACGCGTGGCGAAGGATCACGGCAGCGGCAGATGGGGCAAGAACGCCCTGGGGCCGCGATTGTCGCCTGAACTGACGATCGCCTGCGCGCCCAGCCGCATCCGCCCATCGATAATCCGGACATGATCGGACGACTCACCGGCCTGTTGGCCGAGAAGACCCCCCCGCAGGTGCTGCTCGATGTCAACGGCGTCGGTTACGAAATCGATGTGCCGATGAGCAGTTTTTTCAATCTGCCAGCCGTTGGCGAGCGGGTCAGCCTGCTGACGCATTTCGTGGTCCGCGAGGACGCGCAGGTGCTGTTCGGCTTTCTGACCGCCGGTGAACGCCACACCTTTCGCCTGCTGATCAAGATCTCTGGCGTCGGGCCCCGGATGGCCTTGTCAATTCTGTCCGGGCTCAGCATCGACGACCTGGCCCAAGCCGTCAGCCAGCAGCAGAGCGGTCGGCTGGTGAAGGTGCCGGGAATCGGCAAGAAAACCGCCGAACGGCTGCTGCTCGAGCTCAAAGGCAAACTCGGCGACGTGCCGGGCGACGCCACGCGCCAGACTGGCGGCGACGCCCATGCCGACATCCTGCAGGCATTGATGGCGCTTGGCTACAACGATCGCGAAGCGGCAGCGGCATTGAAAGCCCTGCCAGCGGACATCGGCGTCAGCGAAGGCATTCGGCTGGCGCTGCGATCACTGGGCAAATGATCGCCGGCGCTCAGTGTTTGTGGGCCGGGGCGCCACCCGGCGCCGCAACCTCGACCTGAACCTTGACCGGCCCTGCCTTCTCGAATACCAGCGTCATCTCGAACCGGCTGCCGGTCGCCAAGGTCTGCTTCAATCCCATCAGCATCAGGTGCAGGCCGCCGGGTTTGAGCTCGACCGCCTGTCCGGTGGGCAGATCGACCGCATCGATCTGGCGCATCCGCATCACGTTGCCGTCCATGCTCATGCTGTGCAATTCGACAGCGGCTGCCACCGGCGTGGTGGCCGACAACAAGCGATCCGCTGCACCCGCGTTGCGGATGCTCAAGTAGGCACTGCTCATCGCCTGGCCCGCCGCGGTGCCGCGGGCATACACGCGGTCGATCTCGACCGACCCGACCTTGACCCGCTCGGCCATCGCCCAAGGTGATGCCAGCAAGCCGACCAACAGCAGACCGGCCGAATAGTTTCGAAAGGGGGACATCCGTCGTCGCTCCGTACAAGGAAAAGGGTGAGTGGTTGATCTTGCGGCAACAGGATAATGCGTCATGAGCATCCAGACCGACGATTTTGCGATACCGAAGCGCGTCGTCAGCGCGGCACCGATTTCGCCGAACGAGGAAGCCATCGAACGTGCCTTGCGCCCGAAGGGCCTGCAGGAGTACATCGGGCAGGCCAAGGCGCGCGGACAACTCGAGATCTTCATCGGTGCGGCACGCAAACGCAGCGAGGCAATGGATCACGTGCTTCTGTTCGGGCCACCCGGGCTGGGCAAGACCACCCTCAGCCACATCATCGCCAACGAGCTGGGTGTCAACATGCGCCAGACCAGCGGCCCGGTGCTCGAGAAGCCGAAGGATCTGGCGGCGATCCTGACCAACCTCGAGCGCAACGACGTGTTGTTCATCGACGAAATCCACCGCTTGAGTCCGGTCGTAGAAGAAATCCTCTACCCCGCGCTGGAGGACTACCAGATCGACATCATGATCGGCGAGGGCCCGGCGGCGCGCAGCATCAAGCTCGACCTGCAGCCGTTCACGCTGGTCGGCGCCACCACCCGAGCCGGCATGCTGACCAACCCGCTGCGCGACCGCTTCGGCATCGTCGCGCGCCTGGAGTTCTACAGCGCCGAGGAATTGACCCGCATCGTCACCCGGTCCGCGGCACTGCTGAAAGTACCCACCGATCCCGAAGGCGCGTTCGAGATCGCCAGGCGCTCGCGCGGCACGCCGCGCATTGCCAACCGGCTGCTGCGCCGGGTTCGCGACTATGCCGATGTGAAAGGCAACGGCACGATCGACGTGGCGGTCGCCAACCTGGCGCTCGCCATGCTCGATGTCGACCCGCAGGGTTTCGATGTGATGGACCGCAAGCTGCTCGAAGCGGTCGTGCACCGCTTCGACGGCGGCCCGGTCGGCCTGGACAATGTCGCCGCAGCGATCGGCGAGGAACCTGGAACCATCGAGGATGTGATCGAACCCTACCTGATCCAGCAGGGATTTCTGCAACGCACGCCGCGCGGGCGCATCGCCACGCTCGCCGCGTACCGGCACCTCGGCGTGGCGCCGCCACCGGCCCAGGCGGGTGACGATCTGTTCAGCCGCAGCTGACCGGCAGCGCTGCGTCGGGCGGCGGCTTCACGATTCGAACAGCAAGCGACCCTGGCCACCGCTGCGGTGATGGCCGTGCCAGGAGGCCGGCCGACGCCCCGCTGTCTGCTCGGCGAGCAGGCTCATGAATTCGGCATTCGCCAGCGCCGAATAGAACAGGAAGCCCTGCATTCGCGGACATCCGGCCTGCTCGAGGTAGGCCGACTCTTCAGTGGTCTCGACGCCTTCGGCGATCACGTTCATGCCGAGTCCGGTGGCCATCGAGATGATCGCCAGCACGACCGGGCAATGACCTTGCGCATGCAGGATCTCGCGCACGAACGACTGATCGATCTTGACGGTGCGGATCGGAAACCGGTGCAAATAGGCCAGCGATGCGTAGCCGGTACCGAAATCGTCGATGGCCACGCTGACGCCGAGCCGGCACAACATGTTGAGCTGATCGATCACATGCTGCGGATTGCGGATGCTGACGTTCTCGGTGATCTCGACCTCGATCCGGCTCATCGCGAAACCCCAGCGACCCTGGGCCTCGACCAGCTTGCGGACGAAGTCCCCTCGTTCGAGATACTGGGGCGACAAATTGATCGCCAGCGTCACATCGTCAGCACCCAGCGCCGTCCATTCGCTCAGATCGCGGCATACCGTCTCGAGCATCCAGTCGCTGATCGGAACGATCAGCCCGACCTCCTCCGCAAATGGAAGAAACTCGCTGGCGGTGAGCAGGCCGCGATCTGGGTGCCGCCAGCGCATCAGGCCTTCGGCCCCGATGATGCGGCCGGTGCGAACGTCGATCTGCGGCTGATAGAACATCTCCAGTTCGCCGCGTTCGAGGGCCAGGCGCAGACCGCGGTCGAGCGACAGCTTGTACTGCGACGCATCGAGCATGTCGGCGCGAAAGAAGCAGTGGCCGTTTTTCCCGTCCGCCTTCACGCGGTACATCGCGATGTCCGCATGAGCCAGCAACTGATCGATGGTGGTGCCATGCACGGGATAGACCGAGATTCCGATGCTGGCCGAAATCCGTACCTCGTGTTCGGCCAGCACGAACGGAAACTGCAGGCATTCCAGAATCTTTCGCGCCACCACAGCGGCATCTTCGCGGCTGCCCAAGCGCGGCAGCATGATGATGAATTCATCGCCGCCGAGGCGCGCCAGGGTGTCGCCGGCCCGCAGCACATCCTTCAGGCGGCTCGCCGCCTCCTTCAGCAGATCGTCGCCGAGCAGGTGCCCGAGGGTGTCGTTGACCATCTTGAAGCGGTCCAGATCGATGAACATCACGGCCAGTTCGCAGCCGCTGCGCATCGCCTGCAACATCGCGACCTCGAGCCGGTCCCGAAACAGGATCCGATTCGGCAGGTCGGTCAGGATGTCGTGGTAGGCCTGATGCGAGATCCGCTCCTCGGCCCGCTTGCGCTCGGTGAGGTCGCGCGCGACACCGTAGGTTCCGCCATACGTGGATGCGCCACCCCCTTCCAACGGCATGGTCGGCCCGTACATGGCGACCGAATTGAACAGCAGGGTCTTGAAGCCCGAGCTGGCGTCGGGCTGCGCCGGCAACAGCGACAGCGGCCTGAGCCGCAATTCGACATTGCGCGCCGCACGATCGCCGACCCGGCGCTCGTGGAACACATAACGCGCCGCCGGCAGGTCGTCGTCCTGGATGACCGATGAATAGTGGCGCCCGATCAGGCTGTCGCGCTCGATTCCGAGCAGTGATTCGAAGCGGTCGTTGACGAACGTGAACCGCCCCTGCGCATCGAGCATGTAGATCATGTCCGGCGAACTGTCGACCAGATGCCGATAAAGACGCTCGGAGTGCTCCAGTTGCTGCGCCATGCTGCGGTTTTCGATCAGCAGGCGCCGGCGTTGCAAGGTGTGTTCGATGCTGCGCAGCAGATCGGCAGGCAGATAGGGTTTGCGGACAAAGTCGTCGGCTCGGCGGCGCAAGGCACCGATCGCGGCATCGATCCGCGATTCGCCGCTGACCACGATCACGGCAACGTCGACCGATGCGGTCTGGATATGCTCCATCACCGCGTTGCCACCCTGACCCGGCATGCGCAGATCGAGCAGAACGAGGTCGAATTCACTTCCCTGCAGCTTCTGCATCGCGCCGCAAGCACTGTCCACCGGCGTTGCTTCGTAGCCGGCCGCCCGCAGCAACGCGGACAGACTTTTCAGATGCAGCCTGTCGTCATCGACCAGCAGCAGCCGCGGCACGCGGGCCGACACGTGATCGACCAACGCGGTCGGCTGCGGCCAATGCCGGTCGGCAGCCTGTGCGGCGCGCAGTCGATTGCCGGGTTGGGATTTCATCGACGGTCCGGCCCGGTTTCAGTGCTCGACCTGTCATGCAGGCAAGGCAACTGGATGGTGAAGCTGGTTCCGGCGACGTTGCTGCGACACTGGATCGTCGCGCCCATCGCCTGAACCAGACGGTAGACGATTGTCAGGCCACGGCCACGGCCCGGATTCAGATTGCCCGCAGGCGTCGACGCCGCGTTGGCTGGCTGACCCCGCGCAGGCTGGCCGACGAAGAGCTCCGACAACATTTGCGCTGGCATCCCCGGCCCGTTGTCGCGAACATCGATCTCCAGCCACAGGCGCCCATCGCGGTTGACCAGGCCCTGGTTCGAGACCACGATTTGCGCGCCGTCCGGACCAGCCGAATCGACGCCCTGCGGGGTCGACATTGCCTCGATTGCGTTCTTCACCAGATTGACCAGCACCTGTTCGACCGAATCACGCTCGACAGCCGGTTCGATCCGCTCCGTCTGCAGGTGGCCCGAGATCGTGATGCCCGAGACCTCGGCCTGCGAACGGAACAATCGCACCGTCTCGCCGATCAGCCGATTGACGTCCACCGTGCCTGCCTGCGCCGCCGCAGGCTGCTCGGCAATGGTCCGGACCAGCCGGCCGACACGCGCCACCTCCTGCTGCAGCAGGGCGATGTCCCCGCTCAGGTCCTGCTGCTCGTCGATCGACAGCGCGTCCGATGTGCCCAATTTGACGTTCAGGATCTCGAGGTAGTTCTGGATGATCGACAGCGGGTTGCTGACTTCGTGCGCCAGATCGCGCGCCGCTTCGATCTGGGCCGACGCGTGCCGATCGATCAGTTCGAGGGTGTCCTCGCGGCGCAGCGCCGCGCGTCGAGTCGACGCCTGCGCACGTGCCACAAAGGCGCTGAGGAAACCATGTTTCGCGGTCAGCTCCGTGATGAGGGCCGCATCGCCGGTGCAGAACAAAACGGCCGCTGCACCGCTGCCCTTCGGTCCGCCGATATGCAGTGGCAGGCCGATCAACTGGTCGGTCGCCAACAGCCGCAACAACTGGTCTTCGGCGATCGTCAGTGCGCCGGCGGCGTCTCGGCTGCGGTCGATCGTCAACGGGCGGCGCGCAGCAATCGCATCGCGAAGGCGCGGCGATGTATCGATCGGCAGCGAGAAACCTTGCCAGTGACCCAACAAACCGGCGGCCAGCGGCGATTCGCCGGTCGAGCCGATCCAGCGCAGGGTGCCGTCGGCGTCGGCCACCATCGGCACCACTTCTTCGAACTGGAACACCATGCGCGCGGTGCCGGCGATATGCGCAAGCTGCTGCAAGTGGTTGCGTTCGACGACCTGATCGGCCAGCAGCGTCGTCGCGACCAGCAAGGGTTCGACCTCGCGCTCGAGCTGTTCGGCCGCGGTCGACGAGCGCATCGGCGTGCCGCTGTCATCCAGGCCGATGCCGAGTTGCTCGGCAACCCGGCGCAATTTCGAATCGGCCTGTTCGGTGGCTTCGGAAATCTGCGTCATGCTGAGGCCGCAGAGCGCGCCAGCCTCGGCAACCTGTTTCACGTCGGGAGACTCCTGCGCGATCAGGTGCGCCATCGCAACGACGCGAATCAAGGGTTCGGTGCCGACCAGCCGCGCCAAAGGCTCGTGGTGGTAGCGGGCGCTGTCCGACAACCCACGGCTCAGCCGCCAGTGTCCGATCAACCAGGCACCGGCTTCGGCGTGATCCACCAGCAGCCAGCGCCGTTCGACTTCGCAGCGGGCTGGATCGTCGTGCGCGCTGATGCCTTCGGCATGGAATTCCGGCGCGGCGGCAAGCAGCGCCAGCCGGCCGATGTCGTGCAGCAGCCCCGCCAGGTAGGCCTCGTCTTCCTGCACACCCTCGATTCGGCGCGCCAGTTCGCGGCACAACGCCGCGGTCAGCAGCGAATGCCGCCAATAAGGCGTCAGATCGACGCGACGCAGTGCCGGGACACTGTGCATGGCCTGGAAGATGGCCTGGCTGATCACGATGGTGCGCACCGTCTCGGTACCCAGGATCTGCAAGCTGCGCGGCAGACTGCGGACCGGGCCGGTTTCGCCCAGGCTGCGATAGGCTGCGCTGTTGGCCACCGCCATGACCTTGGCAGCCATCGCCGGATCGGCCTCGATCAAGGCCGCGAAATCGTCGATCGAGGCATCGTCGCGCCGATATAGCGCCAGCAGCTGCAGCAGCACATCCGGCAACGACGGCAGCCGAACCGCCCCCAGGCGAGGGCGGGCATCGGTGACTACCGGGCTTCGAGTCAAGGTCTTCAACAGTTCAGAAGCACGTATGCGCCCGTGCGCCGATGCGAGCGAACCACGCGTTCAATTCCGTCAGGCGACCCGCTTTGCAACCCGTTCGGCAACACCTTGCCGAGCAGAAACGCGCCATAACGAGCGAAACCGGGGATCGTACAAGAATTTGTGAGCAACTGTGTACACATAAAGCCACTGTCGGGCAAGCCCGATCAGCTCGGCCTCAACGAATACACCCTCGTGCGTCGACCGGCCACAAGGCCTCCACCGTGCCGCCGCTGAGCCCGCCGCGTACCGCCACGAAATGGTCATGCAGATTGACGGTCGGATCGCAATGCCCCGGGATCAACCAGACGACTTCACCGAGTTCGGGCAAACCGTCCCCGGCAGCCCTCAGGATGCCGTGTTCGTCGCCGCCGTTGGCGAAGCCGAGATCTCGCCCGTGCACCGTCGGCAGGCCGGAATCAATGGCGTGCGACTTGTGGCCGGCGTCGACGACCGCCCGGTCGTGGTGCCGACTGATCACCTGGCTTTTGATGAAGAGCGCGTGTTCGAACACCGGCGCGCCTGGTTCGACCTGGTTGGCCGCGTAGTCGGCATCCATGAACAGATAGCTTCCGGCTTGCAGCTCCCGGTAGATGCCGCTGGCCGCCTCGTTGAAAAAACTGCCGGTTCCGGCACCGGTGACCAGCTGACAGGGGACGCCCGATGCGTGCAGATCGGCAAGCACACGGCGCACCCGCTCCACCGCGATGTCGATCGCGCCGTGGCGCTCAGCCGGACTTCGCAGGTGCTGCGCCGCGCCGTGATAGGCCTGCAGACCGGCAAAGCGCAGCCCGCTCGAGCCGGCTTGCGAGCGTTGCAGTTGCAGCGCCAGCACAATGGCCTGTTCGGCAGCGACGCCGCAGCGACCCTGGCCCACATCGATCTCGATGAACACATCGATTCGGCTGCCGGCCTCGCGAACGGCCTGCTCCAGCCGCTCGATGCCAAGCGCGGAGTCGACGCAGATCGCCAGTCGGATTCGCGCCGCCAGCATCGCAACCTCGGCCAGCTTCGCCGGGTCGATGATTTCGTTGGTGATGAAGATGTCGTCGATTCCGCCGTCGGCCAATGCCTGGGCTTCGGCCAGCTTCTGCACACACACACCGACCGCGCCGGCCGCGATCTGCAGGCCGGCGATGCGCGCGCTCTTGTGCATCTTGGCGTGCGGACGCAGCCTGAGGCCGCGCTCACGAGCAAATCGGGCCATCGAAGCCAGGTTGCGCTCCATCGCGTCGAGGTCGATCACCAGCGCCGGGGTCCGGATCGCCGCGACACCGGATCCGTCCGACGCAGCCGGTGTCGCGGTCATGCGGCCGGCCCGGCGCGGTCGACCGCCACTTCACCGTCGCCGGTCTCGTCGAGCGCGAGTTCGGCCGATTCGAGGTGACCCCCGTCGGCCCAGCCGATCAACGTGAAGCCCTGCTCGCTGTGCAGCAGCCGGTTGATGCTGGCATTGGTGACCAGCCAGGTCCGCGGTGCCTGCAGGGACTGCCGGGTCGCAGCCCGATACAGGCAGTCGAGCACGCCGCCGTGGGCAATCAGCGCGATCGACCGACCCGGATGAGCGCTGGACAGGCGCTGCGCCGCACTCACGCTGCGATCGTAGAACTCGGTCAATGACTCCCCGCCGGGCGGCGCGAAATCGGGGTCACGCTTGCGCCAGCGCTCGCTCTGATCGGGCCAGCGGGCTTCGATTTCCTTGAATGTCAGTCCCTGGAAGCTGCCGAAGTGGCGTTCGCGCAAACCGCTGTCGATGACCACCCTCAAGCCGGCTCGCTCGGCCGCCACGGTCGCCGTATCGAAGGCACGGGACAGGTCGCTCGAATACACCGCCGCCAGACACTCCCCCGACAGCGCCTCGGCAAGCCGCCCGGCTTGCCAGCGTCCCGTCTCGTTCAGGCCGATATCGAGCTGGCCCTGGATTCGGGTCGCGAGGTTCCAGGCCGTCTCACCATGGCGAATCGCGAACACACGCGTGCCGACTTCCGGGTTGCCACCCACCTCAGACGCCCCAGACGATATCCTCGCCGGCAGTTTGGGACCGCTTCATCATGTCGACCAGCGGCCAGACGCGCTGCCGAAGCGACACGGCGTCACGCTTGATCGTGGCTTCCGGATCGGCGGCCGCCTCGGCATCCGCCTGGCGGCGCGCCGCCTCTTCAGCGGTGACCGCCGATTCGAGTGCCGAAATTGCAGCAGCCAGGCTGCCCGCCTCGAAAATGCCCTTGGCTGCAGGTTCGCGGCCCAGGATCCGCATCACCTGATCTCCGTTGGGCTGCAACATGATCACGTCGCCAGCGGCTTTTGACTTGAATTTGTACATCATCGATCGGTTCTCCTCGAGACTTCAGCCCTCATTGTGCGACGGCTGGGTTCGATTCAGTCTGCAAACGTCCCGAGGTCCGTGTAACAGGGCGGAATCAGCAGGCGCGTTGCGGGGTTCTGGCACTCGATTTGCGTCGACTCGACGGCAGCAATTTGTCGGTATCACCACCCGGCCGAGCGTCAATTGCCAGACCGGGCTAGAATATTCAATTGTTTCGAGGAGCGTTGCAAGGTGCCCGGCATGGCTGTGGCATCCCAGGCTCGAGACCCTTCATTGCAACCGCGCTCACCCGCACGATGTGTCTTCGTGGGTGAGTGGAGAACTGTCTTCTTCCTCATCGCGTCCGGCATGCCGAGCGGGTTCCACATCCAGACGGAGCCCGAACATGAACGCTGTTTTCAAAACCAAGCAAGACCACGCCGTTGCCAACCTGTCGCTCGCCGACTGGGGCCGCAAGGAAATCAAGATCGCCGAGACCGAAATGCCCGGTCTGATGGCGATCCGTCAAGAATTTGCCAAGAGCCAGCCGCTGAAAGGCGCACGCATCACTGGCTCGTTGCACATGACGATCCAGACCGCGGTGCTGGTCGAGACGCTGCAGGCACTCGGCGCCGATGTGCGCTGGGCCTCGTGCAACATCTTTTCGACCCAGGATCACGCCGCTGCCGCACTCGCAGTCGTCGGCACACCTGTCTTCGCGCACAAGGGCGAGAACCTGACCGAATACTGGGACTTCACTCACCGCATCTTCGAATTCGGCGCCAAGGGCACCGACGGCGAAGGCCCGAACATGATCCTCGACGACGGCGGCGACGCGACGCTGCTGATGCACCTGGGCAAACGCGCAGAGAAGGACGCCTCGCTGCTCGACAAGCCGACCAGCGAAGAGGAAACCTGCCTCTACGCCGCGATCAAGGCCAAGCTGGCGCAGGACTCCGGCTGGTACAGCCGCAAGAGCGCGCAGATCATCGGTGTCACCGAAGAAACGACGACCGGCGTGTTGCGCCTGAACGAGATGAGCGCCAAGGGCACCCTGATGTTCCGGGCCATCAATGTCAACGACAGCGTCACCAAGAGCAAGTTCGACAACCTGTACGGCTGCCGCGAATCGCTGGTCGACTCGATCAAGCGCGCCACCGACGTGATGATCGCCGGCAAGGTGGCCTGTGTGGCCGGTTACGGCGACGTCGGCAAGGGCTCGGCACAGGCGCTGCGTGCGCTGTCGGCGCAGGTCTGGGTCACCGAGATCGACCCGATCAACGCGCTGCAGGCCGCGATGGAAGGTTTCAAGGTCGTGACGATGGAATATGCCGCCGACAAGGCCGACATCTTCGTCTCGGCCACCGGCAACAAGAGCGTGATCCGTTACGAGCACATGGCTGCGATGAAGAACGAGGCCATCGTCTGCAACATCGGTCACTTCGACAACGAGATCGACGTCGCTGCGCTCGAGAAATGCGAATGGGACGAGATCAAGCCGCAAGTCGATCACATCACCTTCCCGGACGGCAAGAAGATCACGCTGCTCGCCAAGGGCCGTTTGGTGAACCTGGGTTGCGCAACCGGGCATCCGAGTTTTGTGATGTCGTCGAGTTTCGCGAACCAGACGATCGCGCAGATCGAACTGTTCACGAAGAGCGACCAGTACGAGTCGGGCAAGGTCTATGTTCTGCCGAAGCACCTGGACGAGAAGGTGGCGCGCCTGCACCTGACCAAGGTCGGCGCGATGCTGACCGAACTG
>JANNNE010000065.1:0-11788 GCA_031398385.1 Ideonella sp.
TAGTCGCGGAAGCTGTTCTTGAATCCCAGCGCCACGAGCGTCTGCTCGCCGCTCGTGATGCGCCAGATGTCGTCAGAGGTCGCTACGCTGAAGCCTCCGCCCGCCACATCGTTCCGCCGAAGCCAAGCCCCGCTCCGTCGCTACGCTGAAGCCGCTGACCCCAGCTGACCCAACTGTCGACGAATGCTCACTGATCGAGCCAAGGACGATGCCAGTCGACACTCAGCCGATCTGGAATCTCACTCCCAGGCCGCAGGCGTCGGCACGGCGCAGGGCCCTTCCGCATCGATGCTGGAAAAGTCGGCTGGGCTGACGATCTCGACGTATTCCAAGTCGGGTGAATAGTCGAACAGGAAATGCGTGATGCCGGGGCGTTGGTGCACGCAATCACCGGCTTCGACCAGCGCCTCTGTGTCTTCGTACATGAAGCGCGCCCAGCCCTTGGTCATGATCACGATGTGGAATTCGGCCCCATGACGGTGCCAACCCGTGCCCTTTTCGGGTGCTAGTTGGCCTTCACGAGTTGTGCGATCACCTTGCCACCGGTGGCCGATTCGACTCCGAGGTCGCGATACAGGAAAAATTCGCGCAGTCCATCGCTGCGCCACGGGGTATCGCCCGCCTTGACGTGGGAAAACTGATTCTTCGTGCTGTCCAACATGGGTTGCGGCTCCTGAACAAGTCGAAATGTGCAGGTGCAGCATGCGTAAGCCGTTCCAGTGTTGCCCAAGATGCCTATCGCGTTGCCAGGCGCTGGATTGATCGATATCAGCCCGACGGGCGACCCCTGGACCCCGTCTTACAAAGTCAGCCGCCAGTCCTCGACCAGCGCGCCCGGGGTGGTGACTGAAGCCAGCTGCCGTTCGCCATAGGTGCTGCTGTCGGGCAGCAATTCGGTCTGCCGGGTCAGGCCGAGCAGGCCCTTGCCGAACATCCGCAGGAACGAATCGTCGAAACGCATCACCTGCAGTGGTTCGACCAGTTTTCCGCCATCGACCCAGAAACAGGCGAACCGGGTCATGCCGGTCAGGCGGCTGGCCGCACGATCGGAATGGTTCAGGTACCAGAGGTCGCTGACGTAGAGACCGGTTTCGAGCGCATGCAGCGCGTCGTCGATATCCAGCGACCCGGGCGCCAGGCTCAGCGATTCCGGCGCTTCGGCGGGGTTGGCACCGTTGGCCGCAAGGTCGAATTCGCGCGCTGAACGTGGCGACGTGAGAGTATCGCGCGCGATGCCGGCCTCGATCAGCGTGACCGACGCCGGTTTCACGAATCCTTCGTCGGTGAATGCCGGAGCCAGCCCGCTGGTGGTTGCTTCATGCAGGTGGAAATCAGCGTGAAGGCGGGTACCGGTGCTGGTTGGGCTGTCGGCCAGCCGCATCAGGCACGATGTTCCGGTGCGTCGGTGCTTGGTGCCAAGACCACTCCAGCCCAGCATGCCCAGCAGTTCACCCATCGCAGGTGGCGCGAAGTAGGCGCGGTAGCTACCGGCCGGCAAGACGCGTGGCGGTTTGGCCAGCAAGGGCAATCGGCGCGCCGATTCGGCCAGCCGCGCGCTGAACTCATCGGCGCTCCAGTGCGTGCCGGCATAGGCGGCCTTGACCGCCTTGTCGCCCGCCTGATACACGCACCAGTCGAAATGGAAGCTCTCGACAGCATGCCAGTTGCGCTGGCCACGGCTGTCGGCGAAGCCGCGCACCACTGGACCGGCGGCAAAGAAACCGACCAAATCCAGTCCGCGGGCCGCAGAACAAACGGTTGCGATCAGATCGTCGGCAGTCGGCAGGCGGCCGGTTTCGCGCCGATCGGAATGGTTAACCGTGTTGGGCAACAACAGGTAGGGATCATCCGGCACACTGAGCAGGTCGGCCAGCATCACATCGCGTTCGGCACACAGCGCGGCGCAGTCCGCATCGAGCAGACCGCTCAGGCTCAGTGTGGTCTCGATGCGGCGTCCGCCATCGACCACCGACAGCGTGGCGTAGGCCTGCCGCACATCGGTCGCCTGCCGCACGTGTGCCTGGTTGAATCGAATGAACTGGCTGGCTTCGGCCTTCAGCAACAGCATGATCCGCCAATCGTCGTCGGCCGGTGCCACGCATACCGCGTCGGCCAGGGCGCTGAAGAACGCGTGCTCGGTGAGGCGATCGGTGGTCATCAGTCGTCGCCCCCGAACACCATGACCTTCGAGAACTTGCAGGCGGGCGCCGCATGCCCGACCCGGATCACCTGGGTCGGCTCGCCCTTGCCGCAGAACGGCGTTCCCATCACTTCGCAGGTGGATGGGTCACCGAGCATCGTGAGCGAGCGCCAGAAGGTGGCGCTGATCCCCCGATAACCCGGATTACGAACCACTTCGGCCAGTTGACCATTGCGAACCACCTGACCGTATTCGCAGCCGAACTGGAACTTGTTGCGCGAATCGTCGATGCTCCAGCTCTGGTTGGTCTTCATCAGCACGCCGAATTCGATGCTGGCGATCATCTGCGGCAAGGTCGAATCGCCGGGCTCGATGTTGAGGTTGCTCATCCGATCGATCGGTGCCCGGTTCCAACCCGAGGCGCGCGAAGTGGCGACGGCGCCGACTTCGAAGCCGCGGGCCCGGGCGCGGGCTTGCGACAACTCGCCGCCGATCGGGCGTTTCAGAATGCCCTGGTCGATCAGCAACTGGCGCTGCGCGGGCATGCCATCGTCGTCGAATCCAAAGCTGGCCAGCTGTTCGACGCGGCTCGGATCATGGCTCACGTTCAGCAATTCGCTTCCGTAGCGGTAGTGGCCGAACATGTCGAGCGTGACGAAGCTGGTACCTGCGAAATTGCGCTCGTCGCCGAGGATGCGATCGAGTTCGAGCGGATGACCGATCGATTCGTGGATCTGCAGCATCATCTGATCGGGCATCAGCAGCACGTCCATGTCGCCGCTCGGGCACTGTGGAGCAAGCGTCAGCTCGATCGCCTCGGCCGCCACCCGCGGGCCGTCCTGCGTGAAGCGTGCGCGATCCAGCACCTCGAGCCCGCCTTGCTGGCAATAGCCGTTGTATTGCCCGGCTGCCGAGCGGGTCTGGGTGACGCCGTTGGCGGACGCGGTGGCCTGGATATTCGGAATCACGAACTGCCAATGCTGGTTGGCGTCGGCGCCGTCGCTGCTGATGAAGCGCTGCTCGATGTCGAGCGTCCACAGGCTTGCCGCCCAGTCGACGATGCGGGCATCGAGCCGGGTCGCCGCATCGACCGAGCGCAACAACTCGAGCTTGTCGCCGATCCCCAGGCCGGCTGCCGGTCGGTCGGTCGATGTCGCGTAGCGGCCTGACGCAGCACCCGGGGGCAGGGTAGACGTGTCGACGCCGGTGCGGCCCGCCATCGCATGGGCCAGATCCCGCGCCCGCCCGAAGGCCTCGCGCAATCCGACCTCGCTGGTGTCGGCGGTCGCCGCGAAACCGTGGCCGCCGCGGTCGGCCACACAGACCATCGCGCCGCGGTCGAGGCGGCGGCTCGGTGCCTGCACCACGCCTTGCCGGACATTCAGCTCCTCCGAGCGTTCGACCACGCCGCGCACCGTCCAGCGGTCAACGACGGGAGCTGCGCGGCGTGCAGTGGTGGCGAGTTGATCGAGCATGGCGGGCGACGTGACGGCAAAAAAAGGGCCGCGCCCAGCAGGGCGCGGCCTCGGTGTTTCAGTTTATCCGGACCGGAAATGCCGTGCTGATCCGGTGCCGGGTTCAAAGGCCGGCGGCGAGCACCTGCTGGAAGAAGCCGCGGGCGGCGGCATTGCAGAACGGCGGCACCAGCGAGGCATGGTAAGCCTGGGTGACGGCACTGGCGCCACCATCGGTCGCGCCGGCGGCCACTGCTTGTTGCGCGGTGCTGGCCTTCAACTGCGCAAAGCCGCCCTTCGCCGTGGCGTACGGATCGGTGGCGCCGGTCGGTGCCGAGTCGACATCGAGCACGGTCAGCAAACCAGGCGCCACACGGGCCGGCGACGGCGCGCTCCAGTAGCCCTGCATCAGCTGCGTGTTGAGGCTGTAGAACACGGTCGGATCACCATTGCCCGCGCACAGCAGCACCGGACGGGTGGGGGTCCAGTTGCGCAGGTCGTTGAGCTTGGCTGCGACACGCATCGGATGCTTCGGAGCAGCCGCCTGAGCACCGGTTGTCAGCGTCGGGACAGCACCATCCGGATTGGCGATTGCGTCCAGCAGATAGGTCAGGCGTGCCGAATTGGTGATCAGCGGACTCGGGCCGAAACCAAGCGCGAACAGCGGCGCCAGCGAAGCCGGCGTTTTCGGCGGCGTGATGGCGTTCAAGGTCGGCTGCAGCGAGGCGGGTGAGCCGGCCGGAGCAGTCGGCGGCGTGCTGCTGAACATCGCGGTCTGCGGCAGACGGCCCTGCTGGATCAGGGTTGTAAGCGAGGTCAGCGACGGCAGCAGCGTATCGATGCCGGTGGCGTAGTTGGCGCTGTAGACATCGGTCAGATTCGTATACAGGTTGCCATAGGCCTTCTGGTACGCGGTCACCAGCAGTGGCGTGAAGATGGTCGCGCCGAGGTTGACGTTGCCGTAATACACCGCGTCGCCGAAGGCGGCGAGTGCATACGGGCCCGACATCGGCGCCGACGCGGTGACCGTCATGCCGGCCGCCTGCATCGCCTTGTGGGTCGCCATCGCCACATGCCCGCCTTGCGAGTAGCCGGTGATGAAGAGTTTGCCCGACTCCGAAGCGCTGACATTCGGTAGCGCCTTGCGTGCGGCGCTCAGAGCATCGATCATTTCCTTCGACTGTTGATCGGCCACCAGGTAGGGGTGGTACGAGAGCTTGGAATCGTCGTGGCCGGCGTAGTTGGGTGCGACGACGATGAAGCCCTGGGCGGCGTACATCGCAGCGACCAGCAGCGTTTCGCTGTAGGCCGGGTTAGTGCTGTCGAGCACATTCGAGATGTTGAAATTCTTGCCGGTGGTCGTGCCGTGTGCATACAACACGACCGGCCGCGCGCCGGTGCAGGCCGGGTCGGTGCCGATCGGCACCATCAAGGCGCCGCTGGCGTTGGTCTTCTCGCCAGCCGCACCGACGGTGCCGTATTGCAGGTAGTTGAAGTCGACGCCGCACTTCGGCGTGCCGGCCACCTGCAGCAGGCTGCGGCCGGAGGCGCTGCCATTCAGGCTGGTCAGGAAATCGGTCGAGCTGAGCGTGGTGACGCGCAGCGGGGGGTTGGTCATCAGCGAGCCGCGGTCGTTACTGGTGTCGGTCTTGGTGCCTTCTGCACCGCCGCCACCGCAGGCCGCCAGGAGGGCGGCAGAGGTGATGGTCGCGGCGAGTGCGGCGTAGCCGGACGGTTTGATCATGTCTTGTCTCCCGGAATTGAAACGAACGATCGTTCGCATATCAGCGAGGATGCTAATCGTTGCGGATCGGTGCGATACCCGGGACAGTACCGATAGACGAGCTGCACGCGGGTTCAGGCCTGGTTGCGCAACAGGTGGTGCTCGATGACGCCCTCCAGTTCGGCGTGCGGCTTCAACCAGTCGGCGCGATCGAGCATTTCCAGCGTGTCGCGGTGGCCGGCTTCGCTGCGTATGCGGATGCCGCTGGCGCTGAAATCGATGTCCTTGCTGGCATCTTCGGCGCTCAGCCGAGGCGCGTTCAGGTGGGCGATGTGCATCGTGGTGCCGCAACCCCAGCCGGCCAGGTCGCGGGCCGAGGGCGTTTTCGCCGCGCCGGTGTCGAGCCGCAGCGACAACTCGCGGATTACGTGGCGCAGATGATGGAGCTTCTTCTGTTGCTCGATCTGGCTCTCATGCCGACTGGCGTACTGGATGTCCTTCTGACGGGCCATCACCTCGGTGATGCTGGATGGCTCCGGGCCGGTCTGATGCCAGACATTGACGGCAAAGATCAAACCGCTGCGTCTCGGGTGGTCATTGAAGACCGCTTCGATCGGGGTATTCGAGTAGATGCCGCCGTCCCAGAAGGCTTCGTCTCCGATCCGCACCGCGCCAAACGCGGGGGGCAGGGCGCCTGAAGCCACGATGTGGTCGATTTGCAGGCGCGTAGCGGCCACGCTGCTGTCGAAATAATGCATCTTGCCGCTGGCCACGCCGACCGCGCCCACCGTCAGGCGGATCGGCGGTTCGGCCAGCAACGCCGGATCGAGCAGTTCGGCCAGCGTCTCGCGCAGCGGTTCAGTGCTGTAGTAGGAAGCCTGCTCGACCCCGACCGGCAGCTGCGGGCACAACCAGACGCCGGGTCTTGGGCTGAAAAAACCGTCGACCCCCTGGGTGATCGTGCCGGCATTGGCGAGCGTCTGCCCCAGCGTGAGGTCGAACCAGTCGGCCAGCACATGGTCACGCTGCTCGACCCGTTGCCAGAACGCCGTCATTCGTTCCAGCCGCCGGGCGGGCGGGTTACTGGCGATCAGTGCGGCGTTGATGGCCCCGATCGAGGTGCCGATCACCCAGTCGGGTTCGGCGCCCCGCTCGTGCAAGGCCTTGTAGACGCCGAGCTGATAGGCGCCCAGGGCCCCGCCGCCTTGCAGGACCAGCACGGTCTGAGGCGCCGCGCGCGGCGATTTCGCAGTCTTGATGGCTTGTTTTGCGGTCATGCCGTGATTGTGAGCACCTTCGTCGAAGCATCGTAGGAGCGGCTTCCGCCGTGCTTTGTTGCGTTTCGAGATCCGGAAGCGTGGCTGAAGCCGCTCCTGCGCCGCTCCTGCGCCGCTCCTGCGCCGCCTCGTCCTGCGCGCTCATGCGTCGCTCATGTTCACGATGGCGCCGATATTCGCGATCTCAACACTCGACGATGTTGACGGCCAGGCCGCCGCGCGCCGTTTCCTTGTATTTGCTCATCATGTCGGCGCCGGTCTCGCGCATGGTCTTGATCACCTTGTCGAGGCTGACATGGTGGCTGCCGTCGCCGCGAAGCGACATGCGGGCCGCGTTGATGGCCTTCACCGACGCGATCGCGTTGCGTTCGATGCACGGGATCTGCACCAATCCGCCGACCGGATCGCAAGTCAGGCCCAGGTGGTGTTCCATGCCGATCTCGGCTGCGTTCTCGACCTGCTCCGGGCTGCCGCCGAGCAGCGCGCACAGGCCGCCGGCGGCCATCGAGCAGGCGACGCCGACCTCGCCCTGGCAGCCGACCTCGGCGCCGCTGATCGATGCGTTCTCCTTGTAGAGCAGGCCGATCGCGGCAGCGGTCAGCAGGAAATCGATCACGCCGCGATCATCGGCGCCCGGCAGGAAACGCCGGTAGTAGTGCAGCACCGCTGGCACGATGCCGGCCGCGCCGTTGGTCGGCGCAGTGACGACGCGTCCGCCGGCCGCGTTTTCCTCGTTGACGGCCAATGCGAACAGGTTGACCCAGTCCAGCACCTCGAGCGGATCACCGGCACCGCCGATCAGCGATGGATGGCCGTGCTGGGTCACGATGCTCGATTGCCCGGTCAGTTGACGGTGGATCTCGGGCGCACGGCGCCTGACCTTGAAGCCGCCTGGCAACACGCCGTCGGTGCGGCAGCCCCGCTCGACGCAGGCCTGCATCACCGACCAGATCGTCAGCAAACCCTGGTCGATCTCGGCATCGCTGCGCCAGTGGCGCTCGTTGCGGCGCATCACCTCGGCGATGCTGCATTGCTCGCGCTGCGTGATCTGCAGCAGCTCCGCACCCGAGTGGAACGGCAGTGGCAGCGCGGTCGTGTCCGGAACGATCGCCTTCTGCTTCGAGCCGTCTGCCGCCACTTCGTCACTGACCACAAAGCCGCCGCCGACCGAGTAGTAGCTGCGGCTGTCGAGCTCGGTTCCATCTTCGGCGAAGGCGGTGAAGCGCATGCCATTGGTGTGAAAAGGCAGGCGCTGGCGGCGATGGAAGCTCAGGTCGGCACGCTCGTCGAAATCGATCACGTGTCGACCGGCCAGCAGCACGCGGCGATCGGTGCGGATCGCTGCCAGCAGCGCCGGAACCTGTTCGACATCGACCGTATCGGGTTCGTGTCCGCACAGTCCGAGCAGCACCGCCTTGTCGCTGCCATGCCCCTTGCCGGTGGCACCGAGCGAGCCGAACAGCTCGGACCTGACGCGCCGGGTCTGGTCGAGCAACTCGTGATGCACCAGTCGCTGCACAAACAGGCGCGCAGCCCGCATCGGGCCGACCGTGTGCGAGCTGCTCGGGCCGATGCCGATCTTGAACAGGTCAAAGACCGAGACAGCCATTGCGGTTCAGCGTGCCGCGCCGGGATGGTGCGGGCGGACGGCGGGGTGGGTGAGGTTCACGCTGACGTTCTCATTCGTCGCCGTCGAACGCACTCACCGGCAGGCACGAGCAGAACAGGTTGCGATCGCCATAGACATTGTCGACCCGGCCGACTGGCGACCAATATTTGGCAAGCCGCAACCCGGGCAGCGGATAGGCCGCCAGCTCACGGGCATAGGGATGCGGCCAATCGGTGCGCAGCAGCGTCTGCGCCGTATGCGGTGCGGCCTTCAGCGGGTTGTCTTCGCGCGGCCAGGCGCCGCTTTCGACCTGGGCGATTTCGCCGCGGATCGCGATCATCGCCTCGCAGAAACGGTCCAGTTCAGCCAGCGGCTCGCTTTCGGTTGGCTCGACCATCAAGGTTCCCGCCACCGGGAAACTCAAGGTCGGTGCGTGGAATCCATAATCGATCAGCCGCTTCGCGACATCTTCGGCGGCGATGCCACTGCTCTCCTTCAACGGCCTCAGATCGAGGATGCACTCATGGGCAACACCGCCGCCGGTGATGCCGTCAATGTCGCCGCTGAAATGGATGTCGTAGTGTCCGGCCAAGCGGGCCGCGATGTAGTTGGCGCTCAGGATCGCGGTCTCGGTGGCGCGGCGCAGGCCGTCGCTGCCCATCATGCGCATGTACATCCAGCTGATCGGCAGTACCGCGGCATTGCCCAGCGGCGCGGCCGATACCGCACCCACCGTCGAGCCCGGGTTCAGACCGGCGCTGTGGTGGCCCGGCAGAAACGGCACCAGGTCTTCGACCACACACACCGGGCCGACGCCGGGCCCGCCGCCGCCATGCGGAATGCAGAAGGTCTTGTGCAGGTTCAGGTGGCTGACGTCACCGCCGAATTCGCCCGGCGCCGCCACACCGACCAGCGCGTTCATGTTCGCGCCGTCGACATAGACCCGTCCGCCGTGGCGATGCACCATCGCGCACAGCTCCTTGACCTGGCGATCGAAAACGCCGTAGGTCGACGGGTAGGTGATCATGATCGCGGCCAGTTCGGCCTGGTGCTTCAGGCACTTGGCCTGCAGATCGACCAGGTCGACATTGCCTTCGTCGTCGCACTTGACCACCACCACCCGCATGCCCGCCATCTGCGCACTGGCCGGGTTGGTGCCGTGTGCCGATTCGGGAATCAGGCAGACGGTGCGTACGCTGTCGCCGCGCGATTCATGCCAGGCCTTGATCGCCAGCAGGCCGGCGTATTCCCCCTGCGAGCCGGCATTCGGTTGCAGGCTGATGCCGGCATAACCGGTGGCCTGGCACAGCCAGTCGCGCAACTGCTGATCGAGCAGCGCGTAACCCTGCAGCTGATCTGCCGGTGCAAACGGGTGGATCTGCGCGAATTCGGGCCAGGTGATCGGAATCATCTCGCTGGTCGCGTTCAGCTTCATCGTGCACGAGCCCAGCGGGATCATCGAGCGGTCGAGCGCCAGATCCTTGTCGGACAGGCTGCGGATGTAGCGCAGCATTTCCGTTTCGCTGTGGTGTCGGTTGAAGACCGGGTGGGTCAGGAACGCGCTCTTGCGCTGCAGCGCTGCCGGAATCAGCGTGGCGATCCCGGCCTCATGGGCGCCGAGGTCGGGCGGCGTCTGCCCGTCCGCGAATAGCTCCAGCAGGGCGACCAGGTCACTGCGGGTGGTGGTCTCGTCGAGCGTGATGCCGACGCTGTCTGCGCTGGCGGCACGCAAGTTCATGCCCAGTTCGCGCGCCGCCGCCAGCAAGTCATCGCGTCGCTGGCCGACCTCGACCTGCACGGTGTCGAAGATGCGATCGTGCAGCAAGGGGTGGCCGAGTTCGCGCAGGCCCTTCGCGAGCATCGCGGTATAGCTGGCCACGCGCAGCGCAATCCGCTTCAGCCCGACCGGGCCGTGATAGACCGCATACATGCTGGCCACCACCGCCGGCAACACCTGTGCGGTGCAGATGTTCGATGTCGCCTTTTCGCGCCGGATGTGCTGCTCGCGGGTTTGCAGCGCCAGCCGGTATGCCGGGTTGCCGTGCACATCGATGCTGATGCCGACCAGGCGCCCCGGCAACGAGCGCTTGAACTCGTCGCGCGTCGCCAGGTAGGCCGCATGTGGGCCGCCGTTGCCCATCGGCATGCCGAAGCGCTGGCTGTTGCCCACCACGATATCGGCGCCGAACTCGCCGGGCGGCACCAGCAGCGTCAGCGCCAGCAGATCGGCGGCGACGATCGCCAGGCCACCGTGGGCATGCACCGCATCGATGATCGGTCGCAGCTCGCGCAATTGCCCGTTGACGCCCGGGTATTGCAGCAGCACCGCGAAGCATGGGTCTTTCGCGACGCTCGCAGCAATCTCGTCGGCGTGTGCACGCACCACCTCGATGCCGATCGGGTTGGCGCGGGTCTGCAGCACCTCGAGCGTCTGCGGCAACACATCGTGTGCGACGACGATTCGCATCGACTTGCTCTTGCCCATTCGCAGCGCCAGCGTCATCGCCTCGGCAGCGGCGGTCGCCTCGTCGAGCATCGAGGCATTGGCGATCGCCATGCCGGTGAGGTCGGTCACCATGGTCTGGAAATTGACCAGCGCCTCCATCCGGCCCTGGGAAATCTCGGCCTGATACGGCGTGTAGGCGGTATACCAGGCCGGGTTCTCGAGCACGTTGCGAAGGATCACGCCGGGTGTGTGGGTGCCGTGGTAGCCCTGGCCGATCAGGCTTTTAAGCACCCGGTTCTGCGCCGCGATGGCGCGCAACTCGGCCAGTGCCTGCGCCTCGCTCAGCGGCTCGGGCAGCACCATCGGCTGGGCGCGGGCAATCGATCGCGGCACGATCGCGTCGATCAGTGCGTTGCGGCTGAAACCAGCTTTGCCGGGTGCGATCAGCGCCAGCATCGCTGCTTCGTCTTCGACAGCGATGCCGATGTGGCGTGCCACGAATTCATCGGCGCCTTCGAGTTCGGCGAGTGGCGGGAGGGCAGACTTCAGCATGTTGGCTCGTTCAGCGGACGGTTGGCAGGCAGGTGGGCGGCGGGGCGATCAAAGACTCTTGACCAGCGCGTCGTAGGCCGGTGTGTCCATCAGTTGCTCGAATTCGGTCATGTCGGTCAGATGAACCTTGAAGAACCAGCCGACGCCCAGCGGGTCGCTGTTGGCAAGCGACGGGTCGGCGCGCAAGGCTTCGTTGACCTCGACGATCTCGCCGCTGACCGGCATGTACAGGTCGGCCGCCGCCTTCACCGATTCGACGACGCCGGCGACATCGCCCTTCGCGAAGCTCGTGCCCACGGCGGGCAGTTCGACGAACACCACATCGCCCAGCGCATCCTGCGCGTGCATCGTGATGCCGACCGTCGCGGCTTCGTGGTCTTCGATATTGATCCATTCGTGGTCGGACGTATACATCGTGGTCATCGAGGGCTCCTGGTGGTTATTTGCGATTGCGGGTTGAGAAGGGGTGCGGGTGCGGCGTCGATCGGGCAGGTGGCGTCATCAGCCACGGTGATAGCGGTGTGGCGCAAACGGCATGGTCGTCACCTGCATCGGCAGCGATTTGCCGCGGACGAGCGCGAACACCT
>JANNNE010000350.1:0-21158 GCA_031398385.1 Ideonella sp.
GTAAGCAATTGCGATGTTGCCTCCACCAACTGGGCGCACTGGCACGATATACCGTGGCAGGACGCGCATCAGGTGGTCGGGAGACTGCAGGCAAGAATCGCGAAAGCAGCAAAGGCAGGCGAATGGCGCAATGTCAAACGCCTGCAGAGACTTCTCACCCGCCCCATCAGCGCGAAAGCGTTGGCGGTCAAACGGGTCACCGAGAACCAGGGTCGCAAGACTCCGGGGATCGACCGGCAGACATGGAGTACTCCGGACGACAAGTGGCAGGCGGTCGGCACCTTGCACCACAAGGGTTACAAGCCGAAGCCGATGAGACGGGTCTACATCCCAAAAGCAAATGGTGACCGGCGCCCACTGGGCATCCCGACCATGCGCGACCGGGCCATGCAAGCGCTGCACCTGTTGGCGCTCGATCCGACGGCCGAGACAACCGGCGACGCTCACTCCTACGGTTTCCGCCGTGGGCGCTCGACGGCAGATGCGATCGAACAAGTGCGCAATTCACTTGGACGAAAACATTCGCCGAAATGGGTGCTGGAGGGAGACATCAAAGGGTGTTTCGACAACATCAGTCATGAGTGGCTGCTCGCCCACGTCCCGATGGACAAAGGCGTGTTGCGAAAGTGGCTGAAAGCCGGGTACTTCGAGGGCAATACCCTCTTTCCGACAGAGAGCGGGACACCGCAGGGCGGGATCATCTCGCCAGTTTTAGCGAACTTGGCACTGGACGGCCTGCAAAGCAAACTGGCGGGAATTTTCCGCACGGTACGCGATGCACGGGCGGCCAAGGTCAACTTCGTGCGCTACGCCGATGACTTCATCATCACCGGCAGCTCGCGAGAGCTGCTGGAAGAGAAGATCAAACCGCTCGTACAGGAGTTCATGCGAGAGCGCGGGCTCGAACTTTCAGAGAAAAAGACGTTGATCACGCATGTGGACGACGGCTTCGACTTTCTGGGATGGACGGCCCGCCGGCAAGGCGGCATGTTGTTGACGAAACCAGCCAGGAAGAACGTCAAGAACTTTCTGGAGAAGATTCGCGGGACGCTGCGGGAGATGCGCACGGCCAGACAGGAAGAGGTAATCGACAAGCTCAACCCGGTGATAAGGGGCTGGGCGAATTACCACCGAAGCCAAATGGCAACGCGCACGTTCGCGAAGACCGACCACCAGATCTGGCAGGCGCTGTGGCGATGGGCTTGTCGCCGTCACCCCAACAAAGGGGAACGGTGGATCAAGGACCGGTACTTCCGGTGCATTGCAGGTCGAGATTGGCGGTTTGCAGAGAAGGACAAGGCACTGTTGACGCTGACGAACTTCCACAAGAAGCCACACGTCAAGATCGATGGCAGCCGAAATCCGTACAACCCGGAAGACGAGGACTACTTCGACACGCGCCTGGCGCGCAAGATGGAGTCCGACTTGGGCGGGCGCCGGAGGTTGGCGTGGTTGTGGTACTGGCAGGAAGGACTGTGTCCGATCTGCAGCCAGAAGATCACGAAGACGACAGGGTGGCACATCCACCACGTCATCAAGCGATCGGAAGGCGGGTCGGATCAGATGAGCAATCTTCAACTGCTCCATCCGAACTGCCATCGGCAACACCACGTCAAAGAGTAAGTCAGGGGCACGGAAGAAGGCCCGAAAACTTTGCAGCGGTCGCCCATGCCGGAAACGGAGGGGGATTGCAGGCTGCTTGAGCCGGATGCGGGGAGACCCGCACGTCCGGTTCTTAGGTGTGGGACACGCCGCGAGGCGTGTTCCTTACCTGACTTCATACGAGGGTTCGATTCCCTTCACCCGCTCCATAGTTGCGTAAGCCCTTGTTTTTCAAGGAGTTTGTGCTGCTTGGCAGCCCGATCCGCAGGTCCCACTGCGAAAGTGCGGACCGATCATTGCGGGCTTCCAGAACCTCTCCAGGCGCCCCACTGGCATCTACGCGGTGCGCTTGTACGTCCCCAGCTCCCTGTAGCGTGCGGTCGGCAAGGACGTGTTGACCAGAACCACTGGGTGCCGCGATCTGCGTCTTGCGAAAATCGTGGCCACAGAGTTGCTGCGCACGTCCAGCGGCCGAGCCTGAGCTCCAGGCTGAAGTCAATCCGCTGCGGTATGGGACGGGGGTCCGGGCAGGTGAATGCTCTCCTCGGTCCGGGGTGAGCTGCCTCTTGTGAGCCGACCCCGCTAGGCCGCGCGGCGCGACGATTTCGGCGAACCATCCAGCTCTTTGAGGAACTGCCCGATTCGGGCCTCCACGCTGGGGCCGACGTGGATGGAGGCTTCAACCCCGACGCGTCGTTGTTCTGCGAACCGGCAAAATCCCGGCGATGTCACATGACTTCCCACAATTTGTGCCCTCGCTGCTCGCATCAGATTGCTGCGAGAGATGGCGGCGCGAGATCGAACCGGCGATTGACCGAGGCCGCAGCCTTGCCGACGAACCGGATTTTTCGCGCAGCAGTTCCTCGATCCGTCTTCGCGCATTGCGTGGCGGACCTGGCGCAATCGACCTGCGGGAAATGACCCGGCAGGTTTGGCGCGACCAGCTTCGATCAATGGTGCAGTCGATGCTCGGGACGAAAGCGGCCTTGCTCGCCGACCAGTGTTGGGGACGCCGCCAGTTCGCGCCGGGTCGCTACCCCGACGGCCATTCCGCCCATGTCTGGCACCAGGACGGCGCGCTGCATTTCGATTTCGTCGCGCCGTATCCGGCCGATGCGCTGCTGAAGATGCTGACCTGCTGGATCGCGCTGACCCCATGTGGCGAAGACGCGCCCGGCCTGGAACTGATGCGCCAGCCGCTGCCTGACCTGCTGCCGCCCGCTGAACTCGATGCGAGGCGGGTCGACGAGCGGTTTGCGGCGACTGCCTTCTGGCGCCCCGTCTGCCAACCGGGCGACGCCGTCGTGTTCAGCGGCGGCACGCTGCACCGCACTCATGTTGCGCCCGGCATGCACAAAGACCGCAGCAGCGTCGAACTGCGGTTTGTCGCCGCCGACGACGACACGGCGCGCCTGCGCGACGAGCGCATCGCGCCGATCGCGCAGGAACGAGTTTTCTGAACCGACGCCACATTGCGTGCACCCCGGCTTCTCGGACGCTTACTGCGTCCTGGATCCGGGGTTGCGTAACAGTGGTGCAAAAGCCGCCAGCAGGCCCGTCCTGAACAGCGGCTTCGGTTCCTCACCGAACAGCACGGAAGCGGACGCAGCTGATGTCAAGCCTTGTCGATGATGTTCTTGAGCTTCTCCTTGCCGTCACCGATCTTGGCCTGAGTTTTGCCGGCCACTTGGTCAACCTTCCCTTCCGCCTTCAGCCGGTCATTGCCGACGGCTTTGCCAACGGCCTCCTTGAGCTTGCCTTTCGCGTTCTCGGCGCGACCCTTTACTTGATCCTTGTTCATACCATGCCCTTCTGAAACACCGCGGGAATCGCGGTGATGGAGCGACTTTGCTCTCAGCCAAAAGACGGCGCTGTCAGCCGCTAGCAGCACGCAGCGTAGGCAAGCGCCTCATCCTGGAGCCAAGGCGCACGGCCGCCGCCAGCTCGCTGTCGTCAGGCAGAGTCGCGTCGACATCAAGCCAGCCCGCATGGCAGCGAACGAGCGGGAGGCGGCCCCCTTGTCGCGGCCGATGCCCTTCAATCGCAATCACGAAGCGGGCACCGAACAAGCAGGCGGTGCCTGCGGCGGTGATGCTGCACGACCTGCTCGAGAAGAAGCGCGGAGCCGAGGCGCAGGCCATGACCGCAACACCGAAGCGAAGCCGCAAGGCACCCGCGCTGCCACCGGGCGCAGGTTCCGACGGCATCGGTGCCACACCGCCCGACGTGCGTGCTGCGGCCGTGTCAAGACGCCTGGATCAGGCGGGTCTGGCGCGCATCCAGGGTCATATCGGCACCCAGGTGCGTCAGGCGCAGGCCAAGCGCGACCGGCGCGGCGGCTGACGGCCCGCGCCACATCGGCCAGCAGCTGCGACGCTGGTCACCGGCCCGTCAGCGGACGAACTGGTCGACGTAGCCGCCGCCCAGTCCGCAACGCTCGTAGTGCTGGCGGCACATCTCGATCTTGGTGAATACGTCCTCGTAGCCGGTCTGCTTGCCGAACGGGTCGACATAGATCATGGCGCCGGTGATGTGAAACAGCGTGATCATCTCGCTCACGTCGTCGGGCACCACCAGCGTATGGGTCTCGCCCGGCGGCTCGAACACATAGGAGCCCGGTTCCGCTTTCCAGTCGTGTTCCAGGTAGTACCAGCTTCCGCGCAGTACATAGCCGTGCACCGGGGCCGGGTGCCGATGCCGGCTCAGCACGCCCGATCGGCGCACCCGCAGCAGATTGACCCAGTAGCCCTGCACCGTGTTCAGGCACAGCGGCCGGAACCAGACGTTTTCCATTTGCGGAACCCACACGCGCTCGTCCTCGGGCAGCGCAGCGGGCACGACGATCTCGGCCGAGACCTCCGGTGGAAACGGCAATTGATAGGGCATGCGCGACAAGTCCGCGGCGTCGCCCGTTGCGGTGGAGGATGAAGACGAGGGGGTGTGGTCAGCGTTCATCGGTTCGACCCTGTCATGCAATCAGATAACCGCCGTCGACCGGCAGCACCACCCCGGTGACAAATGCCGCGGCGGACGAGCACAGGAACAGCACCGGCCCGGCCACGTCGTCCGGTGTACCCCAGCGCCCCATCGGCGTGCGCGACAGCACCGCGGCGCTGCGCGCCGGATCATCCTGCAGCGCCTGTGTCAGCGGGGTGGCGATCCAGCCGGGCGCTACCGCGTTGACCCGGATGCCCTGGGGCGCCCAGGCGATGGCCAGACTTTTCGTCAGCTGCGCGATGCCGCCCTTGCTGGCGCTGTAGGCGGGCACCAGGCCGCCACCGAAGAAGCTCAGCATCGAAGCCAGGTTGACGACGCTGCCGCGCGACCGGGCCAGCAGCGGCTGCACGGCGGTCGAGACCCGCATGCTGCCGTTGAGGTTGATGTCGATCACGCGGGCGAATACGTCCGGGCTCATTTCGTCGCCGCGCCGGATCACGCCGGCGGCGTTGACCAGGATATCGAGCCGCTCCAGCCCGGCCGCAATCCGATCGATGGCCGCTTGGTCGGTAACGTCCAGCGATTCGACGATCAGACCTGCGTGATCGCCCGGTGCCGGCAGGCCGGCAACGATCACCGTCGCCCCCGCGCGCTGCAAGGCACGTGCAATGCCCAGGCCGATGCCGCTCGTGCCGCCGGTGACCAGCGCCGTCTTGCCGGAAAAGTCGAAAGCCATCCAGATCTCCTGATCGGCGTCGATCGATGTGTCGAGCCGTCACGCGGTTCGGCGATGATGCCGCATGTTGTCGTCGCCCGCGCGACCCCTCATGGGCGCGGCGCGGGCATGATGCGGGCAGGTTTCAACTTCGAGCACTCGACATGACGTTTTCCAAGACGCAGCCGCAAACCATCAGCGCGCAGGCACTGGGGTGGATCGACGACGAGACGCGCGCCATCACGCCGCCGATCCATGTCTCGTCGACCTATCTGCGCGACCCCGACAACCAGTACCGCTCCGGCCGCGTCTATGCACGCGCCGACAACCCGGCCTTCGATCAAGCCGAGGCGGTCATCAGCCGGCTCGAGGAAGGCGCGGCGGCGATATTGTTCGCCTCCGGCATGGCGGCGGCCACCGCGGTTTTCCAGTCGCTCGCGCCGGGCGATCATGTACTGGCGCCCAAGGTGATGTACTGGTCGCTGCGCAACTGGCTGATGGGTTTTGCCACCTCGTGGGGGCTGGAGGTCGAGTTGATCGACATGACCGATCCGGCCGCGGTGCAGGCCGCGGTGCGTCCCGGCCGGACACGCCTGATCTGGATCGAGACCCCGGCCAATCCGCTGTGGACCGTGACCGACATTCAAGCCACCGCCGCCATTGCACACGCAGCCGGCGCACGCCTCGCGGTCGATTCAACGGTCGCGACACCGGTGCTGACCCGCCCGCTCACGCTGGGTGCCGACCTGGTGATGCACGCCGCCACCAAATACCTGAATGGCCATTCCGACATCATTGCCGGCGTGCTGGTGACGCGGCAGGACGACGCGTCCTGGCAGACCCTGCGCAAGTTGCGCGCCCAGCTGGGCGCCACGCTGGGCTCGTTCGAATCGTGGCTGCTGTTGCGCGGCATGCGCACCTTGTATTTGCGGGTCCACGCTGCATCGGAAGCGGCGCTGCAGATCGCCGGGCATTTCGATGGTCACCCGCGGGTCGCCGAGGTGTTGTACCCCGGCCTGCCCGGCAATGCCGGCCACGTTGTCGCGGCACGCCAGATGCACGGCGGCTTCGGCGGCATGTTGTCGCTTCGGGTGGCCGGCGGTGAAGCGGCAGCCATCGCGACCGCCGCCAAGGTCGAGTTGTGGAAGCGCGCGACGTCGCTGGGCGGAGTCGAAAGCCTAATCGAACACCGGGCCAGCATCGAAGGTGCGGGATCCCCTGTGCCGACCGATCTGCTGCGGCTGTCGGTGGGCATCGAACATGTTGACGATCTGATCGCCGATCTGGAGCAGGCCCTGCAGGCCGCACAGCCGTAGCGCGGCCCGCCAGGGGCCGAACAGCCGCCCGCTTCAGCCGGCCATCACCGCCGGCAGCCCTGCCAGCTGCCAGCCGGCAGTCTGCAGCGCGTCGCGCAGCCGGCGCGCGTTCTCGACCGCGCCCGGCGTATCGCCATGCACGCAGATGCTGTGCATGGTGGTCGGAAGCACCTTGCCGCCCTGCGTGACGATGCCACCGGCTTCCAGCATCTCGATCACATGCGCAACGACCTGATCCGGATCGTGCAAGACGGCACCGGCCTGCCCGCGCGGTGCCAGCGTGCCTGCCTCCGCATAGGCGCGGTCGGCGAAGATCTCGGATGCCACCGGCAGACCCGCGCGTTCACCGGCGGCCAGCAGCTCGGACAGCGCGGGTGCCAGCAGGATCAGTTCGCGATCGAAGGCCTTGACCGCGCGCGCCACGCTATCGGCCATTGCTGCATCCTCGCAGGCCTGATTATTCAAGGCACCATGGGGCTTGACATGGGTCAGGCGCCCGCCTTCGGCCGCGGCTATGCCGGCCAGCGCACCGATCTGGTAGATCACGGCGGCTTCCAGTTCGGCCGGTGCCATCTTCATCGGGCGACGACCGAAGCCCTGCAGATCGGGATAGGCCGGGTGCGCGCCGAGGCCGACACCGGCCGCCAGCGCGGTGCGCACGGTATTGCGCATCACCAGCGGATCGCCGGCGTGAAAGCCGCAGGCAATATTGGCCGACCGCACGACCCCGAGCAGCGCGGCATCTTCGCCCATCTTCCACGCCCCGAATGACTCGCCAAGATCGGCGTTGAGGTTGATCAGCTTGGGCATGTGTTCATCCGTTTGCTTCGTGACTGGTCGATGATGCCGGATCGCTCGCCAGCGCGTCGACCACACCACTCACCAGATTGCAGGCATAGATCGCGGCCTCGTCGACGCCGCCCACGGTCAGCGGACGCAGGCTCGCGATCAAGGCACGGGTTTCGGCCTCGGCGGCACGTGCCAGTTGCTCGGCCTCCAGTGAGTCGACCAGCGCGAAACGCACCGTCTGCCCCGGTCTTGCCGCGGCCAGACGTGGCAGATCGGCACCGATCACGGTGCCGATCTTCGGGTAGCCGCCTGCGGTCTGGGCATCGGCGAGCAGCACGATCGGCTGGCCGTTGCCGGGCACCTGGATCGAGCCCGGCACGGTTGCATCCGAGACGATCTCGCGCGAGCCGAGGTGTTCAAGCGCCAGGCCTTCGAGGCGCAATCCCATGCGGTCGGCGTCACCGGTGACGTGGTAATCGGATTCGGTGAAGGCCTGCAGCATGGCCGGGGAAAAATGGTCGGCCTGCGGCCCCGCGACGACCCGGATCGGGGCAAAGGCGCCGCGCGCCGGGTCGGGCAGCATCTGCTCGCGCCGCTCGGTGGCTGGCGCGACCGGGATGCGCACGCCAGCAGTCAATGCACGCCCGTCGAGTCCGCCCAGCAAGGCGCGCGGATAAGTTGACACGCTGCCGAGCACCTCAGCCACTTCCAGACCCTCGATCGCGATCACCGCGATGCGGCCCCGTTCGAGCCGGCGCAGCCGCAACACATCGCCGTCGGCCAGACACAGAGAGCGCCAGGCGGCGAGTGTCTGCCGCTGGCCACCACGCTCGATCTCGACCGTGGTGTCGCCGGCAACCGCCACCCGTACCAGTCCGCCACGCGCAGCCAGTTGCAGCCCGCCGTCGAAACATTCGATCACCGCAGCATGTTCGTGATTGCCGACCAGCGCATTGGCGATGCGCATCAGACGCGGGTCGAGCGCACCGGCCCACGGCACACCGACCCGCCGCAGCCCGCGCCGCCCCAGATCCTGCAGCGATGCATACGAACCCGGCGCCACGACCTCGATGGCCAGCTGTTTCATTCGTGCGCCAGGCCGACCGTCGCAGTGGCGTCGGTTTGCCAGGTCGAAGGATCAATCTCGCCGGCGTGCAGGGCGTCCGACAGACGCCTGAATTCAACCGTCGACACCGCTTCGAAGCCGACCCGGTCGCCGACTTCGAGCAGCGCTGGCGACGCACGGTTGGCGTCAAACAGCGGAACCGGGCAACGCCCCAGCAGGTGCCAGCCGCCCGGACTTTCCCACGGATAGATCGCGGTCAGGCCGACCGCGATTGCCACGCTGCCGGGCGGCACGCGCACCCGCGGCTTGCTGCGGCGCGGCAGGTTCAAGGCCGGGGCCACATCGCCCATGAATGGAAAACCGGGCAGAAAACCGAGCATGTAGACCTTGACCTCGGTGCCGCTGTGCAGGCCGATCACCTCGTCGACGCTCAGGCCGCTGGCCGCGGCGATATCGTCCAGATCCGGGCCGGCATCGCCTTCGTAGCACACCGGCAGACGCCAGCACCGACCGGCCGGCGCCGTGGCGTTTTCGGCGGCCGCCAGCAGTGGCTGCAGCGCGTCGATCAAGGCGTGGCGACCGGTCTGCAAGGGATCGAAAAAAACCGTCAGCGACCGGAAGGTCGGCATGGTCTCGATCAGTCCGGGCAGCGCGCCGTCGATGCGGGCCCGAGCAATCTCGGTATCCAGCGCATGCACGGCGGCGAGCATCGCCGGCTCGATCTGGTCGCCGAATTCGACCGTGAAAGCGGCGTCACCGGCATCCAGCAATCGCACGCTCATGCTGTGGATCCATCGAAGACAAGCGGCTGACGCGGTCGGGTCATCGTCGACGACCTACATCCGGCTGGGCAGCCACAGGATCACATCCTGCAGGAAATACGACAGCACCGCCGCCAGCAACATCAGCAGGAACATCGGCGTGGCGGTGCGCGCAATGTACATCAGATCGTGCTTGGTCAGCCCCTGCAACACGAACAGGTTCAAGCCCACCGGCGGGGTGATCTGTGCCACCTCGACCAGCAGCACGGTGAACACCCCGAACCAGATCAGATCGAAGCCGGCGGCCCGCACAGTGGGCAGCAACACGCCGATCGTCAGCACCACCATCGAGATGCCGTCGAGAAAACAGCCGAGCACCAGGTAGAACAGGGTCAGTGCCATCACCAGCGCAAACGGCGACAGCTGCTGTGCCGTGATGAACTCGGCCAGATGCCGCGGCAGGCCGACAAAACCCATCGCCAGCGTGAGGAAGGCAGCACCGGCCAGGATCAGCCCGATCATGCAATAGACGCGGCAGGCAGCGCCGAGCCCCTCGGTGAAGGTTTTCCAGCTCAGGCTGCGCTCGACCACAGCCAGCACCAGCGAGCCGAGCACGCCGATCGCCGCGGCCTCGGTAGCCGTGGCCACGCCGGAGTAGATCGACCCCAGCACCGCACCGATCAGCAGCACGACCGGGATCAGGTGGCGCGAGGCATACAGTTTGGCGAGCAGGCTCATCGAGGGCTCGGCGGGCGGAATCTTCGACGGGTTGAACAGCGACCAGACGATGATGTAACCCATGAACAGCGTGGCCAGCACCAAGCCGGGCACGATGCCGGCGATGAACAGCTTGGCGATCGACACGTCGGCGGCAACGCCGTAGACGATCATGATGATCGACGGCGGAATCAGCAGCCCCAGCGTGGCCGCACCGGCCAGCGTGCCGACCGCCAACGCCTCCGGATAGCCGCGCGAACGCAGTTCGGGCAGCGCAATGCGGCCGATGGTCGCGCAGGTGGCCGCGGACGATCCCGAGACCGCCGCGAAGATCGTGCTGCCGATCACATTGACATGGAGCAAGCGGCCAGGCAGCCGGTTCAGCCACGGCGCCAGGCCCTTGAACATGTCCTCGCTGAGCTTGGTGCGAAACAGGATCTCGCCCATCCAGAGAAACAGCGGCAACGCGGTCAGCGTCCAGCTCGAGGTCGAACCCCAGATCGTCAGCACCATGCTGTCGCCGACCGGGCGGCTGGTCGCGAAATTCATCGCCACCAGGCCGACGGCCGACAAGGCCAGGCCAATCCACAGTCCGGACGCCAATGCGACGAACAGCAGCACAATCAGCGCGGAAGCGAGCAGGATGTCCATGACGGGTCCAGGTAAGCCAAGCGGCGCAAAAGGTCAGTCGGCGTGCAGCGCTTCGCTGGACGGCTCAGCGAAGAAGGGCCGTCCCGACAGGCGCGACCACAGGGCCTGGATGAAGGCGAGCGCAAAACCCACGCAACCCAAAGCCATGCTCAGTTGAGGTATCCACATCGGCGTGGCGTCGCCGGTGGGTGCCACGTCGTGCAGCGTGTACGACACCCAGACCAGTCGCACCGAGAACCACGCCAGATAAGCCGAGATGCCGACGCCCATCAACAAGGCCAGCACCTCCATCCATCCGCGCCAGCCGGGGCCCAAATGATCGAGCAGCAGGGTGGCCCGGATGTGTTCGTTGTTCTGGAAGGTCGCGGGCAGCGCCAGGAACAGCGCCGCGGCGATGGCATAGCCGGCGTAGCCGTCGAGCCCGGGCAGGTTCCAGAGGAAGATCCGCGCCAGTATGTTGAGCATGATTGCGGTGAAGGCCGCGAACATCGCCACGCCGGACAACACGAGCAGGAACTTGTAGAAGCCAAAGGCCAGTCGGTTCAACATGTCTGCTGCTCCTGCCGAAAATCGATGGTTGCCGCGGCGATCAAGCCGCGGCCCTGTCAAGCCGTACCGCTCACTTCTTGCGGTAGGCGTCGATGATCAGCTTGCCATCGGCACCGGTCGAAGCCAGCCAGTCGGTTGTCATTTGCTCGCCGATCTTCTGCAGCGCGAGGCGCACGCTTTCCGAAGGAGGCGTCACCTTCACGCCGTTGTCAGCCAGGATCTTGATCGAATCGGTGTCGACCTGCTCACTCGCCTTCCAGCCACGGGCCTCGGCATCGGCCGCCGCCTTCAGCACCGCGTCTTGGGTGGCCTTGTCGAGTGCATCGAAGGCCTTCTGGCTGACGATGGTGACGTTGCGCGGCAGCCAGCCATTGACCGGATAGAAATGCTTGACCTGCTCGTACAACTTGCCGTCGGCGCCGCTCGCGCTCGAGGTCAGGAAATTGTTGGCAGCGCCGGTCGCCAGCGCCTGCCCCAGTTCGGGCAGCTGGATCGTCACCGGCGAGGCGCCGAGCATCTGTGCGATCTTGGTCGTCGCGGGGTTGTATGCCCGCATCTTGGTGCCCTTGAAATCGTCGGCGGTATTGATCGGCTTCACCGAATACAGCGACTGTCCGGGCCAGGGCACCGAGAACAGCATCTTGATGCCCTGTGCACCCAGCACCTTGGCCTGCACCGGTTTGGCGGCTTCGTACAGCCGCTTGGCATCGGCATAGCTGGTGGCCAGGAAGGGAATCGAATCGGCGCCGAACAGCGGATTCTCGTTGGCCATCCCCGAGATGATGAACTCGCCGGCCGGTGCCAGTCCGGTCTGGACCGCACGCTTGATCTCCGGCTGCTTGAACAGCGACGCGCCCGAGTGGACGGTGATCTCGAGCTTGCCGCCGGTGGCTGCCTTGACGTCGGCGGCAAACTGTTCCAGGTTCTTGGTCTGGAAGGTGTTGCTGCTGTAGCCGCTGGGCAGGTCCCACTTGGTCTGCGCACTCACGGTGCCGGCGAAAGCGATGGCCGTCAGGCCGAATAGGATCGATTTCATGCAGTTCTCCTTGGGGTAGGCCATCAATTGCTGGCGAGTTGGTGGTTCAGAAGGTCGGTGATCAGCATCGCGCCCGGGGCATGCGTGATGCAGAACGAGGGTCGGGCTTGCTGGAGTGCCGCCTGCGGGGTCACGCCACAAGCCCAGAATACCGGCAGTTCGTGCGGCGCGACAGTCACCGCGTCGCCATAGTCGGGGCGTGCCAGATCGTGAATGCCGATCTGCGACGGGTCGCCCAGGTGCACTGGCGCACCATGAACGGCCGGGAAGCGCGAGGTGATCTGGACCGCCCGGATCGCATCGGCCGCAGCCAGCGGGCGCATCGATACCACCAGTGGCCCGCCAAAGGCACCGGCCGGGCGGGTCTGGATCGAGGTGCGGTACATCGGCACATTGCAGCCTTGTTCGATGTGGCGCACCGGGATGCCTTCGACCCGCATCGCCCATTCGAACGAGAACGAGCACCCGATCACGAAGGCGACCAGATCCTTGCGCCACAGGTCGCGCACATCGCTGCACTCCTCGACCAGCTCGCCGTTGCGCCAGACGCGGTAGCGAGGCAGGTCGCTGCGCAGATCGATGTCGGTGCCCAGCATCGGCATTGACGGGTCACCCGCTTCGCCGACACCGATCAGCGGACAAGGCCGCGGGTTGCGGTGGCAATACAGCAGAAAGTCGTGTGCAGCGTCGGCCGGAAGAATGACCAGGTTGCCCTGCACCAGGTCATCGGCCACGCCGCTGGTGTGCCGGCTCATTTCGCCGCTGCGGATCCGCTTGCGCAACTCGGCGCCGCGGCGTGCCGCGTCGGGGTCGAAATTCAGTGCTGTAGCTTGCATGCGCGCCCTTCGCTGATTCGCACCAGATCGGCTTGCAAGCTGCATGCCGACCGACAGACGCATGTTGCGTCGCCTGCGTCGCATTGGCAAACGAAAGTTTTCTCGCTCAGGTCATTGAATTTTTCGATGAACCGGTTCACACCCCAGATGCTGCAGCACACTGTCGATCAGGTCCATGTGGACCTGCGAATTCGGATCCATGCGCCAGCTCAGATGGGTCGGCAGCGCCGGCAGGCCGGTCTCGCAGTTCAATAGCTTGAGCGGCATGCGCCGCCGCAGGCGATTCAACACCAGCGTCGGCAATGTCGCCACGCCCAGGCCGTCCTCGACCAGCTGCGACATCGCGCTGATCGACGACACGGTGTGAATCCGCAGCGGCTCGACACCGGCCTGATTCAACAGATCGAGCAGCGCCACATGGGGCTGCGAGCCGCGCTGGAAAGTGATCAGCTCGAGCGCCGCCAGCTGGGCGGTGGTCCAGCGGCGTCGCCGGTGGTGTTCGACATGGCCGACAAATGCCATCTCCATCGTCGGCAACGCCAGCGATCGGACACCGGCGCCGGAAGCCGGCATCGCAGCGATCACCAGATCGAGCGTGCCGCGCGCCAGCAGGTCGACCAGCACCGGCGAGGTCTCGACCGTCAGCTCCAGCGCCAGCATCGGATTGGCCTTGTGCACCGAGCGCACCCAGTCCATCAGCCACGAGTGCGACGCCGATTCGAACGCGCCCACTTTCAGCGCAACCGGACGGAATGCGCCGGTTCCGATCTCGGCCTTGATCTCGCGCTGCAGTTCGAGCAGCCGCTCGGCGTGTCCGAAAAAGCGCTGGCCGGCCTGGGTGATCCTGAACTGCTTGTCGCGCCGATCGAGCAGCGCTACGCCCAGTTCCTGCTCGAGGATCGTGATCCGGCTGGACATCGCCGACTGGGTCAGATGCAGTTTTTCGGCCGCGCGCGTGAAGCTGCGCAGCATCACGACCCAATAAAACGATTCGACCGAGCGCAGGTTCACGGTGCGGCCCGAATGACGGCACAGCCCGAAATCGGCGCGGGGGCTTGGCGGGCACGGTGCATCGGCAGATTGTCGGGGATTCAGCCACCGCCCAGCCCGACCGCCCCGACGCGATACCGCGCAAGGCGCTCAGACCCGCCCGTTCAAGCCCCACACCATCAGCGCGACGAACAAGGCGCTGTAGGCCAGCGCGGCCACCGCGACGATGGATGCGGCACGCCGGGGCGAAGCGGTGACGGCGGCAAAGCCGATCAACGGCAACAGCTGCCCCGCGTGGATGCCCAGGAAATGCGCCGGGCGCAAATCACCGCCCCCGAGCGACCAGCCGACGACTGGCAGCAGCGGCCCGGTGGCGGGCGGTTGCAGCCCCGACAACAAGCCGCCTGCGCTGGCACCGAGCACGAAGGTCAGAACCAGGCCGAGCATCACCGCCTGGCGCATCGCCAACGGTCTGGTCGGATCGGGGTTGCGGTGCAGCTGCCAGGCCAGCATCGGCTGCGTCGCCGTCAACGCAATCGCGCCGATGCCCATCAGCGTATACATGGAACCGTGGAAGGCATCCCCGACGTTGTAGTGCGATGCCTGCCCGAGGGACGCCTGCAGCGTGATGTAGGCAAGCTCGAAGCCGCCTGCCCCGATCAACATCCAGACGATCAGGCTCACCGCACCGCTCGATCTGACTGCGCGCGGCAAGTAGCCGACGAACCAGGCCGTCGTGAATGCCAGCAGGCTGATCGAGGCTGCGAACTTCATCGGTTTGACCCAGACGATCGCGCCGCGCAGGCTGCGATCGTCGATCAACAACGCCACTGCCATCGGAAGCAGCAGCGCGAGCAAGGCCAGGCCGAATACGGTCAACCGGCGCTCGCGCTCCAGCCATTCATGGGTCAGGTGCAAGATCGCGGAGCCGGGCGTTCGGCGGGCTGGCCAGTCGGCTGCAAGCTTGGATGAATTCATGATCTGCGCTTTCCTGGTGGATGAGTTTCGCGATGCGTCAGCTGGCCAGCGTGACCACGGTTCGTTGTCGGCGCAGCCACCACAAGCGCAGCAACGCAAACCCGAGCAGACCGGCCGGACCGAACAGGAAGGTCAGTGCAAGCAATGGCAGCACCAAGACGTGCGGGATGCCGATCGCGGCAGCACGTTCGGAGATCCAGCTGCCGACGAACAGATCGAACGCCAGGAAGTGAAGCCAGCCGGCGGTGAGCAACACCGGCGAAGCCATCAGCCGCTGTACCGCGGCCAGCGAGTCGTAGCCGCCACCGGCCATCCCGTGGCCGGCGAACAGCACGACATAGATCACGGCAAACAGCAGCGGAACCAGCCTACCGGCGATCAGCCGGACCCGCGCGGTCCAGGCTGCAGCCGCTGGTGAGCAGGCCAGCGCCAACCAGGCGCAGCCCGCCACGGCACTGGCCAAGCCGAAGATCTGGT
Source organism: Ideonella sp. (assembly GCA_031398385.1). GTDB lineage: Bacteria > Pseudomonadota > Gammaproteobacteria > Burkholderiales > Burkholderiaceae_C > Ideonella_A. Next base: position 15,421 of record JANNNE010000350.1, read on the forward strand.
CGGGCGAACCCAGCAGGGTTGGTGACATGGAGGACCTTCCTTGATCGAAGTTGAGTCGGCATTTAAACAGTGTTCAGATAAAGATTATCGTATAGTTTTTGACACTGTCAAGATCCAGATCGATGCCAATCAAGCAATCTTCCGCCGCCGCGCGCTCAGCTCCGTCTCGCGACGCATACCACCACGGTGCGCTGCGCGAAACCCTGATCGCAGCCACCGAAGCGCTGTTGGCCGAACGCGGCCTGGCGGGTTTTTCGCTGCGCGAGGTGGCACGCCGATCCGGGGTATCGCCCGCAGCACCGGCGCATCACTTCGGCGACGCCGACGGTCTGCTGGCCGCGGTGGCCACCCTGGCCTTCGACGAACTGACGCAGGCGCTCGAGGCTGGCAATGCCCGCGGCGGCCCTGATCCGGTGGCCAGGCTGCGCGAGCAAGGGGTCGGCTACGTCGGCTTTGCGCTCGCCCATCCAGGCCGCTTCGGACTGATGTTCAAGACCGGCCTGCAACGCGACGAGACGCTGATCAGCAGCGCCAACGCAGCCTTCAACCGGCTCGAATGCGGGGTGCGCGATCTGCTGGGAATCGCCGGCTCAGACCCGCTGGGGCCGCCGCACATGCAGACGCTGCTGTCGATCTGGTCGGTGGTGCATGGTTTTGCGCAATTGGCATTGAGTGGCCAGATCGGGCGGATGGGACCGGCGAGCAGCCGCGACGACATGCTGCGCCAGGTGCTCGCGCCGATGCTGGAACGCCAGCTGCGCGGCTTGCGGCAGTTCGGCGGCGAAGCGGACCCCGACCCGCTCTCGCGCAGACCGCCATCGAGCGCGGCCTCAGCGGCGAAAAAAGCGGTTCCGCACAAGCGCTCGCCGCGTTGACAATGCGGCAATGTCTGCGCAGGATCGCCCCATGGACGTCGTGACAGCAGAGGCCAACGGACGGTCGGTGTCGTCCTGGCCACTGCGTCGCCGCTTCGGCTTGTTGCTGCTGGCCGGGTGGGTCGGCGGCTGCGCCAGTCTGCTCGGGCCGCGCACCGTTGTTGTCAGCGACGCCGAACTGAGCCGGCGTCTGGCGGCGCGCTTTCCGATCGAGCGCCGCTGGCTCGAGATCTTCGATCTGTATCTCACCAACCCGCGGGTCAGCAGCGATCCGCAATCGGGCCGGCTGCGGGTCGAGGTCGACGTCCGGCTGGGGCAGCGGCTGACCGGCAGCGGCCTGACGGCGCGCCTGCAGTTGTTTGCAAGGCCTCGATACGAGCCCGGCGATCACAGCATCCGGATCACCGATGTCGCCGTCGACGCCATGAAGATCGACGGCAACGGTCAATCACCGCTTGGCAGCGGCCTCGCCTGGCCGTCGGCCTTGCTGGCCCAAGCGCTCGAGGACCGCACCATCTACCAGTTGAACGACAGTCAGCTGGCCGACCTGGAGCGCCAGGGACTGGTGCTGCGCAGGCTCGACATCGGCTCGCGCGGCTTGCAGTTGCACCTCGAACCGGCCTGAGCAACGCGCCGAGCTGTCCTCAGGCGGCCCGGCCGGCGTCAACGCTCAAGGGTTGCGATCCACTCGACCAGCGCATCGAGCACCGCGGTGGCGGCGGGCGCATCGGGGTGATTGACCAGCGCAGCCACCGCGTAGACGCGGCCATTGCGGGCGCGAACGAAGCCGGCGATCGAGCGCACATCGATCAGGCTGCCGGTCTTCAGAAAGGCGCGCCCGATCGCCGGCCCGGTGCGCATCCGACCCGCAATCGTCCCGTCGACCCCGGCCACCGGCAGCGAATCGACGAACAGCTTCGCATTCTTGTCGTGCCACACCTGGCGCAGCAGCTGGACCATCGCCCGCGGTTTGCCGCGTTCGGCACGCGACAGGCCGGAGCCGCTGTCGATCTCGATGTCGCCCGCGGGCACGCCGCGCGTGCGCAGCCAATGCTGCATTCGCTCGATCGCCGAGGCCGCAGTGGCCGGTTTGGCTGGAAATCCGGCGGACAACGACAACATCAGTGCGCGCGCCGCCATGTTGTCGCTGGTCTTGTTGATCTCGCGCACCAGCTTCGGCAGGCTGTCGGAACTGAGGGTCGAGAAAACAACCGGCTGCTCCGGCAAGCGCGGCTTGGGCGCAGCAGCCACCTTGGCGGCGCCCGGTGCGGCCTCGGGCGCCACCGGCCGATCGACCACATGGCCATGCAGCACGCCGCCGGCCTGTGTCCACAGACCACCCACCGCCCGTGCGGTCAGGTCGCTTTCCGACAACAGCGCAAAGGCCTTGCTGTGCTGACCACACGCGGCCCCCCAGTTGCCGGTCACACGGAGCTGGCGCTGCACCGCTCCGCCGCTGGGCTGATCCCACTCGGCCTTGGCAATGCAGCCACGCCCCATCCGAACCTCGTTGACCAGCGTCACATCAGCCAGCGGCGGTTGCAGGCTCAGCCCGGCGAGCCTGCCGGATGCCGGCTGGACCTGCAGCCGCACCAGGCCATCGTTCAGGCTCAGCGCATCGGGCCAGTTGTGGTGCGGGCGCTCCAGGCCGGGGCGCGGCGCCAGCGCCTGGTCGCGGTCGGTCAGTTTGAACGCCAGGCGATCGAGCACGATGTTGCCGGTGATTTCGCGCAGACCCTTGGCCTGCAGCTCGGCGAACCAGGTCGACAAGTCTTCGCTGCGCAGCCTTGAATCGCCGCCACCGACGATCAGCAGATCGCCGTCGAGGCGACCGTTCTCGAGCGTCCCCAGCAGCCGGGCCTCGGTACGCCAGCGGTAGGAGGGCCCCAGCAGATCGAGCGCCGCCAGCGTGGTGACGACCTTCGCGGTCGAGGCCAATACGAACTTTTCTTCGGCATTCAAGGCCACCAGGGGCAGCGGCTGATCGACAGCTTGCACGAACAGGCCGAACTGCCCGATCGGGACGCCGGTCTGCCCCAGCGCCTGGACCACTGCATCGGGCAGGCCGCGATACATCGTCGGCGTGGCACCGTTCGCGGTTGGCGGAAAGTAGTTGCGAGGTGGCGCCGCACCGGAAAAGGCGCCGGCCGGCAGGCTGGCCAGCACGATCGGTACGGCGGCGAGAACGGAACCGGCCAGCGACCGATACCAGGCCGCCCTCAGCAACCCGCCGCGCGCGCCGCCACCCGAGCGTTTCCGTGTCGCGATGGTTCGAGTGATCGGCGAAGACAAGCTGGAGCAGCGCATGGCCGGCAGGGTCGGGCACAATTCGGGCCCGGCAAAACCGCAAGCATAGGCGCAACGGCGTCTGCCCGGTAAGGCATTTATTCTCATATCAGGGCATTAAATTGCGGCGCGCTCCCCACGGCGCCGCTGAGGCCCTTCCCACCAGGTCACCAACGCCTTGACGACACCGGCCGATTTCCCGCAGCGCCGCAGCATCCGCAGTTACGTGGTCCGCGCCGGTCGCATGGGCCCGGGCCAGATCCGTGCGCTGCGCGAATTGGCACCGCAGCATGTGCTGCCGTATCAGCCGGCACGGCTCGATCTGCCGGCTGTCTTCGGCCGCGTGGCGCCGGTGGTGCTGGAAATCGGCTTCGGCATGGGGGCCGCAACCGCGACCATTGCGCAATCGCAGCCAGACACCGATTTTCTCGGCATCGAAGTCCATCCGCCGGGCGTCGGCGCGCTGCTTCAGCGCATCGAGGCGCTCGGCTTGGGCAATCTGAGGCTGATCCAGCATGACGCCGTCGAGGTGCTGGAGCACATGCTCGCAGCGGGGTCGCTGGCCGGCGTCCACATCTATTTTCCGGACCCCTGGCCGAAGAAGCGCCACCACAAGCGGCGGCTGCTGCAGCCGGATTTCGTCGCGCGGCTGGTCGATCGCCTGTCACCCGGCGCCTACCTGCACTGTGCAACCGACTGGCAGCCCTATGCGGAGCACATGCTCGCGGTGTTGTCCGGCAACCCCGATCTGGTCAACAGCGTCGACGGCTTCGCGCCGCGGCCTGAGTGGCGTCCGCTGACCAAATTCGAGAACCGCGGGCTCGCACTCGGCCACGGCGTGTGGGATCTGTTGTTTCGGCGGCGCTGACCGACTCCGCCGGTCAGAGCGTCAGCCGCTCCACTGCACGGTTCCGGTCCACCAGGTCCCCAGCACGATCAGACCGAAGACGATCCGGTACCAGGCGAACGGCACGAAGCTGTGGGTCGAGATGTAGCGCAGCAGCCAGCGCACGCAGATGAATGCCGAAATGAACGAGGTCAACATACCGACGGTCCACATGCCGATGTCGTCGACCGACAACAGCGCACGATCCTTGTAGAGCGAATAGATCGACGCGACGCCCAAGGTCGGGATGGCGAGGAAAAACGTGAACTCGGTCGCCGCCTGGCGCGACAGCCCGAACAACATGCCACCGATGATGGTGGCGCCGGAGCGGCTGGTACCGGGAACCAGCGCAAAACACTGCGCAAAACCCACTTTCAGCGCATCCAGCCAGGTCATGTCGTCGACCGAATGGATCCGCACCGCGTGCTGGCGCCGCTCGGCCCACAGGATTACGAAGGCGCCGAGGATGAAGGTTGTCGCTACCGTAGGGGCGTTGAACAGGTGTTCCTTCAGCACCTTGCCGATCAGCAGCCCCATGATGGCGATCGGCATGAAGGCGATGGCGACGTTGGCCAGCAGGCGGCGCGCCTTCGGCTCGGTTGCCAGGCCGCCGAAGGTGCGGGCGATGCGCGCGCGGTACTCCCAGACCACTGCGAGAATCGCGCCGGACTGGATCACGATCTCGAACAGTTTGCCGCGCGCGTCGTGAAAATCGAGCAGCGTACCGGCGAGGATCAGGTGACCGGTGCTGGAGATCGGCAGGAACTCGGTCAGGCCCTCGACCACCCCCATGACAGCGGCCTTCAAAAGAATCTCGACATCCACCACGATGCTCCGGCGTACAAAGGGCGCGATCATAGCCGCGCAAGTCGGGCGACTTGCCAGGGAACGGGCAGCGCGGCGGGGTGTGGCGCAGCCTGCAGCGCCGAGTTGACCGAACGACGCGCCAAGCCTCCTAGAATTGCAGGTTTCGCACGCCAGTCACCCGGTCGCACGATGAACATCGAACAAGCCCGTTTCAACATGATCGAGCAGCAGATCCGCACCTGGGAGGTGCTCGATCCGGCGGTGCTGGCGCTGCTGGCGGTCGTTCGACGCGAAAATTTCGTCCCCGCCGCCTACCAGAGCATGGCGTTCATGGACACCGAGATCCCGCTGCCGTCGGCCACCAGCCCGGAGCTGCAGCACATGCTGCCGCCGCGGGTCGAAGCCCGTCTGCTGCAGGATCTCGAGGTCCGCAAGCACGAGCGCGTGCTCGAGATCGGTTCCGGCTCGGGCTACATGGCCGCCCTGCTCGCGCACCGGGCTCAACAGGTGACGACCCTCGAAATCGACCCCGATCTGGCGAGCCTTGCGAGACAGAACCTGCATCAGGCCGGCGTCATGAACGCCACCGTCATGCAGGCCGACGGTGCCGCCGGCCTGCCCGGCGATGCGCCCTTCGATGTGATCGTGTTGTCGGGATCGGTTGCCGATGTGCCGGCCGGTCTGCTGGCTCAACTGAAGGTGGGTGGCCGTCTGGTGGCCATCGTCGGGCAATTGCCGATCATGCGGGCCCGTCTGACCACCCGCAGCAGCGAGCACGATTTCCGCAGCGTCGACCTGTTCGACACCGTGGCGCCGCGCCTGCGCGGCTTCACCGAGCCGAGCCGATTCAGCTTCTGATGCAGCAGATCGACGTCAGCGAGCTC
>JANNNE010000041.1:0-2528 GCA_031398385.1 Ideonella sp.
TCGAGATCACCACTGATCCTGACAACCTGGCATCGCGGCGCACCATCGAGGCCAATGGGGGCGTGCTGCACGAGCGGTTCGTCAAGCCGGCGCAGTTCGGTTCCACGCCGGGATTGCGTTATCGGATTCAGCTGACATGAGGTTGTTATTCCCAACGGCACTGCGAGGTCCGGCCAGTCGTCGTGGACGCTGCGCGCGATGACAGTCGATGTTGTTGTCGAGCGACTCGCCGACCACGTCAGTGTGCTGCCAACGCTGGCCAAGTGGTTCAAGGCCGAATGGCCCGGGTGGTACGGGCCGGATGGAAAAGGCAAGGCCGAAGACGATCTCGCTGCGTACGCCAACCAGGGCAGTCTCCCGGTTGGCGTCGTCGCCTTGCAGCGAGGTTCGGTTTGCGGCGTCGCCGCATTGAAGGCGAATTCGATCCCGACTCACCCTCATCTGGCGCCCTGGGCCGCCGCAGGTTTCGTCGAGCCGTCGATGCGAGGCCAGGGCATTGGAGCGATGTTGCTGGCGGCACTTGAATCCGAGGCGCAGGCGCTGGGCTATCACACCATCTACTGCGGCACCGCCACAGCGGGTAGCCTGTTGGCTCGCGCCGGGTGGCAGCGTATCGAATCGGTGCGGCTCGAAGGCAAAGAAATCGGGCTTTACCAGAAGGCGCTTCGAGCGGCTGCCGAATGACAGCTCTGGGTTCACGGCGATGTCGGTGCGGATCGGGGCAAGGCGCGAGCGGGCTGCTTTCGCAGCTCAGCACGATCGATCTTGGCGAGATCGATACCAGCAGGCAGAATTCCCACCGATCGGGGCTTCCGGTTGAATCGATGAGCCCGGGCGCGTCGCTGTGCCGCACCCGGTTGCCTGCGGGCATGACGAGTGAGCAGCCGGCGCGCACCGCCAGCTGGGGCAGGCTGGCACTTCTCGCTGTTCTGGGAATCAGGAGGTAACCGTGGTTGTGACCTTGCGCGAAATTACGAGCGAGACGGTGCGTGCAGTCACGAAGCTGGCCGTGCGCGCGGATCAGGCGGGCTTCGTCGCCACCAATGCCGTCTCCCTGGCGCAAGCGCTGTTCAGCGACGAGGCCTGGTATCGCGCGATCTACGCCGACGATGAACTGGTCGGTTTCGTGATGCTCTCGGACGAATCGCTGAAGGCCGATCCACCGGCCGAACCCAGCATCGGCTTGTGGCGCTTGATGATCGACGCCCGGCATCAGCGCCGGGGCATCGGTCGCGAAGTGATCCGGCAGCTGCTCGTGCACGTCCGTTCGCGTCCGGGTATCCGCCGCTTCTACACCTCGTACGTAGCCGAGGCTGGCGGACCGGGACCGTTCTACGCCGGCCTGGGCTTCGAGCCCAACGGCGAAGTGGACGACGGCGAGGTGGTTCTGCTCTATCCGCTCGGACAGAATGGGGCCTGACTCCGAGTTGCTGCACCACCGCACCACCACACATCGGCCCCCCGCGCCTTCATTTGTCGAATCAGCCCCTCTCTTGTCGCGACCGGTGAACCCTGCGGCGCCTGAACTTCGCGTCGATGGTGCGATCGCCACCATCACCTTGCGCCGTCCCGATCAGGCGAATCGCCTCACCGTGGACGATCTCGCCTGCCTTGGCGCCCTGATCGCCGATGTGAATGGCCGTGACGAGGTGCTGGTGCTGCAGCTGCGAGGCAGCGGCAAATATTTCTGCAGCGGTTTCGACATCGGCAGCATCGGTGTCGAGCGCACCCTCGATTTCGGCAGCCTGGTCGATTCGCTCGAAGCGGCGCGTCCTGTCACGGTTGCCGTGTTGCATGGCAGCGTGTATGGCGGTGCCACCGATCTTGCGCTGGCCTGCGACTTTCGCGTCGGCGCGCACGGCATCGAGATGTTCATGCCGGCTGCGCGGCTCGGCCTGCATTACTACCGATCCGGACTCGAGCGCTTTGTGTCGCGGCTCGGGCTGGACAACGCCAAACGTCTGTTTCTGACCGCGCAGCAAATCGACGCCACGACGATGAAGTCCATCGGCTACCTGACCCATCTGGTTGCGGCGGAGCAGTTGGAGACCGAGGTCGCCGCGCTGGCCAACGCTTGTGCATCGATGGCGCCGATCCCGTTGCTCGGCATGAAGCGTCACCTGAACCAGATCGCCCGCGGCACGCTGGATGCCGGTGCGCTCGCCGCCGACATGCGCCGTGCCTTCGAATCGGCCGATCTGCGGGAGGGCCAGGCGGCCTGGGCAGAAAAGCGCGCGCCGCGGTTCGTCGGGAGGTGACACATGAACAGCGTGCTCGGCGAGCATGACAAACACACCGGCACGCAGCGCCTGAAGCGGGGCCGAGCCTGTCAATCCGGCGGCTTGCCAGCGGCAGCGTTTGAGCCGGACAATGCCCGATGAACACGGCCGCCCGCTTCATTGCCGCAACCCCCGTCCTGGCCTCGCTGGACATCGAACGAAGTGCCGAGTTCTTCGCCTCCAGGCTCGGATTTGCCAAGGTGCATGTAGACCCGGGTTCCTACGGCATCGTGTCCAACGGCGCGGTCA
>JANNNE010000050.1:0-10264 GCA_031398385.1 Ideonella sp.
GCGCAAAGCGCGCCGCGAAGGTCGAAATGCGCATCAATGCACTCGAAATCAACCGATTTCTGTCTCTCAATTTCACATTGCGCAATTGAAGCGCAAGCGCCATCAAGCATCATGAAAACCGGTCCTTGTTCAGCGTAGCCCTAATGCATCTTGCGGGTGCGCCGGTGCTGCGCAGGCTTAGAGTAACAGTCATCCCAATACACGAGGCCTGCACGCATGTCTGACAATCTCAATCGCCGCGGGAGAAACTCCGCCTTGTCCCTGATTGCCGCCCTGCTGCTCGGCGCCTGCAGCACAGTGGCGCCTCCGCCGCCAAGCCAGCCACCGGCGGCAAGAGCGCCTGCGGCCGCGCCAGCCCCGGCTGCAGCGCCCGTTGGCATGGCGGCTGCGGTGGCCGCCCCGGTTGCAGCGATACCTTCACGCCCGGCCGACGAAGCCTTGCGCACGCGCGCGCAGGCCGAGTTGCCGGCCTACCTGGAGACGCTGAAGACCCTGGTCGGCATGGAGTCGGGCAGCCGCGACCTCGAGGGCCTGGCCAAACTGGCCGAACATCTGGCGGGCCGTCTGCGTAGCGCGGGCATGCAGGTGCAGATACGACCCGCCCGGGCGCCCGACTTCCACCCGCAGCTCAAGGGGGCACCCGTGGGGTCCATGGTCTATGCCACGCGCAGCGGCAGCGGCAGCAAGAAGGTCTTGCTCATCGCGCACATGGACACGGTTTACCCCAAAGGCGCGGGCGCGAAGCAACCTTTCCGCGTCGACGGCGACCGAGCCTATGGTCTGGGCATTGCCGATGACAAGCAGGGCGTGGCCTTGATCCTGCACGTGGTCGACCTTCTGGCGCGCACGGGTTTTGCCGGCTACGCCGAGCTGGGGGTGCTGATCAACGGCGACGAAGAGATCGGCTCGCCCGGGTCGGGCACCTTCCTCGCGCAACTCGGCAGCGAGTACGACGCCGTGTTTTCGTTCGAAGGCGGTGGCCCTGCCGCCACGCCTGGCAGTGACATGGTGCGGCTGGCGACGAGCAGCATCGCCATCGTGGAAATGAAGGTCACTGGCAAGGCCAGCCATGCCGGCGCTTCGCCCGAACTGGGGCGCAATGCGCTGTACGAACTGGCGCACCAGATGTTGAAGAGCCGCCAGTTCGGTGACCCGGCCAAGGGGTTGCAGCTGAACTGGACAGTGGCCAACGCGGGCACGTCGCGCAACGTCATCCCGGCCGAGGCGAGTGCCGTCGCCGATGCGCGTTCCCTTACCAACGAGGACCTGGACTTGCTGGAAACGGCGCTGAAGAAGTCCATCGAGGAAAAGCTCATCCCCGACACCAAGATCGAGCTCAGCTTTTACCGCAGCCGCCCGGCCTTTGTCGCCAACGCGGCCTCGCGCGCCTTGGCGCAGCACGCGGTGATGGTGGCGGGCGAGGTCAAGCTCCCGCTGAGCGTCCGAGACCGCGCCACCGGCGGCGGCACCGATGCCGCCTTTGCCGGCATGCGCCCCAAGGGCGGTGTGCTCGAGAGCTTCGGTCTGCGTGGCGCCGGTGCACATTCGAATGACGACGAATATGTGCTCGTGTCCAACGTGGTGCCGCGCCTTTACCTGGCCACGCGCATGGTGATGGACGTGGGCCGCGGCGAAGTGAAGTGGTGAGGCACGCGGCGACTTGGAGCGCAGTGACCTGCCCTCTGGCGAAGACCTCAACGCCAGTCGGCGCGCGCTGACGCAAGGCCAGGCCGCACGAACTTGCATCCCATGCGCGCGGTGGTGCTGAGCCAGCCCGTCGGCCCCGAGACCCTGGTGTTGTCGACGCTGCCGCTGCCGCAACCGCCGCCGGGCTGGGTGCGCATTGCGGTGCGCGCGTTCGGGCTGAACCGCTCCGAGTTGCACACGCGGCTGGGCCTGTCGCAGGGCGTCACGTTCCCGCGCGTGCTGGGCATCGAAGCGGTCGGCGTGATCGACGAACTGCCTGCGGGCGATCACGACGGCAGCCTGGCTCGGGGCCAGCAGGTCGCTACCGTGCTGGGCGGCATGGGACGCGTCTTCGACGGCGGTTACGCCGAGTACGTGGTCGTGCCGCGCCGGCAGGTGATCCCGTTCAGCTCCGCGCCGCCCTGGCCCGTCCTCGGCGCCGTACCCGAAACGCTGCAGACGGCCTACGGCTCCCTCAATATCGGCCTGGATTTGCAGCCCGGGCAGACCCTGCTCATCCGCGGCGGCACCTCGGCGCTGGGCCTGGCCGCCGCGACACTGGCCAAGGAAGGCCGCCTTGCTCGAAGGCCGACTGCGTGCTGCCATCGTCGCCCGGCTCGCGCTGGACGATATCGCCCGGGCCCACGAACAGGGCGAGCGCGGTGCAGGCGGACGTCTGTTGTTGAGCGTGGCCAGCGCTGCGGCGACAAGGCTCTAGCGGCACTTGCCGGACTCAAGTCGCATGGACCTTAATACCGTCTGGGTGTTCGTTGCCGCTGTTCAGGCCGGCAGCTTGTCTGCGGCCGCGGCTCGCCTCGAGATGGCCCTGCCGACACTCAGCCGCCATATCCGTGAACTCGAAGGAGACTTGAAGGTTCGCTTGTTCGAGCGTGGCGCACGAGGCGTCAGGACGACGACTAAGGCCGCTTGTGGCAGCAACTACCAGTTCGCGGTCGATGCCGGCAGCGGCCACTCAATCTGCCGAGGCCTGAACGGCCAGTCTTCGACGTGCTGAGCTCACCATCCCGACCCCATCTGGACATCCAACCGTCAAGACTGGCCGCCGCGAAGCAGCCGCTCGTGCAGGTCTCCCGCGACCTGCCCAGTTTTCGAACCAGCGTCGCGAGTGGCTGCTGTCTGAACTCCAGCAGTTCCTTCACCAGATGCACGGTGCCGTCGTTTTTGCAGTCAGATGCCGACGCCCGGGGTCGATCCTGAAAGCGACCAAGAGCTGGCGGCCGTGGGCACGTAGCGCGCCGCGGGGGCCGATCGTGTTCGCGCGGGTTGCCCGGCCTCGAACGGTGTGACAGCATGCTCGTCTCGCCTTCAAGCGCGCGACGCGCCAATCGCACCATGCAGAACATGCCCCTCGAAGCCGACTACCTTGTCATCGGCACGGGCGCCACGGCGATGGCCTTCGTCGACACCTTGCTGGACGAACAGCCCGACGCCAAGGTGCTGATGGTGGACCGTCTGCACCGCCCCGGCGGGCACTGGAACCACGCCTACCCGTGGGTGCGTGTGCACCAGCCCTCGGCGTGGTACGGCGTGGCCTCGCGCGAGCTGGCCAGCGGCGAGAAGGACAAGGTCGGCCTGAACGCCGGTCTGTACAGCATGGCCTCGGGCGCCGAGGTGCTGGCGCACTTCGATCAGGTGATGCAGCAGCGCTTCCTGCCGTCGGGCCGCGTGCGCTGGCTGCCGATGACCGACTACCAGGTCGGCCCGGACGGCACGCACCGGCTCGCATCGATGGTGAATGGGGAGGTGCAAACGGTGCTGGTGCGACGCAAGGTGGTCGACGGCACGCATGCGCGCACCGAGGTGCCCGCGACCCACGCGCCGCGCTACACGGTGGCGCCCGGCGTGGACTGCATCCCGATCAACGAACTGGCCAGGCTCGATCGCCCCTCCGCCCACTACACCGTCGTCGGGTCTGGCAAGACCGGCATCGACGCCTGCCTGTGGCTGCTGGCTCACGGTGTCGCGCCTTCGCGCATCCGCTGGATCATGCCGCGCGACGCCTGGTTCATGGACCGCGCGAATTTCCAGCCGGGCCTGGAAAACTTCGAGCGCAACATGGGCTACTCGCTGAATCAGTTCGGCGCGATCGTCGAAGCGGCAACGCCCACAGACCTGTTTGCGCGACTCGAAGCCAAAGGTGCGCTGTTGCGGCTGGACCCCAAGGTCGAGCCCACGACCTACCGCTGCGGCACGGTCTCGCGCGACGAACTCGACTTGCTGCGCGGCATTTCCGAAGTGGTCCGCCTGGGCCGGCTGCGGGCCATCGAGCCCACACGAATCATGCTCGACCACGGAGCCTTGCCGGCGAACCCCGACACGCTGTACGTCGACTGCAGCGCCAGCGCGATCCAGCCGCCGCCGGGGCTGCCGGTGTTCGATGGCGCGCGCATCAACCTGTTCATGGTGCGAACCTGCCAGCCACTGTTCAGCGCCGCGCTGATCGCCTTCGTCGAGAGCCATGTCGAGGACGACGCCGCGCGCAACGCGCTGTGCACCGTCGTACCCAGCCCCGAGGTGCCGCGCGACTGGATGCGCATGTGGGCCGCCACGCTGGCCAACACGGCGCGCTGGCGCGAGCAACCGGCGCTGAACGCCTGGTTGATGAAATGCCGCCTGAACGGCCAGGCCGTGATGGCGCGAGGCGTCTCACCCGAAGACAGCACGCACATGGCGCTGCTGCGTGAGACAGGCGTGAAGGCCAGGGAGGCCGCAGCGCGCCTGCCGGCCCTGCTGGCGATGCCGTCGTGAGTGCCGGCCCCGCGCTTCAGACGCTGCAGGCCGGCGCGCTGCGCATGCGCGTCGCCACGCAGGGCAGCGGGCCGCTGGTGCTGCTGCGCCATGGTTTCCCTGAGCTCTGGTGCTCGTGGCGCGCGCAGATGGCCGCGCTGGCGGCGGCGGGTTTCCGAGTGGCGGCGCCCGACATGCGTGGCTATGGCGGCACCGATGCGCCACCCGACCCAGCACAGGACACGATGCTGCACGGTACCGCGCCGTTCGCTCCGGGCCGGAACTGCTGGCGCCGTGGCGTGCGCGCCCATCTGCCAGCCGTCGCTGTTCATCGCCGGCGACCGCGACGACGTGATGAAGTTTCCGGCCTCCGCCGCCGCCGTGGCCCGCTTCGATCAACGGCTGCCCGGTCTGCGCGCTAGCCATGTCCTGGCCGGCGTGGGGCACTGGGGGCAGCGCGAGCGCGCAGACGAGGTTAACGCGTTGCTGATCGATTTCCTGCGCGGCTTGTGAGCGTGGCCCGAGTCCTTAGTTTGCGCCAAAGCCATGTGCCGTCAGCAGCCATTCGTGTGGGCCGGCGCACACCCTGAACCGACATCCGCGCCCCTGAACTCGTCGCCCCGAAGCGGCCGGTCGGATCGGGGTCAAGGCTGTTGTAAAGGTGGATAGGGGCCATCTACGGGGGCCGGTGGGTCGCCGAAACCTACAGCCCTAAGGACGCCTTAGCGCGGCTGGAAGCCAGGCTCTCCCATCTGCCAGAGCATGAAGCTGTACATGTCGGCCGATCGCACCTGCGACTGCGCGCGCGTGCTCCCCTGACCGTGGCCCGAGTCGTACTCCAGCCGCATCAGGATGGGCTTGCCGCTGGTGCTGGCCTGCATTGCACGGGCGACGAACTTGGCCGACTGCCAGACGTCCACCCGGATGTCGTTGACACCGTGGGTGGCCATGATGGCCGGGTATCTCGTGCCGTCCTTGATTTGGTGGTAACTGCTCATCGAGAGCAGGCCCCTGAACTCGTCTTCCTTCTTCACGGTGCCGAACTCCGGGATGTTGGCCACGCCGTTGGCACTGGTCTCCATTCGCACGACGTCCATCACGCCAACCGAGGGCACGGCCACGCCGAACAGATCCGGCCTGTCGGTGATGGCGCGGCCGACAAAGATGCCGCCCGCCGAGCCGCCGAAGATCGCCATCCGCGCGCTGCGCGTATACCCCTCTCGAACCAGCCACTCACCGGCGGCGATGGCGTCCTTCCAGGTGTTGTGCTTGGTGGTCTTTTGCCCCGCATCGTGCCAGGCCTTGCCGAAGACGCCGCCGCCGCGAACGTGCGCGGTCGCCCAGATGCCGCCACGCTCCAGCCAAGCGTAGAGGCGCGCACTGAAGAAGGGGTTGTCTGTGCTGCCATAGGCGCCGTAGCCATACAGGATGGTCGGGTTGTTGCCGTCAAGCTTGATGTCCTTTCGAGAGACGATGGACAGCGGCACCTGGGTGCCGTCGTGGCCGGTGACCATCACCTCGCGCGCGACCAGGTCGGTGGGCAGATCGAAGGGGCCATCCGCGGCCAGGGCCAGGCGTTGCACACGAGCCGTTGCGGGGTCATAGATGTAGGACTTGCTCGCCTGCGTCCACGAGCCCAGGCTGAAGATCACGCCCGGCTGCTGGTGGTGCGCGGCGCGCAGTTCCACTTCACCCTGCACCGGGAGCGACACGCGCTCGGGCCGTGCTCCCGCCGTGTGCGGCAGCCGGTACAGAGCTGTGTTCACGCCTTCGCGCCGCGTGAAGTACAACGCGTCGGCGGCCGCGCTCATTTGCGCGATCACGCCTTCGTCCTGCTGAACCACCACCTCGGCTTGGCTCAGGTCGAGACGGTCGCTGGGCAGGCGCAGGATCTGGTATCGCGGCGCACCCTTGGCCGAACGCAGGTACACCCATTGCCGCGTGACCGCGAGCCCTTGCACCTCGTCCGTCACGGTAACCCAGTTGCGCCAGGTAGCCCGGCCTTCGGTGACGGCGCGCAGATCGGCCTGCGCCAACTGGACATTGCGCTCCACCCCCAGTCCGATATAGGCCAGCGCCACGCTGCGCCCGGGCAGTTCGCTCACCCAGGGCCACGCGTAGGTGGGCAACTGGAGCTCGGGTGTGCGGCTCGGGCTGAGCACGGAGCGGTCGGTCGCTGCGGCGCTGAGCGATCGGAAGTGCGCCGTGCGATCGCCGAAGCGCTTGTCTGGAGGCAGCTTGTCGAAGCCCTCGACCAGCCGGGCATAGAAGAAGCCGCCGCCGTCCTGAAGCCAGCTGACGCCCGCGTAGCGGATACGGTCGATCGGCTCGATCAACTGGCGCCCACTCGCAATTTCCATGACGCGCAGGACGCCAATCTCGCCGCCGCCCGCCTGCATGGAGTAGGCCAGCAGACGGCCATCTTGCGAGGGCGAGAAGTCCATGATGGCGCGGGGCTGGCCGTCGCCAGCGGCGCGGGTCTCGGTTTCGGGGTCGATCAGCACCCGCTCCGCAGCACTCGGACTCTCGCGCAGGATCAGCTTGAACTGGTTCTCCCCCGGGTTGCGACGCAGGTAGAACAGTGCCCCACTTTCGGTACGCACGGTGGTGCTGACATTGCCGCCAGCCGCAGCCTCAATGGTGGCGATGCGATCCAGCAGCGCCTGCCGGCCGGGTATGCGAGCCAGGTTGCCCTGGGCGGCATCGGCCTGCGCGCGCATCCATTGCTGCACCTCCGGCCGCTTGACGTCTTCAAGGAAGCGGAATGGATCGACGACCGGCGTGCCCCAGTGCGTCTCTGTCACTGGCTGCGGTGCAAGCGGCCCCGGGACGGGCACCGGTGCGGGGGCGACCGGGACTATGTCGGCCCGCGCAGCCGCGGTTAACGTACGGGTAGGAGGCGCCTGAGGGGCGACGCAAGCTGACAGGCTGACGAGTGCAGCGACACCGGTGGTAAGCCATCCGTACGGTAGAGCCATGACGAAAACCTCCAGAAATGCGCCCAGGCATCGCATCGCGGCCGTGCTGGGCATGTGCCTAATGTCGCGATGTTATCTTCGACCCAAGTTGCCCTCAGCCAGACATGAGCCGAAGCTTCGCCACATGTCTGCGGCTCAGTCGCTCTTTCAATGCAGTCGCAGCCCGGCGACGTGAGGGTAGCGGTGCGATGAGCCAACGGGCTCGCCCAGCCAGATTTAAGCGACCTTAAAGCCGCCGATCGTCTGTAACCGCTCTTGGCCGATCGTAGTTACTCCGTTCAACGAAATCAACGGCACTTTGCTGACGCCCAAGATCAGCCCTCGCTGGCTGGTTTGCAGCAAGCAAGATAGCCGCCGTCGTGAGTCGGCCAAGTGCCGTCTTGCGGTTCTGCCGCGCAGCAGCGCTCTGGCCACCGCCGCCCGTCTTGAGCAGGCGCACCACCATGTTGGCAGGTTCGGGGTGTTGGGGTGCTGGGTGACCGAAAGTCAAGGAGGAGGGCCGGATCGGTTCGGCTCAGAGCGCAAGCCGAGTGAACCGGCCCGGGGGACATGGAGGGCACCCAGCACCCCATCACCTCGAGCCCGCTTCGACGCGAAACCTCTGGCATCGAACGACAGCAACGGGTAGTTGCCGGCGAACTGACCGGCACCCGATTCCTGTAGCTCTGTTCGGCACCGCGAACGCTGGCCGCCGGACCCGGCCGTCGTCAGATCGACATCAGACCGCGCACCCCATCGGCTTCCATGTCCTTGCCGCGGCCACGCTTGATGATCTCGCCGCGCTCCATCACGATGTACTGGTCGGCCAGCTCGGCGGCGAAGTCGTAGTACTGCTCGACCAGGATGATCGCCATCGTCTTGCGATCGGCCAGCATCCGGATCACGCGGCCGATGTCCTTGATGATGCTGGGCTGGATGCCTTCGGTCGGCTCGTCGAGGATCAGCAGCTTGGGTCCGGCCGCGAGCGCGCGGGCAATTGCGAGTTGCTGCTGCTGGCCGCCCGAGAGGTCACCGCCGCGTCGGTTGATCATCTGCTTGAGGACCGGAAACAGTTCGAACAGTTCGGCCGGTATCGGCGTGCTGCCGGGCTTGTAGGCCAGGCCCATGCGCAGGTTTTCCTCGACCGTCAGGCGGCCGAAGATCTCGCGCCCCTGGGGCACATAACCCATGCCCTTGCGGACGCGTTCATACGAGACGTCGCGGGTCACGTCGGCGCCGTTGAAGATGATCGTGCCGGTCTTCACCGGCACCACGCCCATCAGGCTTTTCAGCAGGCTGGTCTTGCCGACGCCGTTGCGGCCGAGGATCACGGTCACCTCGCCGAGCACGGCCTCGAAGCCCAGGTTGCGCAGGATGTGCGACCCGCCGTAGTACTGATTGATGCCGTCGACCTTGATCACAGCACGACCTCCCGGTTGCGGCGCTTGCCCCGTTCAACGTCCAAGATAGACCTCAACCACCTTCTCGTTCGCCTGCACCGTGGCCAGGCTGCCTTCGGCCAGCACACCGCCTTCGTGCAGCACGGTCACCTTCTTCGCCGGGTTGTCGCGCGTCAGCTCATCGATGAACTTCATGTCGTGCTCGACCACCACCAGCGAGTGGCTGCCCTCGAGCGACAGGAACAGCTCGGCGGTGCGTTCGGTTTCCTCGTCGGTCATGCCGGCAACCGGTTCGTCGAGCAGCAGCAGCTTGGGATCCTGCATCAGCAACATGCCGATCTCCAGCCATTGTTTCTGGCCGTGCGACAACAGCCCGGCGGTGCGCTGCGCGCTGTCCTTCAGATGAATCAGCGTCAGCATCTCGCCGATCCGGTCGAGCTGCTCGCCGTTCAAGCGGAACATCATCGATGCACGCACGCCGCGGTCGGCCTTCAGGGCCAGCTCCAGGTTCTCGAACACCGACAGGTACTCGAAGACGGTGGGTTTCTGGAATTTGCGGCCGATTCCAATCGAGGCGATGTCGTTCTCGCGCAGACGCAGGAGGTCGATGGTCGAACCGAAGAATGCCTTGCCGGCATCCGGCCGGGTCTTGCCGGTGATCACGTCCATCATCGTCGTCTTGCCGGCGCCGTTCGGCCCGATGATGCAGCGCAATTCGCCGGCACTGATGCTCAGGCTCAAGGCATTGAGGGCCTTGAATCCGTCGAAGCTGACCGTGATGTCGTCGAGATAGAGGATCGCCCCGTGGGTCAGGTCGAGTTCACCGGGCTGGTGGATGCGTCCATAGGTCGCTGAACGGCCGCCGGAGCTGCCCTGCTGCAGGCGCTGCTCGTTGGACTGCCGAAGGCGCGCTGCGCCGGCCTGCATCAGGTCGGGCGTCATGCACGCTCCTCCTTCTTGCCACCTTTGAGTCTTGCGATCAAGCCGACGATGCCCTGCGGCAGGAACAAGGTGACGCAGATGAACAGGCCGCCGAGAAAATACAGCCAGAACTCGGGCACCTGCTGGGCGCATCTACCGCACCTCCGGCGCGACGTCCGACGCCCCCGGCCTGCTGGTGTTCGCTCCGGTTTCCTGGCTCGTCTGCAGCCTCTCGCAGTATGAAAGCCAGCTCTACGGCATGATGGTGTGCCACTACCTCACCGCGTTCGCAGTGGTCTTCTCCCTCTGGCTCCTGGCGCGCGGTGGATGGCTCGCCACGGTGCTCGCGGTGCTCGTCGCGGCCCTGGGTGCGTTCTCGATCGGCAACGGCTTCCTGGTCTTCCCGGCCGGAATCGCCGTGCTGGCGGCCCATCGGGCGGGCTGGGGACGCTGGGCGGTCTGGGGCCTCGGAGGCGCGGCGGCGGTCGCGCTCTACCTGCGGGGCTATGTCACCCCGCCCCACACGCAGGCGATCCAATGGACGCCTGGGGG
>JANNNE010000070.1:0-7288 GCA_031398385.1 Ideonella sp.
ATCGATGGTTCCGGGTTTGGTGAAGCGAGCATGGCCAACGATGACTTCGGTGTGATCGAGCTTGCGCATCCACGATTCGACACCGTCGCGGGATTTGCTGACCAGCTGATCCTTGCGGGCCTTGATGCGGGCCATGTCGACTTGCACCTCACCGCTGCTGAATCCGAATTCGTCGCCGCGCCGCGCCATTTGAATGGCGCGTGCACTGGCGACCCAGGTCTTGGTCGGCACGCAGCCGTCGTTGACGCAGGTGCCGCCGAAATGGCGTCGTTCGACGATGGCCGTGCGCAGGCCTTGTTTGCTGCAACGCTCGGCGATCGACGGCCCGGCCTGGCCGGCGCCGACGATGATCGCGTCGAATGATTCAGTGGACATCGGGCATGCTCTCCTGCTGGGACTCGTCCGGTTCAGCATAACTGAGCGCCTGGGTTCTCGCTGCAGCGTGCCGCCCCAGCTGCTGCACGCCAGCGATGGCGGGGGACCGACCGGCCGCTGCAACGCCAAGCCCGACGCGGCAGCGCAACAACAACCTGTAGGACGGCACGCCACCAGAATGCAGGTGTTGGGCGCAAAACGCTGCCGAGGTCTTGCTGAGCGTTGAACGGCATCCGAAAATTTTGGCTCGTCGCTTGCGACCCTGCATCCGCAACCGGCCCTTGCCTTGCCCTCTGCGTTCAACGCCTCCTCGATTCGACCCTACCTGATCACGATGGTGGCCCTGGCCGCCGCCGTCGGATTGCGCTGGTTGGCCGAACCCTGGTTGAACGGTCAGGCGCCATTCATCACCTTGTTCGGCGCGGTTGCGGTCGGCGTGTGGATCGGCGGAGTCGGGCCGGGCATCGCGGCATCCTGCACCGGGTTCCTCGCGATCGCTGTGCTGCTGGGTCGCGACGCCGGCTTCGACCCGGCGCTGTCCAGCTTCTGGCTCTTCCTGCTGGGCTACGGCGTGTCCTGCGCATTGATCATCGGATTTGGCGAAAAGCTGCGGCGTGCGCGGCGAGATCTGTCCGCTGAAGCCTCACATCGACAACGGGCCGTGCTGGCGGCGCAACAAAGCGAACAAGATTTCCGCCATGCGGTGGAACTGAATCCGCAGGTCTCCTGGACCGCGTTGCCCGACGGGAAGCTGGAATATCTGTCCGACCGCTGGCGCGAATGGACCGGCATCGGTGGCCTGGATGATGCCTGGCGCAAGGGTCTGCACCCGGACGATCGTCAGCAGACACTGCAAGCCTGGCAAGACTGCGCGCGAACCGGACAGCCTTTCGATATCGAACACCGGGTGCGGCGGGTCGACGGCAACTACCGGTGGACGCGTTCGCGGGCCAGCCCGCGCGTCGACGCTAACGGTCGGATCGTCAAATGGTATGGCTCGACCGAAGACGTGCATGACGCCAGGCTTGCCGATGCGCAGCTGAAGCATCTGAACGCGACCCTCGAGCATCAGGTCGCCGAGCGCACTGCCGCCTTGCAGGCCAGCGAGGCACGGATGCGCGTGATTTTTTCGAGCACCTATCAGTTCCAGGCGCTGCTCGAAAAGGACGGCACCGTGCTCGACGCCAACGCGATGGCGCTGCGGGGCATCGGTGCCCGCCTCGAACAAGTGGTCGGGATGCCGTTCTGGGAGACACCGTGGTTTGCCGCCACACCCGGCATGTCCGAGACCATCCACGATGCGGTCGGCCGCGTCGCCGAAGGTGCGAGCATCGCCCGCGAGATCTCCGTCAATCTGCCCTCTGGCGAGCGCATCTTCGATTTCGCGATGCGGCCGGTGATCGAATCGGACGGAACGATCATTGCGATCGTGCCCGAGGGCGTGGATGTCACCGAGCGCCACCGGGCCGAGCGTCAGTTGCGACAGGCGCAGAAGATGCAGTCGGTCGGCCACCTGACCGGCGGCATCGCGCATGACTTCAACAACCTGCTGCAGGTCATTCGCCAATCTGCAACTGGTCGCGCGGCGCACCGCCGGTGATGCGGCGATCGAGAAGCGGCTGTCGGTCGCTCGGGACGCGATCGATCGAGGCGCGAAACTGGCTTCGCAGCTGCTCGCGTTCGGGCGTCGGCAGGCGCTGTAGCCGAAGGTGATCCATGTCGGCCAGCTGATTCTGGGCATGACCGACATGTTGCGACGGTCGACCGGCCCATCGATTCGCATCGAAACCAGGATTGCCGAGGGGCTCTGGAATACGCGGGTCGATCCGGCCCAGATCGAACTCGCGGTGCGGAACCTCGCGAGCAATGCGCGCGATGCGATGGACGACCACGGGCAGCTGACGATCAGGGTCGAGAACATCGTGCTGGACGAGGCCTATGCGCGCTCGCATGACGGTGCATCGGCCGGCGAACACGTGCTGCTCGCAGTCAGTGACAACGGCCGAGGCATGCCGGCCGAAACGCTGGCACAGGCCTGCGAACCGTTCTTCTCGACCAAGGCGGGCGATGCCGGTTCCGGGCTCGGGCTGTCGATGGTCTACGGCTTCGTCAAGCAGTCCGGAGGCCATGTTGCGATCCAGAGCGAAGAAGCCCGCGGAACCACGGTCAGCCTGCACCTGCCCCGTTCCACCCGGGAGCAGGATGTGCTGGACCACAAACGCGACGACCCGGTCGAGCGCGCGCTGCTCCGCGGCAACGAGACGGTCCTGATTGCCGAAGACGATGCGGGGGTGCGCGACGCGGCCGTCGAGATGCTGCAAGACCTCGGCTATCGCATTCTGACCGCCGGTGATGCTGCCTCGGCGCTGACGATCATCGAACGCGGGACTCCTGCGGTTGATTTGCTGTTTACCGACGTGGTGATGCCCGGCCCGCTGCGGAGCACCGACCTGGCGCGGCGGGCCAAACAGCAGCTGCCGGATCTGGCGCTGCTGTTCACCTCGGGCTTCACGAACCGCGAGATATTTGATGGCGGCGAGTTCACGCCTGCTGCGGGCCTGCTGGCCAAGCCCTATACGCGGGACGCACTCGGCCGCGCCATTCGATCGGCGCTGGATCGGCGGGCACGCGACTCTGCTGCCGATAAGCCCGCCTCGGCTGCAATCGATCTACGCGTGAGGCCGCTCGATGTCATGTTGGTCGAGGACGACGAGCCGCAGCGCACCGGCACCGCCGAGGTGATTCGATGCCTGGGGCATCGAGTGACCGCGGTCGGCAGCGCCGAAGAAGCGATGGAGGTGCTGGCCCGCGAAGCCTTCGATGTGCTGATGACCGACATCGCCCTGCCGGGGCAGTCCGGCGAGGTATTCGCCGCGCTCGCGAGAAGTGTGCAAGCGGAAATCGGCATCATCTTCGCCACCGGCGGCACCACGGTATCGGAAAGCTTCGACGGCACAGCCGGCCCGGTGCTGCTGCGCAAACCCTTCAACGGCGGGGCGATCGCCGCTGCGCTGAGGAAGGCGACAGCCCGGATCGCAGGTTATGCCGGCTGAGCCCACCCGACGTCCCGAGATCCGTAAGATCACGCGACGACAGCTGATCGGACGCAGGTCTGCGCGCGCGGGTACCGATGTCGCCAAGTGCGTTGTCGGCACAATGCGTCGTCGGTTGCGCCCGGCGCCCAAGTTACCTGGAAAACCAAATGTTCGAACCCGAAACGCTTGAAGAAGGAAATTCGCATCCCCGGGGAGCGACGCCGACCGATCGCGGCGTCAACTTCGCGTTGTTCTCGGCCCATGCGGAACGGGTGGAGGTCTGCATATTCGACGATGCCGGCGAGCGGGAAATCGCCCGCATTGCGCTGCCGGAGTACACCGATGAAGTCTGGCACGGCTTCATTCCCGGTCTGAAGCCGGGTACCCGGTATGGCTATCGCGTGCACGGCCGTTACGAGCCGGAGAACGGACACCGCTTCAACCACAACAAGCTGCTGCTCGACCCCTACGCCAAGGCGCATATCGGCGAGCTGAAATGGGCCCCCGAGTTGTTCGGCTACACCATGGGCCATCCCGACGCCGATCTGAGCTTCGACACGCGCGACAGCGCTCATCTGATACCCAAGTGCGTGGTTGTCGATTCACACTTCGAATGGAAACAGCCGGCCAATGTACGCGTCCCCTGGGATCGCACGGTGTTCTACGAAACCCATGTGCGGGGCTTCACGAAGCGACATCCGGCCTTGCCCGAATACCTGCGTGGCACCTTCGCCGGGCTGGCCCACGACGAGGTGCTGCGGCACATTCGCGAACTGGGCGTCACCAGCATCGAACTGCTGCCGGTGCAGATGTTTCTCTCGCAGTCGTTCCTGCTCGAAAAGGGGCTGACCAATTTCTGGGGCTACGACACGATCAGCTTCTTTGCGCTGCATTCGTACTACCAGTCCGAACCATCGATCGACGAATTCAAGAACATGGTCGATCGCTTTCACCAGCATGGTCTGGAAGTGATTCTCGATGTGGTCTACAACCACACGCCCGAGGGCAACGAACTGGGCCCGACGATCTCGTTCAAGGGCATCGACAACGCCAGCTATTACCGGCTGATGCCGGATCAACCGCGTTACTACATCAACGACACCGGCACCGGCAACACCGTCAACCTGAGCCACCCGCGGGTGCTGCAGATGGTGACCGACAGCCTGCGCTACTGGGTGACGGAGATGCACGTCGATGGTTTCCGTTTCGATCTGGCGACGATTCTGGCGCGTGAACCCGATGGCTTCGACGAAGGCGGCGGCTTTCTGGACAGCTGCCGCCAGGATCCGGTGTTGTCCGGCGTCAAGCTGATCGCGGAGCCCTGGGACTGCGGTCCCGGCGGCTATCAGTTCAGCCACTTTCCGCCCGGCTGGGCCGAGTGGAATGACCGCTACCGCGATACGGTGCGCGCCTACTGGAAAGGCGACGAGGGCCTGGTGCCGGCCTTGGCGGGTTGCCTGACCGCCAGCGGCGAACAGTTCAACCACCGCGGCCGAAGGCCGTGGGCCAGTGTCAATTTTTTGACCGCGCACGACGGCTTCACGCTGGCCGATATGGTCAGCTACAACGACAAGCACAACGAGGCGAACGGCGAGGATGGCCGCGACGGGCATTCGGACAACCGCTCGTGGAACTGCGGCGCCGAAGGGGCTACCGATGATCCGGAGGTGCTGACGCTGCGCCGTCGCCAGCAGCGCAACCTGCTGGCCACGCTGCTGCTGTCGCAAGGCACGCCGATGCTGCTGGCCGGCGACGAGTTCGGCCGCAGCCAGCTTGGCAACAACAACGCCTACTGCCAGGACTCGGAAATCTCATGGGTCGACTGGGAAGCGATCGACGAGCATGGCGCAGCCCTGAACCGCTTCACCCAACGCCTGCTGCGGCTGCGTGATGCCTTGCCGGTGTTGCGGCGCAACCGGTTCCTGACCGGTGCTGATCCCGAAGGCCAGAACTACAAGGATGTGACCTGGATCGCCCCGGCGGGCGGTGAAATGACCGAAGAACAATGGACCGATGTGCATACCCGCTGCTTCGGCATGTTGCTCGACGGGCGGGCCAGGGTGTCGTCGATCCCGCGACCGGGAACCGACGCCAGCGTGCTGCTGATCTTCAACGCCTGGCACGAGGACCTCGATTTCCTGCTGCCCCGTCTGCCCATCGATGCGAAATGGGCGCGCCTGTTCGATACCTCGCTTGAATTGCAGGCGTCGAAGGATTTCGACGCGGACGAACCCTACGGCGTCTGCGGGCGTTCGGTGGTGGCCTTCGTTACCGAAGGCGCCGGCCAGCCGTCGGCCTGGCTGCACGAATTGCTCGCGTCACTCGGCTGATACGCCGAGGTCCGACGGGGCGACGGGGGCGTGTGTTCACCGCTGACCGAATGCCGCGCCGGCAAACAGATCCTTGAATTCGCGCGGCTGCGAGCGCCAATACTGCGGCGGCGCATTGACCTGGGCGCCGAGCCGGGTGGCTGCATGCCAGGGCCAGCGCGGATCGAACAAGACCCCGCGCGCCAGTGCGACGGCATCGGCCTCGCCATTGCCGATGATGGCCTCGGCTTGCTCGGGCTCGGTGATCAGGCCGACCGCGATCGTCGGCAGACCCACCGCGGCCTTGACCCGTTGTGCGAACGGAACCTGATACCCCGGACCAAGCGGGATCGCCTGCTGCGCCGACACCCCGCCACTGCTGACATGGATCGCTGCACAGCCGCGGGCCTTCAGTTCATGTGACAGGGCGATCGTGTCATCGATATCCCAGCCATCGGCAACCCAGTCGGTCGCGGATACCCGAACCCACACCGGCCGCTCGGCGGCAAATGCCGCGCGCACCACATCGAAAATTTCGTGCGGAAAGCGCATCCGGTTCGCCAGGCTGCCGCCGTATTCGTCGCCGCGTCGGTTCGACAGCGGTGACAGAAACTGGTGCAGCAGATATCCATGTGCGGCATGGATCTCGAGGCCCTGCATGCCGAGACGGGCGGCGCGCCGGGCGGTGGCAGCAAAGTCATCGCGAATCTTCTGCAGGCTGGCGTGGTCGAGCGCATCGGGCGCCGCCTCCTGTGCGCCGTGGGGCACGGCCGACGGCGCAAGCGCCCGCCAGCCGCCCGGCTGATCGGGTCGCACCTGCCGGCCGCCATCCCAGGGCTTCTGGCTCGACGCCTTGCGCCCGGCATGGCCGATCTGCATCGCCACCGCAATTGGTGAATGGCTGCGGATGCCGGCCAGCACCCGTTCGACCGCCGCTTCATTGGCATCACTGTACAGGCCCAGATCACCGGCCGTGATCCGACCCTCGGCCGACACCGCCGTCGCCTCCAGGATCAGCATCGCAGCGCCCGACAGCGCCAGATGTCCGAGGTGGATCATGTGCCAGTCGCCGGCATTGCCGTTGTTGGCGGAGTACTGGCACATCGGTGCGACCAGGATCCGGTTGGCGAGTTCGAGCTCGCCAAGCCTGAAGGGGGTGAACAGTGCGCTCATCGCACGATTCGCCCGGCCATTCGACCGCCGGCTTCGAACACCATGCCGTGGGTATGCGCGGTGTTCAGATTCACTGCGAAACCGAAGCCGGCTTTCCACGTTCCCGCGCCGTCTCGACCGTGAGACTCATTTGACCGTGTAGCCCCGTCCCTCCAGACACGCGAGGCTTGCCCGATGAAAAATACTCGCATCGGCCATCGCGCTCGGCTGCGTCGTCGCCCAGCGATTGCAGGCCTGCCGGTCGGCCTCGACCCGGTCCGGCGTTTGACCCTGGCTCGGATAGATGATCGGATCGGGTCTTGCCGGTACCGGCCTGGACTCGGCCACATATTGCGGTGGTGGCGCCGGCGGGTCGGCGTAGACATAGGTCGGGCGCTCGACGACGACCGGTTCCCA
>JANNNE010000079.1:0-2052 GCA_031398385.1 Ideonella sp.
ACCGATGGCCGCAGCCGCTGCGGCCGGCCGGCGCCGGGCGAGCCGCCGCAGATCGCCCGATCGAGCGATTCCGCGTGGCGCAGTCCGGTCGACAATCTGCGCATGAGCCTCGCCGACATCCACCTGCGCAAGGTCCTCGCCTCGATGGCCGGGCCTGCAGCGCAGCCGCGCGAAGACCAGACTGCGGCCGTGGCGGCGCTGGTCGAGCAGCGGGCACGGGTACTGGTGGTGCAGGCCACCGGCTGGGGCAAGTCGGCGGTGTACTGGGCTGCGACATCGGCGCTGCGCGCGACCGGAAAAGGTCCGACGCTGATCGTCTCGCCGCTGCTCGCATTGATGCGCGATCAGGTCGCGGCCGCGGCGCAGGCCGGGCTGCGTGCAGCGACCGTCAACTCGACCAACCTCGCCGACTGGGACGCGGTGTTCGATGACATCGGCGCCGATCGGCTCGATGTGCTGCTGGTATCGCCAGAGCGTCTGGGCAACGCCGGGTTCGCGCAGCGCCTGCCCGGCCTGCTCGCCGCGACCGGCCTGGTGGTGATCGACGAAGCCCATTGCATCTCGGACTGGGGCTTCGATTTCCGGCCCGACTACCAGCGTCTGTCGAAGACGCTGCTGGCAATCGATGCCGACACACCGGTTCTTGCCACGACCGCGACTGCCAACCAACGGGTGACGCAGGATGTCGCCAGTCAGCTGGGCCCGCAGACCTTGACCTTCCGCGGCTCGCTCGCGCGATCGTCGCTGCGCCTCGCAGTCGTGCCCGGGCTCGATTCGCTGCAGCGTTACGCCTGGGTCGCCGACGCGCTAGACACGTTTGCCGGCTCCGGCATCGTCTACGCCCTGACCGTCGCCGAGACCGAACGGCTGGCCGGCTTTCTGCGCGCCTGCGGCTTCGAAGTGGCGGCCTACCACGGGGGTCTTGAAACGGCCGAGCGGCAGCGTGTCGAAGACGCGTTGCGCGGCAACGCGTTGAAGGCGGTGGTCGCCACATCGGCATTGGGCATGGGATACGACAAACCCGACCTGGCGTTCTGCATCCATGTCGGTTCGCCGGCATCGCCGGTGGCCTACTACCAGCAGGTCGGCCGCGCCGGGCGTGCACTGGACGAAGCCGAGGCCGTGCTGCTGCCGGCCGAGACCGATGAAGCCATCTGGGCCTATTTCGCAACCGCGGGGGTTCCCGACGAAGCACGCGTCGGCAAGATCATCGAGGCCCTGAGTGCGGGGCCGCAGACGCTGCCGGCACTGGAGAACAGCACCGCGATCCGGCGCGGGCGGCTCGAGGGCCTGCTGAAGATCCTGGCAGTCGAAGAGGTGGTGACGCGCGCGGGCTCGAACTGGGTGCTTACGGGTCAGCCGTGGACCTTCGATAGCGAACGCTGGGCCTCGCTGGCGCAGGTGCGCGAACACGAGGCCGACCTGATGCGCGCGTTTGCTGCGGGCCGCGGCTGCCTGATGCGATTCCTGCAGCAGGCGCTAGACGATCCCGCGCCGAGCAATTGCGGCCGCTGCAGCGTCTGCACCGGTCGGCTGCCCGGCCCCGGCGCGCGGCCGAGCGCGCAGCGCATCGAGGCCGCGCGCAGCCACGCGCGTGGGCAAGACGTGATCATCGAGCCGCGCAAGCTCTGGCCGACGGGCGGCCCGCGCAAGGGCCGGATAACTGGTTGCAGTGAGGGCCGCGCGCTGGCATTTGCCGACGATCCCGGCTGGGCCGAGTTGTTGTCGCCGTTGTTCAATTCGGCGGACGGCCCGGCGTCGCAGCCGGTCCTCGACGGTGTCGTGGGCGTGCTGGCCCGATGGCGCAGCCACTGGGGCAAGAGGCCCGTGGCGGTTGTGCCGATGCCGTCGGCCCTGCATCCGCAACTGGTCCGCTCGTTGGCCTCGCATGTGGCGTCAATCGGCCGGCTGCCATTGGTCGATGCATTGCAGCTGGCCGGCGCAATGCCGGGCACCGATCTGGCATCTGGTGCGAAGGTGGATGTGCTCAACCAGGTGTTGATGCTGCGGACCGAAGTGGCGCTGCCGCCCGGACCGCTGCTGCTGATCGGC
>JANNNE010000103.1:0-1909 GCA_031398385.1 Ideonella sp.
TCGAGACAGTGGTCGATGTGGTCGTGGATCAAGACCTTCTTGGCCGCACCGATGGCCCGCTCGACCGCATGCAGTTGCTGTGCCACATCGAGGCATTCGCGATCTTCTTCCAGCATCGAGATCACGTTCTGCAGGTGACCGGGGGCGCGCTTGAGACGCTTGGTCACAGCTTCGTGCGATGCGTGTGCAATAGGTGAATGCATCTCAGTATCTTATCCTAGGGGAGAGGATGTCACTGCTGAATGCGTCCGCTGTGGCGCGCGCCGAAGCGCCGTGAAAAAGAACAGGTTGTAGGGCAGCGGCGCGAAATGCAGAATAACCGCAAGAGCGATTGAGGCGTCCTGCGCGGCCAGGATGAGTGCCGCAATCGTGCCCGTCAGGTTCAGAGGCGTGCCGACGCCGAGCATGTCGCGCGAGAACAAGACGGCCAGGTCTGCGTCGGCGAATTAGCTTGCGACCTCGGCATCGCCTGGACATGCCTACGAGCCGAACAACGCCAAGCCTTTCGCGATCGGCTCTCACTGAACTCGGCTACTTGGCAGCGAGGTCGCGCCTGGGCGCTCCGGAAAGCGGCTATCGTCGCCGCCGGTCTTACCGAGACGAATGCAATTGAAGCGCGAGCGCCGTTTCTTGTCATTGATGAAATTCTCAATGATGCAAGTAGCCCGTTGCCGTGTCGACGCCGTCGGCGCGCCTCGGTTGACGGTGCCGATCAGTGGGAGGGGTCGGTTGACATTCAATCGCATGACTCGAAGCGCCGGCACGCCATGCACCGAAACGACGTGGCGATTTATGATGCCTAAACTGGGTGTACACCGATCAGCACAGGGCGTTTCGTCCGGTTGCGCAAGATGCAGGAACTATTGCAGGAACTCTGCAAATCTACATCGGATTTGCATAGGTAAGTTCAAGTCCTGCCGGGGCACCATTCGACGTCTAGCTGGACATCCGCCGCACGGCGGCGTTGATTGCGTTGGCGGTGGTCAGCCGAAATCCGCGTGACGGTTCATGCCGAACTTCGCGGCTGCAGATCGCGGCGGAAGTACTGCAACCCCAGCGTGACGATCACCAGCCCGAAGCCCAGCATATCGGCGACGACACCCGGATAGACCAGCGCGAAGCCGGCGACGATCAGCATCCAGCGCTCGAGGCTTGTCGTGCGCTTCAGTGCCCAGCCCTGGAAGCCGGTCGCCAGCGCGGCGATGCCAACCGCGGCGGAAAGCGTGACCTCGGCAATCGACCACCAGTTGGCGCCGGCCAGCGCCTTGGTCGAGCCCATCAGCAGCAGACCCAGACCGGCGGGGTCGAGCACGAAGATGAACGGCACCAGGAAGGCCGGCACGGTGTATTTCCAGCATTGCAGCGTCGTCTTGTACGGGTCGCCGCCGGTGATGGCAGCCGCGGCAAAAGGCGACAACGCCGTCGGCGGTGAGACCTCGGACAGGACGGCGTAATAGAAGATGAACATGTGGGCGGCGTAATCGGGCACATTCAACTTCATCAGCGCCGGCGCTGCGATCACGGCGCAGATGATGTAGGACGCCGTCACCGGCACCGCCAGGCCGACGATCCAGACCACCAGCGAGGTGAAGATGGCGGTCAGCAGCAACGAACCGCCGGCGTACTCGATGACGATCGAGCTGAACTTCAGGCCCAGTCCGGTCAGCGTGACGACGCCGACGATGATGCCGGCGCCGGCGCAGGTGGCGGCCACGTTGAGCACGCCGATCGAGCCACCTTCCATCGCCTTGACGAACGGCGACTGGAACAGGTTTTTGGCAAACGAGCCCTTGCCCTGGAACAGATCGTAGGACAGCAGCGCGGTGTCGCGGCGCAGGAAGCTGGTGAGGAAGGACACGACCGTGGCCCAGAACACCGACAGCACCGGCGAGAAGCCCCACATCATGAA
>JANNNE010000108.1:0-8372 GCA_031398385.1 Ideonella sp.
CCGTCCATCTCGTTCAGATAGGTCTCGATCTCGGCCGGGTAGACGTTGTAGCCGCCGGTGATGATCAGATCCTTGCTGCGACCGACGATCTGCACATAGCCGCGTTCGTCGATGCGACCGACATCGCCGGTCTTGAACCAGCCGTCGTCGGTGAATTCTTCGCGGGTTTTCTCCGGCATGCGCCAATAGCCGGGGAAGACGTTCGGGCCACTGACCTCGATGCCTCCGATTTCGCTGTCGCTGCGCAGTTCGCCGTTTTCACCGCGCACCCGCAGACCGACCCCGGGCAGCGGAAAGCCGACCGTGCCGCCGCGCCGCTCGCCAGCTTCGGCTCGGTAGGGGTTGGATGTGAGCATCACCGTTTCGCTCATGCCGTAACGCTCGAGGATGGTGTGGCCGGTGCGCTGCTCGAACTCGCGGAAGGTCTCGATCAGCAGCGGCGCCGAGCCGGCGATGAACAAGCGCATGTTCTGGCAGGCCTCGCGGTTCAGGCCGGGCTCCGCGAGCAGCCGCACATAGAGCGTCGGCACACCCATGAAGACGCTGGCGTCCGGCAGGCGTTCGACCACCTTGCGCGGGTCGAATTTCGAGAACCAGAGCATCTTGCTGCCGTTCAGCAGCGCACCGTGCGACGCGACGAACAGGCCATGAACATGGAAGATCGGCAGCGCATGGATCAACACGTCGCCGGCGCGCCAGCCCCAGTGGTCCTTCAGCGTCAGCGCATTCGACAGCAGGTTGCGGTGGGTCAGCATCGCACCTTTGCTGCGCCCGGTGGTGCCGCTGGTGTACAGGATGGCAGCCAGATCGTCCGGCCCGCACTGCACTGGCTGATGATCGTCGCCATGCACCGCGGCGCGCTCGAGCAACGAGCCGCTGCGGTCGTCGTTGAGCGTGAACACGTGGGCGGTGCCGGCCTTGAACGCGATTCTGCTGACCCAGCCGAAATTCTTGCCGGAACACACGACCACACCCGGCTCGGCGTTGCCGATGAAGTACTCGATCTCGCTGCTCTGATAGGCGGTATTGAGCGGCAGGTAGACCAGCCCGGCACGCAGCACGGCCAGATACAGCAGCAGGCCCTCGACCGATTTTTCGGTCTGCACCGCAACCCGGGATCCGGCCGGCAGGTCGAGCGACGCGAGCAGGTTGGCGATTCGGGCGCTGGCCCGATCCAGGTCTTGCCAGCTGTAGTACAGCGGCCGATCGACGTCGACGGTTTCGATCGCGATGGTGTTGCGATCGGCCGAAAAGCCGTTTCGCAGCGCGACGAACAGGTTGGCGTTGGCCGTGGATGCGGTGGTTCGCGTCGGGCTTGCTGATGAAGTCTTGGGCATGCGGCGGGTCAGGTTGCGAGGCCGGGTTGGGAATCAGGAGATCGAAGAACCAGCGCGCGGCCGGCGGCTTGGGCTGACGTGAAGGGAGGCCGACGCGATCATCGGATGAGCGCCGCGACCGCTCGCGAATGAGCCACTTCGCCCTCGACGAATTTCTCGTGGCTGGTCTCGATGCGGGACAGGTCGTACAGATAGTTCACCATCAGCCCATGGCTTTGCTTGACGCCCTTGCGCGACAGATTGCCGCGCGGATTCAGGCGTTCCAGTCGTGCGCCGTTGTCGAGGTGGAAACGCGCCACCGGGTCGCCATCAGGGGTTGTCGAGGCATACGTCAGGTAGGCGCTGCACAGTGCCAGCAACGCGGCTTCGCCTTCCGGACCGATCTTCTCGAGGCCGGCGGCGCTGTTCAGGCCGGAGAAATCCTTGCCGGCTACTTCCTGCAGGCGATCCCGGGCGGCTGTCAGCAGGGCAGCTGCGCCGCGCTTGAGATTCGGCAGAAGGTCCAGATCGGGTTGGCTGCTCAGCCAGGCCGCAAACCCCGGTATCGGCGACAAGGTGCAGAAGGTGCGGATCTGTGGCAACTCGCTCTTCAGTTGCTCGGCCACCCGCTTGATCAGGAAGTTGCCGAGCGAGACGCCACGCAGACCCGGCTCGCAGTTGCTGATCGAGTAGAAGGCCGCCACCTTCGACTGATCGATCGGGAGCGCCTTGGCCGATTTGTTGATCAACGGCGCGATGGCCGGCGGCATGTCCGTCAGCAGCGCCACCTCGACGAAGATCAGCGGTTCGTCGGGCAGTTGCGGGTGGAAGAAGGCGAACAGGCGGCGGTCGGGTTCGAGGCGTCGGCGCAGATCGTCCCAGCCGTCGACCTCATGCACCGCCTCATGCCGGATCACCTTTTCCAGCAGGCGCGCCGGCGAATTCCAGTCGACCTTTCGCATCTGCAGAAAGCCGGGATTGAACCAGCTCGACAACAGATGGAACAGATCGGCCTCGACGGCGCGCAGTTGCGGGTGGCTGCGCAAGGGGCCGAGCAGCGCGCGCCGGAACTGCAGCAGTGCGGCGGTGCCGCCGGGCGCCCGATTGATGCGCCGAAACAATTCCTGCCGCAGCGGCTCGGCCAGCGCCGTCAGTTCCATTTGCGTCTGTGCGACCGGTTCGGCGGCGTAGGCCTTGGCGGCGGCCAGCACGGCCACCGGATCGGGGCTGAAGTCGCGCGCCAGGCTGTCGAAGAACAGCAACTGCTGCTCGTCCGACAACGTCGTCAGGCGCTCGACGAGGCTGGACGCGATGGCGACGCTGTTGGCCTCGCCGCGTTCGGACAACAGGCTGCGGCAGTCGCTCAGCAGCTTGCGCGTCGCGCGCTCGTTGCTGGCCCGGCGGGCTACCTGTCGCAGTTCATCAAGCAAACGAATCTCCCCGAATGGTGGGCGCGCGGCTGGCAATCAGTGTGCTGCCGGATGATGTCTGGGTGGTTCGCGGCAAAGCCGAAACGGCACACCTTGTGGGTCACTATCTTATCGACAGCCCCGGTTACTTCCTAGTCGGTTGCTGCCTCGGCATGTCGTTCGTCGTGATCGGCATGAACCTGGGCCAGGTCGGTCCGGCCTTGGCTGCCATCTTCGACGGTGCGTTCAGCGCCGACGGTGTGGCCGGCGTCGGCCTGACGGCTGCATCGTTCCAGACCACCTTCGACTGGTTCCGCTACCCGCTCGCGCTGGCGGTGCTGATGTTTGCCGTCTCGACGATGATTTCTTGGTCGTATTACGGCCTGAAAGGCTGGACCTACCTGTTCGGCGAGGGTGCGACCAACGAGATGATCTACAAGATCATGTTCTGCGTCTTCGTCGTGATCGGCTGCTCGATCGGCTTCAGCGCCGTGATCGATTTCTCCGACGCGGCCATCTTCGCGATGGGCATCTTCAACATCATCGGCCTGTATTTCCTGATGCCGGTGGTCAAGGAAGAACTGAACAAGTTCCTCGCCAAGGTCGAATCCGGCGAATTCAAGCGCTACCGCTGAGCGAAGTCTGCCTTGCTGGCGGGGCCGAAACATGACTGTTCCGGCCCCTTTTTCATGCCGTTGCGCAAGTCAGGGAAAACACGGGAACCACCGGCTCCCTGGGGGCCGCAAAGTGTTCGGATTCCGGACACCAGGGCAGACGATTCGTGTTTCCAGACCATTTCGACGGCGATGCGGTGCTCAAGCTGGCCGCGCAGAACATGTTCGATGCCTTCGCGCGCAGTGCGATGGGAACGATGGTGGTCGACCGACAGCACCGCATCGTCTGGATCAGCGACGGCTACAAGCAGTTTTTGCCGGCGCTCGGGCATGCCGAGGACGATTTTGTCGGCCGGCGGGTCGAGGACGTGGTTCCGAATACGCTGATGGCGCATGTGGTCGATACCGGCGAGCCGATGCTGATCGACCTGCTGACGAATCAGGCCGGGACCTTCCTGGTCAGCCGGCTACCGTTGCGTGATGAGCAGGGCGAGGTGATCGGCGCCTTCGGCATGGTGCTGCTCGATCACCCCGAGACCACGATGCGGCCGTTGATTGCCAAGTTCGGGCGCCTGCAGCAGCAACTCGATGCGACCCATGCACAACTGGTCGCGGAGCGGCGTCCGAAATATACGATTGCCGGCTTCATCGGCAGCAGCCCGTCGGTGCTCGAAGTCAAGCGCCAGGCACGGCGGGTTGCGCCGACTTCCAGCACCGTCTTGTTGCTCGGCGAAACCGGCACCGGCAAGGAGGTGCTGGCGCAGGCCATCCACGCTGCCAGCCTGCGCGCGGCGCGGCCGTTCGTCGGCGTCAACATCGCGGCAATCCCGGATACCCTGCTCGAGGCGGAATTCTTCGGGGTGGCCCCTGGTGCCTACACCGGTGCCGACCGTCGCGGCCGCGACGGCAAGTTCAAGCTCGCCGATGGTGGCACGCTGTTCCTCGACGAGATCGGCGACATGCCGCTGGGGGTGCAATCCAAGTTGCTGCGCGTCTTGCAGGAGCAGGAACTCGAGCCGCTGGGCAGCAACAAGGTGTTGCGGGTCGACGTGCGGGTGATCGCCGCGACCAGCCGCGATCTGGACGCGATGGTTGCCGAAGGCAGCTTCCGCGCTGACCTGTACTACCGTCTCAATGTGTTGCCGATCAAGCTGCCACCGCTGCGCGAGCGCGCCAGCGACCTGGAAGCGCTGGCCGAGGTGCTGATGGAAGACATCGCCCGGCGTAGCGGCCTGCCGCCGCGCAGCCTGGCTGCCGATGCGGTCGAGGTGCTGGCGGCCCGGTCTTGGCCCGGCAACATCCGTGAGCTGCGCAATACGCTGGAGCAGGCGGCGCTGATGACCGATGAACTGGTGCTGCATGCTGGCCATTTTTCCGAGCGTGCCGGCGCCAGTGAACCCCGTGCGTCCGGCTCGGCCGCGCCAGTGATCGCATCGTTGGTGCCGCCGGCCGGTAGCGAGCCAGCGGTTGCGGGAGGCGAGGCGCTGCTGCCGCTGGCCGAGCAGCTGGCTGCGACCGAAAGGCGGGCCATCGTCGCGGCGCTTCGATGCTCGGCTGGCAATCGAGTCGCCGCGGCGCGCCTGCTGGGCATGCCGCGGTCGGTTCTGTATCAGCGGCTGGCCCGCTACCCGGACATTGCCAGCGGCAGGGCCGACCTGGCGGGCACGGCTGGTTGATCACGGATCGGGCGCGCCGTGGCAGGCGTCCAGCCCCGCAACGCGAAGTCAAATGTCATGTCCGTCAATTCGGACAAACTGTAGCGGTGTCGTGAATTCGGACACCTCGTTTGAGCGCGTTGTCCGCATATCGAGACAGTGATTCCTGGCTGGTGTGCAATTCACGGCCTCTTTGATGCAGGTGCGAACCCTGTCAGATGAGGGTTTGCACCAACTCGGGGATTTCAGGCACGGCGATTGCGCATCTGGCAGATGCCCGCGCGACCTGCGGCTTTCAGAAAACCCGAGGAGACTGCATGACACGACGACTCTTTTCGATCGCTGCGCTGGCCGGCAGCCTGTTGCTGGCGATGGCGACCGGCGTCACCCAGGCCCAGTCGACCGGCGAAATCCGAATCGCCCATGTGCACAGCCTGACCGGCCCGCTCGAAGCCTACGGCAAACAGACCAAGATCGGTTTCGATCTCGGCCTGGCCTACGCCACCGACGGCACGATGATGGTGGCCGGCAAGAAGCTGGTGGTGATCGAGAAAGACGATCAGGGCAAGCCCGATGTCGGCAAAAGCCTGCTGGCCGCGGCCTTCGGTGACGACAAGGCCGATATCGCCGTCGGCCCGACCTCCAGCGGCGTCGCGTTGGCGATGCTGCCGGTGGCCGAGGAATACAAGAAGATCCTGGTGGTCGAGCCTGCGGTGGCCGATTCGATCACCGGCGACAAGTGGAACAAATACATCTTCCGCACCGGCCGCAACTCCAGCCAGGACGCGATCTCCAACGCCGTGGCGCTCGACAAGGCCGGCGTCTCGATCGCCACGCTGGCGCAGGACTATGCGTTCGGCCGCGACGGCGTGAAGGCCTTCAAGGAGGCGCTAAAGACCGCGAAGATCGTGCACGAGGAATACCTGCCGACCGGCACCACCGATTTCACCGCCGGCATCCAGCGCGTGATCGACGGCCTGAAGGACAAGCCGGGACGCAAGATCGTCGAGGTGATCTGGGCCGGCGGCACCCCGCCGTACAACGCGTTGGCCGCGCTGGATCTGAACAAGCGCTTCGGCATCGAGGTCTCCAGCGGCGGCAACATCCTGCCGGCGATGGCGGCCTACAAGCAGTTTCCGGGCATGGAAGGCGCCACCTACTATTACTTCGGGCTGCCGAAGAATCCGGTCAACGAAGCGCTGGTGGCGCAGCATTACAAGCAATACAAGACGCCGCCAGACTTCTTCACCGCGGGTGGCTTCAGCGCCGCGATGGCGGTGGTCACCGCACTGAAAAAGGCGAATGGCGACACCTCGACCAACAAGCTGATCAAGACCATGGAGGGCATGAGCTTCGACACGCCCAAGGGCACCATGACCTTCCGCAAGGAAGACCACCAGGCGATGCAGAGCATGTACCACTTCCGGATCAAGGTCGACCCGGCGTTCGCCTGGGGCGTGCCGGAGCTGATCCGCGAGATCAAGGCCTCAGAGATGGACGTGCCGATCCGCAACAAGCGCTGAGTTCGCAACCACGGTCCGCACGCGCACCATGCTCGAAACCCGGCGCCTGACGATCCGCTTCGGCGGTCATGTGGCCGTCGATCAGGTCTCGTGCCGCTTCGAGCCGGGCACGCTGACGGCCATCGTCGGGCCGAACGGCGCGGGCAAGACCACCTATTTCAACCTGATCTCCGGGCAACTGCGTGCCAGCGAGGGCCAGGTGCTGCTGGATGGCCGCGACATCACCCGCGACAGCGCCTCGGCACGGGCCAATCTGGGTCTTGGCCGGGCGTTCCAGCTGACCCAGCTGTTTCCGGGCTTGTCGGTGCTGGAGAACGTGCGGCTGGCGGTGCAGTCGCGGCGTCGTCAAGGCCTGAAGCTGTGGTCGGTCTGGCTGTCGGATCGCGAGACCTTGGATCGCGCGCTGGCCCTGGTCGAGCAGGTGCGCCTGGCCGACCGCGCCGACGCACCGGCCAGCAGCCTGCCGCACGGCGACCAGCGCAAGCTCGAGGTCGCGATGCTGATGGCGCTGGAACCACAGGTCTACATGTTCGACGAGCCGACCGCCGGCATGAGTGTCGACGACGTGCCGGTGGTGCTCGAGCTGATCCGCGCGCTGAAGATGCGGGGTGACCGGACGATTCTGCTGGTCGAGCACAAGATGGAGGTGGTCAGCGAGCTGGCCGACCGCATCATCGTGTTGCACAACGGTCAGCTGGTGGCCGATGGCGAGCCGACTGCGGTGATTGCGTCGCCCGTGGTGCAGCAGGCCTATCTCGGTTTGACGCCGATGGACGAAGCCGCATGAGCCGTCCCACCCGCCCGCCGGGAACATGTGTTGACTGCCGTTTCGAAGCGTCGCGAACCGTGCGGCGAGCCTCGCCAAGCGCCGCAGCCAGGTGGCCAGCGAAGGTGCAGCGATGAGCGCGGCATCGCTGCAATTGGAGGGTGTGCACACCCACATCGGCGCCTATCACATCCTGCAAGGCGTCGACCTGGAGGTGCCGGCAGGGCAGGTGACGATGCTGCTCGGGCGCAACGGCGTCGGCAAGACGACCACCTTGCGAACCATCATGGGGCTGTGGCAAGCGTCGCAGGGCGTGGTGCGATTCGATGGCGAGGTCATCGGCGGACACGATCCGGCGCAGGCTGGACGCTCGGGCGCGGGCTCTGGGCGCCACGCGGCACTCGGCACGCCGCAGATCGTGCAGCGCGGCATCGCTTATGTGCCCGAGAACATGGGCATCTTCGGCGATCTGACGGTGCAGGAAAACATGCTGCTGGCCGCACGTGGCGCGCGGACCGTCAGACAGATCGACGCTCAGCGGTTGGAATGGATCTTCGGTCTGTTCCCGGCGCTGCGCAAATTCTGGCTCTATCCTGCCGGCAAATTGTCGGGCGGTCAGAAGCAGATGCTGGCGATCGCGCGTGCGATCGTCGAACCCCGCTCGATGCTGCTGATCGACGAACCGAGCAAGGGCCTGGCGCCGGCCATGGTCAACAACCTGATCGAGGCCTTGCGTCAGCTGAAGGCGCAGCAGACGACGATCCTGTTGGTCGAACAGAATTTCGCGATGGCGCGTGCGCTCGGCGACAGGGTCGCGGTGATGGACAACGGGCGCGTGGTGCACAGCGGAGCGATGGCCAAGTTGGCAGCAGACGAGGCCTTGCAGCATCGGCTGCTCGGGCTGGCGATGGCTGGAGCGCATTGAGATGGTGAACCACTGGCCGATGCAAGCGTATTCGATGCAAGTGCTGTCGGCTTGCGGCCCGTTTCGGACGTTGCGTCGAGAGGCGCTCGGTTGGCGGAGCGGGCTCGGGGAGGCGGGGTACTGGGTGACCTCCATGTCCCCCGGGCCGGTTTACGCACCGAGCG
>JANNNE010000159.1:0-5342 GCA_031398385.1 Ideonella sp.
CACTCCAGCATCGCGCGTTTCGTGGAGGGTCAGCAATGGGTTGCGCGGCGCGGCCCACGCGTCCGGCCCGCGGCAGGCGTCAGTTGAACAGCCCGATGTCGCGCAGCGTGTAGTTGCCGATGTTGGGCACCACCAGCGGCAGGTTGGTCTCGCTCACGCCCATCCACCTGGCCAGGGTGGCCGCTAGTTGGTCGACCGAGGTGGTGGGCAGCAGCCGCCCCTGGCCGACGTCGTCGGGGCCATTCACCGAGTAAGCCGGCAACTGGCCGTGGAAACGCTGGCCCTTCACGGCTCCGCCGACCACGAACTGGTGACTGCCCCACCCGTGGTCACTGCCGTCGCCGTTGCTGGTCAGCGTGCGGCCGAAGTCGCTGCCTGTGAAGGTGGTCACCTGGTCGACCACGCCGAGCTCGACCGTGGCATCGAAGAAGCTCTTGATGGCGCCGCCCACGTTCGCCAGCAACCCCGGGTGCTGGGCGACGAGGAAATCGTGCAGGTCGAAACCGCCGAGCGACACGAAGAACACCTGCCGCCGGGCCCCCAGGGCCGAGCGCGCCGCGATCATCCTGGCCACCATCTGCAACTGCATGGCCAGCGGGTTGGCCGCGTCGAAGGAGGTCGTGAGCGCAGGGATGCCGGCCAGTGCCGCGCTCAGGCTGGTGTTGGCGTCGATGGCGCGCGCCATCACGCGGGTGTGCTCGGCCTGCATCAGGTGGGTGCGGCTGGCGGTGGTCAACGCGCGCAGCGCGTCGCTGCAGGCTTGCGATCCGAACAGCGGCGCCTGGATGCCGCGCAGGGCCACCGACCCCGTGGTCGAGACCTGGTACTGCACCGCGTCGCGCCCGCTCATGAAGACCGCATTGCCGCTGACGTTGACGCAGGTGAAGGTGCTCTTGCCGTTGTCGGACTGGAACAGGTCGCCTACACGGCCACCCCAGCCCGAGGTCGCACCTTCGGGCAGTGAGCTTTGCCACACCGACTGCTGGTCGTTGTGCGAGAACAGCTTGGGCGGCAGCGGCACGCTTTTGGCGTTGTACTGCGCCAACGTGGTCGGCTGGATCAGCGTGCCCACGTTCAACAACACGCCCATGCGGCCTGCATCGAACAGCGTCTTCAGGGGCGCCAGCTCGGGCGCCAGTGCCATCTGCCGGCCGCCGGGCAGGGCCACGGTGGGCGTCAGCGCCGTGGCTGCCAGATTGGCGCGTGCGGTGGCCAGATTGCCGCGGATGTTGACGTAGCTGGCATGGGTGGCCGCGTCATACGGCGGCAAGGTGTTGCCATGGTCGTTGGCGCCGTAC
Source organism: Ideonella sp. (assembly GCA_031398385.1). GTDB lineage: Bacteria > Pseudomonadota > Gammaproteobacteria > Burkholderiales > Burkholderiaceae_C > Ideonella_A. The sequence goes on from JANNNE010000159.1 coordinate 1,299, forward strand.
AGAAAGACGCAGACCATGGCCTTGTAGTCGGTCGCCGTCTGCGCGGCGGCCTCGGCCATGGCAGCCAGGTTCAGTGCCCAGGGTGCAGCCACACCGGTCAGCGAGAGTTGGCCTGCACGCTGCAGGAAGGCGCGGCGGCTGGCGCGGGACGTTGTCGGCTTGTTCATCGATGGCTCCTTCAGACCTGGACCAGGTACTCAGGTGCGCACAGCACCAGGTGGACGGCCGCCCGCACGCGGTTGAGTCGGCCCGCGTCGGTCGTGGCGCCGATGCTGTCCACCGCCGCGGTGATGGTGGCCAGCGTGGCGGCGGACAGGCTGTCACCGGACAGCAGCAGCGACACCCGCCTGACCAGCGCGGCGGCGTCGGTGGCAACGGCCACCTCGGCCGTGTAGTCCGGGCGGGTCTCGCCGACACCGTTCGGCACGAAGGTCTGTGCCCAGTTGGCCCAACCCACGACGGTGGATTCGTTGGTGATCTGGAACTCGGGTGCGTTCAGGTTCAGCGTGCCCAGGGCCGAGTTCGGCGGCACATAGCCCGGGCGGAAGAAGTTGAACACCGATGGCGACCGCAAGGGGCTCTGGCCCAGGCGTGTCGACGGATCCGACAGGTTGCCGATGTTCCACAGGCCGCTGGGCGACGCCAGGTTGAAGGTGCGCGCCCACTGGATGAAGCGCACCACGGGCTCGCGCAGCTTGCCGCGCGTGGTCTCTCCAGCGACCGGCGCACGGCGGGCTTCATCGTCCAGCAGCACGGCCCCGACGACCGCCTTCAGGTCGCCACGCACGCCGGCGCCGTTGTTCGCGAAGACCGCGGCGACACGACCCACGTAGGCGGGGCTGGGGTTGCTGGTGACCAGGCGCTGGATCAACTGCCGACCGATGAAGGGGCCGACGTTGGGATGCGCGGCGATGGCGTCCAGCGCCGTCTGGAGGGCCGGGGCGCCTGGCGTGCCGGCGGCAATGGTGACGCCGAGGAACTGCTTGGCGCTGGGGGAATGGTTGGCCGCATTCAGCACCATGGGCCGCTGGGCGTAGCCGGGGTCGGTGTTGTTGGCCGCATTGTTGTTCCATCCGGTGAAGACCCGGGCCAGGCCGGAGATGGTGTCTTGGCCGTAGGTGTCGGTGGCCACGCCGTTCTTCAGCGCGCCGTCGGCGGCCAGCTCGACCAGGCCCAGGCTGAACAGCTGCAGCACCTCGCGGGCGTAGTTTTCGTCGGGCACACGGCCGGTGGCTGCGTCTTCGCGCAGGTTGCCGCGCATGTTCAGGTAGCTGCCCATGCCGGGGGACAGCGTCACCTCGCCCAGCAGCGTGCGGTAGCTGCCGAAGGCGTTGCTTTCCAGCACGTCCATATAGGCCGCTGCCACGAAGCCGCGCCAGTTGATGGGCAGGCCGGTCATCGACACGACGAAGATCTCCGACAGCGCCAGCGTGATGCGCTGGCGCAGCACGTCGGGCGAACCGATGAGCTTGCGCCACAGCGTGTTGTCGGTGCCGTTGAAGTTGAAGAGGTTGGCGGTGACCGCAAGGCCGGCGGCCACCATCCAGTCGTAATGCCCCTGCGTGCGCGGCACGGCGAACTGCTCGTCGAGCCAGCCGCTGTAGCCCAGGGCCTGCACGCGGCCGATCTGCGCCTCGGTGCCCCCGAACCCGGCCTGGCCCAGAAAACGCGACGCCTCGGCCGCGCTGACGGGCGCCGCGGCGGCGGGTGCGGGTGCCGGCGCCGGTGCCGGTGCCGGTGCCGGTGCGGCGGGTGCAGGGGCGGGGCTGTCGCCACCACCCCCGCCACCACAGGCCGCCAGCGCGGCAGCACTGCCCAGCACCACGGAGGTCAGCGGCAGATCTTGCCGTGCAGACGCGGCAGCTGGGTTCGGCAGGTCCGGCGCCGGGCGCTGGGTTTGCGGCGGGTGTTCGAGTGTCTCGTCGTGCATGGAGGCGTGCCCTGGAAGGTCGAAGGCTCGCACCGACGTGGCGCAGCCGAGAACATCTTCACCGAAAACGTCGGCCAATACGTGAAGATTCGCAAACGCCACGCAAACTTCGCGCTGTCCGGCCAGGGCCGCGACCCGCGGGTGCCCCGTGCTAAGGGTCCAGCGGAGCAGCGTCCGCCTGGGCATCTAACGCGCGCCAGGCCACCAGCAGGGTGCGCGGGTCGGCGTCGAACACCTCGGTGCCGGTCTCGGCAATCGCATTGCGCTGCGTGCCGGCGGCGGGTGGCAGCAGGTAGTTTTCCGGCGCGCAGTGCAGCACACGCGCCACACGGCCATGAGAGGTGACGGCGGTGACGATGCCGATGGGCCCGGGTGGACCCTCGGCGCCCTGCCCCGGCGGTTTCGGTTAGACGAGCATCGCACCCGGCGCAGCACGCTCGACCGGCTTGAACAAACGCCGGGCGCCCCGTGCGTCAGCATGGACGGCATCGATGCTGATCCACCCGCCTGCCCACGAGGCGCCGTCGCGCGCAACGCCCAGGGCCCAGCAGACGAAGCCCGAGCAATCGCAGGCCAGCGACGGCAGCCCCGCCAGTGAGAGGCCGGATCCCGCCATGGCCGCCAGGTAGGCCGCATGCACCGTCGGGCGCTGGGTGCGCATCGACTCGAACTCGCGCTGAACGTCGATGCGACGCCCGGGCTCTGCCAGCACGTTGCCCGCAGCCTGCTCGGCGCGCGTCCAGCCGCCCTTGCCCAGCCAGCACAAGGTGGGCAGCGGACGGGCGGACTGCGCGCGGTGCAGCAACTCGCTGGTGTTCTTCGTGGGGCCCATTGACTATTCTTTGCCGATCCTGGCCCCGCTGGCAAGCCCGCTTAACGGACCGGCGCTGAGGCTGCGACGGTCGCCAACTTGACGGAGTCCGCCTGCGGGTTGCCCGGCAGCGCATAGTTGGCGATCAGGTGCAGTCCGGTGAAGGTGATCAGCGCAGAGGCAACGAGCGAGCCGGCGATGCGGGCGGTGCGGGCGGTGCGGGTGTCGAAATGGGTGTTCATGGGATGCTCCCTTCGAGGTGGTTGACGTGGTCGACGGGTGTGAATCGATGGGCTCCACTGTAGAAATCAGACCCTTGGTTGGCGATACCGCCTCGGCGGCATTCGGTGGCTCGCGCCTACCGTCTTCACGGGAGTGAGCCCGTGCACCCAGGCCTGCCGGCCGGCGCAGAATTCCGTTCGGCGCACGGGCCGGGTGATGCCGGGTACCGTGACCTGGAGAAAGGACAACTCGAACGACGGACCGCAAGCCGATTGGTGTGCTCATCGTCAAAGACGAACCGGAATTTCTCAGCCGCTTCAGCGCGGCGGTGCTGGCTGACCAGCAACTGTGCTTGCTGGGTGCTGTGTCCACGGGCAAGGCCGGGCTGGCGCTGCTCGATGCGCAGCCGCCGGATGTGCTGCTGGTCGACCTGGGCCTGCCCGACTTCAGTGGCATCGAACTGATCCGGCACGCGGCGCGCCACCATCCGGCCTGCGACACGCTGGTGGTGACGATGTTCGCCGACGACGCCCATGTCATCGGCAGCATCGAAGCCGGCGCGACCGGTTACCTGCTGAAGGACGCGAGCGCCGCCCGCATTGCCGTGGCCATCCACGAAGTGCACGCGGGGGGATCGCCCATCAGTCCGAGCATTGCGCGGCGCGTTCTGGCGCGTTTCCGTGGGGCGGCGCCGGCTGCACCGGTCGCTGCCGTCGGCGCAGCCTCGGTGACCGAGCCGTCTCCCTTGTCCGAGCGTGAGACCGAACTGCTGCGCCTGGTCGCCAAGGGTTTCAGCTTCGATGCGGTGGCCGGGGTGCCGTCCATCTCCCCGCACACAGTGGTCACGCACGTGAAGAACATCTACCGCAAGTTGGCGGTGCACTCACGCGGGGAGGCGGTCCATGAAGCACGGCAGATGGGCCTGCTCTGACACCCTGGCGGCGCTCGGTTGCCCGGCGCGGGCACCGGTGCTGCGCTGGCTGGCGGGAGTCCTCTTGTCGGGACTGCTCGGCCTATCGATCCGGTGACCGGGCGTGTGCCGGCCACCGGGGAGCCCGCTCAGTAACGCCCCGACAGCAAC
>JANNNE010000182.1:0-2993 GCA_031398385.1 Ideonella sp.
CAATCCCTAACCAGTTTCGGCCTCGGAATGACGATGGCCGCCACTGCATCACCTGCCGATGGGTCCTGGTCTTCGGAAGGCGAGACGGTCGCCCCGGACGAACCCTGACCTGTAGTTGCCCGAAATGCCATCGCGGTCAGGCCAGCGAGCTAGGGCCGTGCTGTAGTTGGGCGAGGGAGCCCGGAGGCGACGATGAGTCCCACCAAACGCCCCCATTGGGGTGAGTGAGAATTGCTCGCGACGAGCATACGCTGGCAGACATGAAACAGCCTGCCCCCCCTCGACTATCGCTATTCGTTGCTCACGGCCGAGCCCCCGATAGCCGTCTGTCGGCGCCGATCCAAATTTGAGCCACCGTGCCGACTGAATATTGAGCCAGGGTCGGTAGCCGACTTTGAGCTGGTCGGCTGTGGATAAGTTTAGTGCTTTGGCTGTTTCGTTGACCTCCTGGATGCTGGATTGATTGCGCGGGGGAAGGCGCGGAGGGCGTAGCCCGTAGCGGATTCCCCCGCGCGGCCGCTGGTCAGAAGGGGTCCTGCGGAACGTCGGTCTTGATGCCTTTGCGGGCCTGCTCGCGTGCCTTGATGCGTCGCTTGGCCTCGGCCGTGCTGCGGCTGAAGCGGATCGACTCGTTGCCCGTCTCGACGATGTGGCAGTGGTGCGTGAGCCGGTCCAGCAGCGCGGTGGTCATCTTCGCGTCGCCGAACACGCTGGACCATTCGGCGAAGTCCAGGTTCGTCGTGATCATCACGCTGGTGTGCTCGTACAGCCGACTCAGCAGGTGGAACAGCAAAGCGCCGCCGGCCTGGCTGAAGGGCAGGTATCCCAGCTCATCGAGGATGACCAAATCCATTCGTAGCAAACTCAACGCAATGCGCCCGGCCTTGCCCTGCGCCTTCTCCTGCTCCAGCGCATTGACCAGATCGACAGTGGAATAGAAGCGCACGCGCTTGCCATGGCGGGTGATGCCCGACACGCCGATGGCGGTTGCCAGGTGCGTCTTGCCGGTGCCTGGCCCACCGACCAACACGACGTTGTGCGCGTCGTCGGTGAAGGCCGTTCCGGCCAGCGTCGTGACGAGCTTGCGGTCCACCGGCGAGACCTCGAAGTCGAAGCCCGCCATGTCCCGATGAACCGGGAACTTCGCTGCATGCATCTGGTAACTGACCGAGCGCATGGCGCGGTCCGTGCCCTCGGCCTGCACCAGGTGCTCGATCAACCAGCGAGACGATTCCAGTGCGGTGTTGCCACCTTGCTCGACCAGATCGGCCCAGGCACCGGCCATGCCGTGAAGGCGCAATGCTTTGAGGTCGACCATCACGTCAGGCGTCATGGCGGGTCTCCTCGGTGGTGGCGTCGATGACGTCGATGGCATCGTCGATGCTGTCGGCACGCAAGCTGTCGTAGCGCGCCGTGTTGGCCAGCGGTGGCACCGTCACTTGCAGCGAGGTCACCGCCGCCTGCGGCGTCGGTGCGGCATTCAGTCTGCCGAGCACGTTGACTACGTGTTCAACGCTGACCTTGCCCGGTGGTCCGGTTTCCAATGCCAACTCCACCGCCACCAGCACCGCGTCGAGACCGGCCGTCAGAACGATGGCCAGCACCTGCGCCATCACGCGGTCACCGCCCGGATTGCGCAGCAATCCCCGGCGCAGCCGCTGCAGCGGCTCGGGCATGTCGGCGAACGGGGCTCCGTTGCGCAGCGCGCCAGGCTTCCTCTGCAGCAGCGGGATGTAGTGCTGCCAGTCGTACCGGGTCTCGCCGGCGTTGCTCAGGCGATCGTGGCGAGCAACCACCTGATCATCGGCCACCACGACGACGCTGGCCGGGTACAGCCGCGTGCTGACCATCTGCCCGAACAGCTCACACGGTACCGAATAGCGGTTGCGTGCCACCGACACCAGGCAGGTGCTCGACACCCGCGCCGGCTTCTCGACGTAGCCGTCGAACGGCACCGGCATGGGCATTAGGTGCGGCCGCTCGTGTTCGAGCATCTCGGCCACGCTGAACTGGTCGTGCTCGGGATGGCGGACCTCCTCCCACAGGGCTCGGCAACGCTGGCTCAGCCAGGCGTTGAGTTCGGTGAAGCTGCCGAAGCGCTGCTTGGCCGCGTCGATCCAGATCCGCCGGCGGCTGTCCTGAACGTTCTTCTCGACCACCCCCTTCTCCCAGCCGCTGGCGACGTTGCAGAAGTCGGGGTCGTACAGGTAGTGCGCGCACATCGTCGCGAAGCGTTCGTTGACGATCCGGCCCTTGCCCTTCTTGACCTTGTCGACCGCCGTCTTCATGTTGTCGTAGATCCCGCGGCGTGCCACCCCGCCGAGTGCGGCAAAGCTGCGGGTGTGGGCATCGAACAGCATCTCGTGGCCCTGGCTCGGATAGGCCACCAGCCAGAACGCGCGGCTCGAACACAGCTTCATGTGCGAGACCTGCGCGCGGTAGTAGATGCCGCCGACCACCAGCCCTTCCTCGCTCCAGTCGAACTGGAACGCCTCTCCGAGCTCGAAGGCCAGTGGCACGAAGGCGTTGGCCGACAGCGATTGGCCTTCACGCTGACGCCACGCGCGAATGAAGTCGGTCACGCGCGTGTAGCCGCCGCCATAACCGTCGGCCTTGATCTCGGCATACAACGCACGGGCGGTTCGGCGTTCGTGTCTGGGTCGACGGGCGTCGGCCTTCAGTGCCTGCAGCAGCGTTTCGTGGAATACGCTGAGCTTGTTCGGCTGCTCGCCGCGGCGGTACTTCGGTGGGCCGTCGACCTCGCCGTGCAGCCACTTGGAAACCGTGTTGCGCGACAGCCCCGTCATGCGGGAGATCTCGCGCTCCGACTTGTTCTTCCGGGTATGCAAACGCCGGATCCTGCCAATCATGTCCATGGTGATCACTCCTCGTCCTCTGCTGCACAAAATTGCAGCAGGGTAGGTTGTTCACCTGGCTCAGTTTTGGGTCGGCACAACCCTCAAAAGTGGCTCAGTTTTCGGTCGGCGCCAACA
>JANNNE010000185.1:0-2519 GCA_031398385.1 Ideonella sp.
GCAGGCGGCGGTCGAGCATCCCGACGCCTGGATTCGACGAACCGCGGCGGACGGTCGCAGCACTGAATATCACGCCCCGCTTCTCGGCTGGGGCCTGCGCGATGGCAACGTGGAAGGCGACGGCGACCCGGCAATCGGTGATTGCCTGCGATCGCTGCCCGCGCCATGGCGGCTGGCCGGGCTGCTGTGTCTGGCGTTCGCCGAAGATTTCGCCGTCATCGACGGCTCACCAGGCGCGGCGGGCCGGATTCCGTGGCTCGCCGTGTGTTTGCCTTCACACTGGATTCCGCAAGAAAAGCTTGGCCGTGGCTTTGCGGACGTCCACGCGCCGGTTGCCGACAACGACCTGCTGATTCGTGCAGCTGAACAGCTGCCGCGACTGGTCTGCGGCCCGCAGCGCTGGCAGCGCTTCGTCTGGACCATCACCCCGAATCGGCATCTCGATGGCCACCCGCTTCGTCAGCCAGCGATCTGCTGGCCACCCGAAGCGTCGGCCAGCGACCTGGCCGAGATCGCCAAGCTGCGCATCGAACATCAGACCTTCATTCCGATCGCCGACCAGCAGCAGGCCGTTTTCACGATCAAGGTCGATCTGCACCGGCTGGTCGATGTTCTCGAAGACTCGCAAGTCGGGACCGCGACCGGACATGCCCTGCACGCAGCCCTGGCGACGATGAGCGACGCGGTGCTGGCCTACCGCGGACTCGACACCACGCGTGATCGCTTGCTCGGGTGGCTGCACGAGCGTTCGACCCGACGTGCCGGCGGATGACGAGCCTCGATCCACCGGCGTGCAACAGCCTGTCCCGGCAATGGTCTGGGCGCGAGCGGTTTGTCGTGCTGGCGAGCGGTTTCGGCGAGGGCCAGGATTTCTTGCAGACCTGGGCCAGCTGGCGCGCCGATCCCCAGCGCTGCCACCGCCTGCACTACATCGCGATCGAGCCGTGCCCGCCGACCACGGTCGATCTGGCGAACGCCGCACGCGACACCATCACGACGGCCCTGCGGCCCGAACTGGTCGATGCGTGGCCGGCGCTGACTCCGAACCTGCACCGGCTCGATTTCGAGGATGGTCGGGTGCAGCTGCTGCTGGTCGTTGCTGAACCGGACACCGGGCTGCGCGACCTGGTTGCCGATGTCGACGCCTTCCGTCTCGACCTGGCGTCTGCCACGCGCCCCGCGGACATCTCACAGCCCCGGCTATGCAAACGACTGGCCCGCCTGGCTGCGCCGCAGGCCACACTGGTCAGCAGTTCGACCGACAAGGCCTGGGTCGAGGGCTTGCAAGCCGCCGGTTTTGTCGTGATCGCGAAGCCGGCTGATTCCGACTCTCCGCCATCAACGATCGGCCGATTCGCCCCGCGATTCATCCCGCACCGACCACCGGCCCGGCGGACCACTGGCAGTGGAACGCCCTATCCGGCCACTGGCCGCGGCGCACCACGCCGCAACGCCCTGATTGTCGGCGCGGGGCTCGCCGGCTGCGCGACGGCCGCCGCCCTGGCCGATCAGGGTTGGACCGTCACGCTGGCGGATCGCCATGCGTCGCCGGCAGCCGAGGCATCAGGCAATGCCGCTGGCGTCTTTCATGGCGTCGTTCACGCGCGGGACGGTCACCACGCCCGTTTCAACCGGGGCGCCGCCTTGCTGGCCGGCCGGGTATTTCGCCAGATGCTGGCGGCGGCGCCTGCAACGCACAGCAGCGGGCGCGCCGGCTCGGTCGACGGCCTGCTGCGCCTGGGCAGCAGGCTGGTGGATCGGGACTCGATGCAACAGATGCTGGCCGATCTGCGGCTGCCGGCCGGGTTCGTTCAGGCGATCGATGCTGATCAGGCATCGATGCTGGCCGGCCTTCCGCTGGCCGACGCCGCCTGGTTTTATCCGACCGGTGGCTGGATGCGGCCGGCCTGGCTGGCGACCACCTGGCTCGAACGTGCCGCCAACGCCTGCAGATTCATCGGCGGGGTCGAAGTGGAGTCGATTCGAAGGAGCGGCGATGGCTGGCTCGCGCTGGACCGCCAGGGCCGGACGATCGCCGAATCAGCAAACCTGGTGTTGGCCAACGCGGGCGGCGCGCAGCGCCTGCTCGACCGGCTCGCCGGCCGCCCGCTCGACTGGCCGCTGCAGCGGGTGCGCGGACAGTCGAGCCAGGTCGGGCTGCACGCCGGCGTGCGTGCACCGGTGTTGCCGTTGAGCGGCGCCGGATACGTGTTGCCGGTCATCGACTCAGCGCTGTTGTTCGGTGCGACGGCTCAACCGGATGACGATTGCCCAGATGTTCGGGCCAGCGATCATGACGAAAACGTCACCCGCCTGGCCCGACTGAGCTCCTCGTTCGACGCGGTGGGGCGCTTGCCGCCCGAAGCTTTCGACGGCCGAACTGCCTGGCGGTGTGTGTCGAGCGACCGGCTGCCGCTGATCGGCGCCGTGCCACAGGCGTGGGCGGGAGGCAGCGATGGAAACTGGGATCAGCCGCGCTTCGTTGCGCGCGAACAGGGCCTGTACCTGTTTACCGCGCT
>JANNNE010000219.1:0-2096 GCA_031398385.1 Ideonella sp.
GAGCAGCGCCGATGACGGATCGCCACGGAAATCCATTCCCAGCTTGTCGATCTCGTCGAGCAGGAACAGCGGATTCTTGGTGCCGGCCTTGGTCAGGCTCTGCAACACCTTGCCCGGCATCGAGCCGATGTAGGTGCGGCGATGCCCGCGGATCTCCGCCTCGTCGCGGACGCCTCCCAGCGCCATGCGGACAAACTTGCGACCGGTCGCGCGCGCGACCGATTGACCCAGCGAGGTCTTGCCGACACCCGGCGGGCCGACCAGGCACAGGATCGGCGACTTGACCTTGTCAACGCGTTGCTGCACCGCGAGATATTCAAGGATGCGGTCCTTGACCTTCTCGAGGCCGAAGTGATCTTCGTTCAGCACATTCTCGGCAAACGTCAGGTCGTGCTTGATCTTGGTCTTCTTGGACCACGGCAGATTGATCAGCGTGTCGACATAGTTTCGCACCACGGTGGCTTCGGCCGACATCGGTGACATCAGCTTGAGCTTCTTGACCTCGGCATCGACCTTCTTGCGCGCCTCTTTCGGCATCTTCGCAGCAATGATCTTCTTCTCGAGTTCCTCCATGTCGGCGCCTTCTTCGCCGTCACCGAGTTCCTTCTGGATCGCCTTGACCTGTTCGTTCAGGTAGTACTCGCGCTGGCTCTTCTCCATCTGCCGCTTGACGCGGCCACGGATGCGCTTTTCCACTTGCAGGATGTCGACTTCATGCTCGAGCTGTTCGAGCAGTTTCTCGAGCCGCTTGTCGACCTCGACCAGATCCAGCACCGACTGCTTGTTCTCGAGCTTCAACGGCAGATGCGCAGCGATCGTATCGGCCAGGCGGCCAGCGTCGTCGATGCCGGCGATCGAGGTCAAAATCTCCGGCGGGATCTTCTTGTTCAGCTTGACGTATTGGTCGAACTGCTGCGTCACCGCGCGGCGCAGTGCCTCGATCTCGGGCTTGGCATCGGCCTGCGGCGGCACCGGCGTCACGTCGGCGATGAAGTGTTCACCGTTGTCGCGGATCTCGTGCGTATTGGCACGCTGGATACCTTCGACCAGCACCTTGACCGTGCCGTCCGGCAGTTTCAGCATCTGCAGGATGCTGGAGACGCAACCGACCTCGAACATGTCGTCGGGCTTGGGCTCGTCCTTGCCGGCGGCCTTCTGCGCCACCAGCATGATCTGGCGGCCGGCTTCCATCGCGGCCTCGAGTGCCTTGATCGACTTCGGTCGCCCGACGAACAGCGGAATGACCATGTGGGGGAAGACCACCACATCGCGCAACGGCAACAGCGGCAGCGTGATCCGCTCGGCGGGTAAAACGGGATGTCCGGACATGAGGGAACCTCTCTTTCTCGAACCCATTTAGGGTCCGAGCGTTCAATTGCAAGCAGCCGTTCGGCGAGCAGTGCTTCGCCCGCCCCGCGGCATCAATCCCTCAGGCGCTGGCTTTGGCCTGCTCGTGGTACACGAGCAAGGGAGCCGCTTCTTCTTCGATGGTGTGTTCATCCATCACGACCTTGGCCACGCCATTGAGCGTCGGCAGGTCGAACATGGTGTCGATCAGCGCCAGTTCCAGAATGGAACGCAGGCCACGGGCACCGGTCTTGCGGGCCAGCGCCTTGCGCGCAATCGCCTGCAGCGCGGACGGACGAATTTCCAGTTCGACGTCATCCATCGCGAACAATTTCTGATACTGCTTGACCAGCGCATTTTTCGGCTCGGTCAGGATCTGCACCATCGCATCTTCGGTCAACTCGCCGAGCGTCGCGACGACTGGCAGGCGGCCGACCAGTTCGGGGATCAGTCCGAACTTGATCAGGTCTTCGGGCTCGACTTCGCGGAATACTTCGCCGACCCCACGCTCGCTCTTGGTCTTGACCGTGGCGCCGAATCCTATTCCCGATTTCTCGGAGCGGTTCTGGATCACCTTCTCGAGCCCGTCGAACGCACCACCGCAGATGAACAGGATGTTGGTGGTGTCGATCTGCAGGAAATCCTGGTTCGGATGCTTGCGCCCACCTTGCGGCGGCACCGATGCCATCGTGCCCTCGACCAGCTTCAGCAGCGCCTGCTGCACGCCTTCGCCCGACACATCGCGGGTG
>JANNNE010000252.1:0-7478 GCA_031398385.1 Ideonella sp.
GACCGTAAGTAAAGGAGGAGGGCCGGAACGAGCAGCTCCGAAGCGCTCGGTAATTGAACCGGCCCGGGGGACATGGAGGTCACCCAGTACCCCGCCGCCCCGAGCTCGCTCCGCCCACCGAGCTCGCTCCGACGACCAACTCCGCTCCGACAACCGATCGCATCTCGACCGCTCGCCCTCGACGGGCTGGCAGCCGTCCGCCGGCCTGGGCACGGTGGTCGTGCTGATCGATTCATCGCGCTCGCCTCAGGCGGAACATCAGCCACGAGATGGCGAGCGTGATGCCCAGCAACACCATTGCCAATGACGCGCCGTAGCCGAGGTTCAGTTCGGTGAACGAGGTCCGGTAGGCGTACAGGTTTAGGATTTCGGTCGCCGAGCCGGGGCCGCCACCGGTGGCGGCGAAGATGGCCGCGAAGGCCGACAACGCGGTCATCGTGCGCAGGATCACCACCATCACGACGGCCGGTCGGATCAGCGGCAGCGTGATGTGGCGAAAGCGTTGCCAGGCACCTGCGCGATCCAGACGGGCCGCTTCATAGACATCGGGCGGCAGTGTCGACAAGGTGGCCAGCAGCACCAGAAAGGCGAATGGCGTCCATTGCCAGGTGTGGATCGCGATCACCGAGATCAATGCGAGCTGCGGATCGCCCAGCCAGTTGTGGCTGTCCATGCCGAGCGCTCGCGTCACCAGATCGACCAGACCGAATTCGGGCGCCAGCACCAGTGTGCGCCAGAACAGGCCGACCACCACGGGCGCCAGCACGATCGGCAGGATTGCCGCGATGCGCAGCATGCCCTGGCCTTTCGGAATCTGCAGCACCAGCAGGGCGAGCGACAGCCCGATGGCCACTTGAAGAGCGACAGTCGACGCGGTGTAGATCGCCGTCAGGATCAAGGAATTCCAGAAACGCGGGTCGCTGCCCATCCTGGCGTAGTTCTCGAGGCCGGCAAAGCCAGACAGCCACGGCATGCCGAGGTCGAGGCGGTGCAGGCTGTTCCAGGCCAGATAGACCAGTGGTGCAGAAGTTGTCAACACCAGCACGCCGATCGCCGGCAGCAACAACGCCAGCGCGAAGCGTCGCTCGCGTGACTCCAGCGTCGGGGCGCTGCTCAGCATCGCTTCCCGGGTCGAGTATGTGGCGCCTGGCAGGGCCAGTCCGTGGTCATCCCTTGAGGATCTGCTCGATGCGGATCTGCGCATCGTCGAGCGCTTCCTTCGGCTTCTTCTGACCGACCAGCGCCGACTGGATCGCGGTGGCCATCGTCTCGCCGATGGCCGGCCACTGCGGCACGCGGGGACGCCAATCGACATCGGTATCCTGTTCGAGTGATTCGAGCGCGGCGGGGATGAAGTTGTCGCCAGCGTTCTTCATCGCTGCAGCGAACTCCGGCGAGCGCCAGATCGACATCCGGTTCACGCCGGAGCGTTTGGCCGGGCCATCGAAGCCATGCGACGTGCGCATCTGCGTGGGTGCGGACGCGGCCCAGGTGATGAACAGCCAGGTGGCGCGTTTCTGCTTGTCCGACAAGGCTGCGTTGACCGGGAAGCCCCAGTTCCAGATCGACGTGACGCGTTTGCCCGACGGCCCCTTGGGCCAGCGCGCATAGGCGATCTTGCCGACCACCTTCGATTTCTCGGGGTTGTTGATCACGGCGGCCGACGAATGGGCGTCCAGATAGGTGGCCACCGTGCCTTGCGAGAACGCATCGGCGATGTCGGGCCAGTTCCAGTTGCGAACCGCGGGGGGCGCATATTTCGTCAGCGCGTCCACATACCATTCGAGCGCCTTGACCGCCTCGGGCGTGTTGACGACCACCTTGCCGTTTTGCATCCAGCTGCCGCCGAAGCCACGGAAGATCGACGGATAGACGTACATGTTCTGGCCCGCGCCGGCGAAACCGCGGATCGCCAGCCCGTGGATGCGCTCGGCCGGGTCGGTCAGCGCCTTTGCATTGGCCAGCAGCTGGTCGTAGGTTTCGGCCGGCTTCAGGCCCTTGGCCGCATAGAGATCCTTGCGGTAGACCTGCACCGTGACCTCGCCGTCGTAGGGAATCCCGTAGGGCTTGCCATCCACCGAATCGGCTTCGCGCCAGGCCTTGATGATGTCGTCGTAGCGGAACCAGGCCGGATCGGTCAGCGAGGCGTCGTTGAGGTATTTGTCGAGCGGTTCGACCCACTTGTTCGAGACATACAGCGGGTAATACATCGGGTCGGCCGCATGCGTGGCGTAGGTTGCCGTCTTCGACGACAGATCCAGCATGGCCTTCTGCCGGATCTGGCCGGGCGGTACTTTCTCGAAGCGCAGCTTGATGCCGGTCAGCGCCTCGAACTGCGGCTGCAGCGTGATCAGGTTCTCGAAATAGCTGGCCGGGATGACGGCGACCGTGATGGCCTCGCCAGCGGCCTGTTTCCAGTCGATCTTGGCGCTTTGGTAGGCGCCGAGGTCGGTCGTCTGCGCGAATGCCGGGCCGAAGAATGACGGGCCGAATGCACCGGCCGCGCCGAGCACGGCGCCATTCCGCAGCAATCGACGGCGGTCGGGCTGCATCGGTTCAACAGGATTGGTGCGGCGCTCGGTCATGGCGTTGTCTCCATCGCGGTGTCCGGCTCGTGGACACCTTCGGTTGGCGGGAAAAGCGGCGGCTGTCGTCGTATCGAATCGCTGCGATGCATCATGCGATGTATTCGATTACATCAACCATATCAGCGAGTGAACCGCCAGACAATAGTGAGATGACTATGGTTTCTACCAAGGTCGATTGATCAACATTTGTAATCGAATTCAACCCATTCCTCGGCCCCCGATTCGACCCACGTGCAAACGATCCGTGATCGCAGCGATCCCCTCACCTCGGGCAAACGCCCGAGTGCAAAGGATGTCGCACGTCTGGCGGGGGTGTCGACCGCCACCGTGTCGCGGGTGATCAACTCACCCGAACAGGTTGACGTCACGACCCGCCAGCTGGTGCGCGATGCGGTGGCCCAGCTGCGCTACCTGCCGCATGGCGCCGCGCGTGCGCTGCGCAGCCACCGCAGCCAGATGGTCGGGGCGGTGGTGCCGTCGTTCGACTATGCCTTGTATGCACGCACCACCAGCGCCATGCAGGCGGTGCTCGATCCCAAAGGTTATGCGATGGTGCTGGCTGAACACCATTACGACCTGAAGGCCGAACTGCGGACCACCGAACAGCTGATCGGTCATGGCGTTGACGCTTTCGTCTTCGTCGGTCTGGACCACGACCCGGCGCTGTTTGCGCTGCTGGAAGGTTATGGTCGACCGTATGTGCTGACCTGGGGTGTCGACCCGATGCGCCGCCACCCCAGCATCGGCTTCGACAACCGCGCCGCGACCTTCGACATGACACGTCACCTGATTGCACTGGGGCACCGCCGGTTTGGCTTGCTCAGTGCGACGCCGGAGGGCAACGACCGGGCGACCGAGCGTGGTGCCGGCATGCGCGCCGCCTTGCAGCAGGCCGGGCTGCAACTGGAGGATCGGTGTGTGCGATACGGGCCGATCGACCTCGGCGCGGCCTGCGCAATGATGCATGAACTGCTCGCGTTGAAGAACCGCCCGACCGCTGTCGTCGGCACCAATGATGTCTTCGCGGTCGGCGGCATGATGGCCTGCCGCGAGGCCGGGGTCTCGATCCCGCGGCAGATGTCGATCACCGGTGTCGACAACACCGATCTCGGCGCCACCCAGACCCCGGCGCTGACCAGCATCCGGACGCCGATCGTCGAAACCGGCAGAGCCGCGGCGGAGTTGTTGATTGCCCGGTTGGAGGGACAGCCGCACCAGGCTTTCCAGACGCTGCCGTTTGAGCTGGTTCCGCGCGGCAGCACCGGCAGGCCGGCACCGCGGGGGCAGCGTTGAGCTCAGTCTTCGTGGCCGAGCCAGGCGCCTTCGGATTCGAGACGCAATTGCAAGGTGACGGGATCCAGCTCGCGCGGTCGGATGCCGGCCTGCGCGGCGAGCGCTGCGGCGGTTCCGGCGGCCTGACCCATCACGAAGCAGCCGCCGGATACGCGGGCCGCTGACTGGCCCATGTGGGTCATCGATCCGCAGCGTCCGGCCACCAACAGGTTGTCGACCTGTTTCGGCAGCAGCATGCGGTAGGGCAGGTGGTTGAAGCCACGTGAATGGGGGATGTCCTGCCACTTCAGCTTGATGTCGCCGGCCACGTGTTCCTCGATCATCCAGCCGTTGACGCCGATGCTGTCGGTGAAACTGACGCAATCGAGCACATCGCTCTCGGTCAGCTGGTAGTCACCGATGATGCGGCGGGTTTCGCGCAGGCCGACCTGCGGCGCGATCTCGAGGATGTAGGACTGGTCGAAACCCGGCACCGATTCGCGCAGAAACTGGAAAAAGTCGACGATCTGGCGCCGGCCTTCGATCTCGCCGCGGCTCAACTGAACCGCGTCGGTGCCGTCGACCGGGCTGCCATCGGGGTTGGCCAGCTGGGTCACGTTGGCGCGCCATTCAGTCGGATTTTTCTGTGGCCGGATGATCGGCGTCTTGCGCGCGAATTTCCGCCCGCCTTCCGCGGCCTGCGCCATCAGTCGGTCGAAGATCTTGAAGTCGGTGCCGACCCGCGCCGGGTCGACGTTGTTGACCCGGAACATCGTCGACGGATACATCATGTCGTGTCCGCTGCTGCCTTTTTCGAACGGTACGCCGGCATGGGCGGACAGGTCGCCATCACCTGAACAATCGATGAAGTGGCGCCCGATCACGGCCTGACGACCTGACCGCGTCTCGATCAGCAGCGCGCCGATTTCATTCGGGGTATTCATCACCACACCAACCGCCTGCGCATGGAACAGCAACTGCGCACCGCTGACCAGCACCAGGCCGTCGGCTGCCACCTTGAAGGCGGCGTTGTCGTAGGCCTGCGCGGCGATCTTGCCGCCGAACACCGAATGTGGCTCGTTGAGACCGCCGAGCGCGCGCATGCGGTCGAGCAGGTCGTCGGCGACGCCGTGGACCACCTGGCGGATCTCGCCATGCACATTGGCGTGCAGGCCGCAGAAGTTGGTGACACCGGCGGCCGTTCCCATGCCGCCGAGAAAGCCGTAACGCTCGATCAGCAACACCGTCTGCCCGGCCCTTGCCGCGGCTGCCGCAGCGGCGATCCCGGCCGGTCCACCGCCGAGCACGACCACATCGAATTCGCCGAACACCCGCGTCTGGCGGGCTGGTTCGGTCAGGAAGCGATCAGGTGTGGCGTCGCTCATGCAGCGGCTCGTGGCTGGTGTCGAACGCTTCGCTCATTCGACTCCCTGATTCGACCTGCTCGCTCGATCCGCTCATTCGACTTTTACGTTGGCGCGCTTGATCACGTCACCCCACAACTTGGTATCGGCGACCACGCGATCACGCATTTCTGCAGGCGTCGAGCCGATCGCTTCCCAGCCGATCGCGGCCAGCTTGTCGCGCACTTCCTTGGACTGCAGGATCTTGTTCATCTCGGTCGTCAAGCGGGTCTGGATCGCATCGGGCATGGCCTTCGGCGCGATCGCACCGATCCACAACTCGGCCTTGAAGTTCGGCACATTGGCGGCCTCAGCGACCGTCGGTACGCCGGGCGCGCTGTCCGATGCCTTGGCCGACGTGACCGCCAGTACCTGCAGCTTGCCGGCCTTGGCCTGAGCCAGCGCACCGGACGGTGCCATGAAGGCTACCTGGATCTGGCCGCCAATGATCCCGGTGGTGACCTGGCCGAAGCCCTGATACGGTACGTGCAGCATCTCGACGCCGGTTTGCGCGGCAAACAGTTCGCCGGTCAGGTGCGAGCCGGAGCCGACGCCGACCGAGCCATAGGTGAGTGCGCCTTTGTTTGCCTTCGAATACGCCAGCAGCTCGGGCAGTGTCTTGACCGACAGGTTGTTCGAGACCACCAGCACCTGTGCGCTGGAGGCGGCGAGCGTCAGCAGGCGCAGGTCTTTCTCGACGTCGTAGGGCAGCTTTTTATACAGTACCGGCGCGGTCGTCAGCGGGCCGTTGGTGGTGAAGCCGATGGTGTGGTTGTCGTCGGCGCGCGCAACCGCGTCGACGCCGATGTTGCCGCCGGCACCAGGCTTGTTCTCGACGATCACGGTCTGGCCCAGCACCTTGGCCAGCGGTTCGGTCACCATGCGGGCCACGATGTCCGGCGACGACCCGGCCGGAAAGCCGACCACCACCTTGACGACCTGGGTCGGCCAGTTGGCGGTCTGAGCCTGCGTATGGGACGCCAGCAGTGCGCCGGCCGAGCCGGCCATTGCCAGACAGATTGCGCGACGAAGTTGGGACTGAATGTTCATGGTTGTCTCCTGGGACTCGGAATGCTCGGCTGCTGCTGACAAGGTTGCCCTGAGCTGCGATCTGCAGATTGTAGAAGTCGATCACGGCCGGCTTCGCGGTCGACGACTTGCGTCAGGCGGATCCACTGCAGCCTTCCCGCGCAGCGGTGCCCGAATCGGGACAAGGACGATTGTCGATGACCGGATTGTTAGCGGCTGAAGCATCCGGCGGCTTGACGTGGGCAGCATGGTGTCGAACAAGCCACAGCCGACCGGGAAGCGACCTGTCCGCCAACGGTGCCGCCGCCTCAGCGTGGTCGGCGGCTGTTGGCAATCGTCCAGTCGTAGGGCGTGAAGCGGACTTCGAAATCCGCTGGCGCGGGTTGCGCGGCATAGCGGTTCGCATAGGCCAGCAGGCTGGGGGCGCCGGCGGGGACGAAATCTTCGGCATAGAACTGCAGCAGTTCGCTGAGCCAGACCCGGCGCTCGGATACCTCGATCCGGAAGTTCTCCGGGCGGGCGAAAAACGCGCGTGTTTCGCGTTCGAGTTCGGCATCCAGCGTCGCGCCGGCAAACGGGCGGCGCGGCAGGGCCGGGCAGGCCACTGCCGAGCAGTTCAATGCGAAATGCACCCGCGGCTCGTTCATCGCATTCGCAAGCGGCCGGATCACGTCGTTCTCGAAGCGGTACAAGGACATCGCCTGCCCGCCGATCACCAGCTTTCGCAGCACGAAGAACCGGATCTTGGCCAGCCCCGCATGACTGTCCGGGATGCCACTGTCGAGCACGTTGAACATCGACAACGCGTTGTAGGCGTTGATCATGTGGGCCAGACGCTGCGCACCATCGTGCAGGCTGGTCAGCCGGGTATCGGCGACATGGCGCACGTAGCGATCCAGGTCGGTGCGGTTTTTCGCGAGGGCTTCGAAGTCGACCCAGCCGCGTTCGTCGACGACCGTCGACAACACCTTGGCCCAGGCTGCTTCGGCCGCTGCCTTGCCGGGCGTTTCGATTGCAGGCGGCGGAATCCGGGTGGCGCAAGCCGACAGCAGGCACATCAGCGCCGCCAGCCAGAATGCGCGCATGAAGCTCATCTCGACAGATCGGCTTCGGGTTGCCGCTCCTGCAGCGCGGCTGCGCGTGAACGCCCCTTCAGGAACTTGATCGGGAAGGTGGCCACGCCGTT
>JANNNE010000258.1:0-9098 GCA_031398385.1 Ideonella sp.
AGTGGGCATCAGCGGCGCGATCCAGCATCTGGCCGGCATGAAGGACAGCAAGGTGATCGTCGCGATCAACAAGGACGGCGAGGCGCCGATCTTCGGCGTCGCCGACTACGGCCTCGAGGCCGATCTGTTCACTGCGGTGCCCGAATTCGTCGCAGCGCTGTAAATCCGCATATCCGCAGCACCTACAACCATCATCAGGAGATTGGCATGACTTCCACCACCACCTCGAAAGCCCGTTTCAACTGGGACGACGCCTTTCTGCTCGACACGCAACTCACCGACGATGAACGCATGGTGCGCGAAGCCGCCAGCGCCTATTGCCAGGATCGGCTCGCGCCGCGTGTGGTCCAGGCGTTCCGCAACCACACCACCGAACCCGCGATCTTTCGCGAAATGGGTGAACTCGGCCTGCTCGGCCCAACCATTCCGGAGCAGTACGGGGGCCCGGGCCTCGGCTATGTCAGCTACGGCCTGATCGCTCGCGAGGTCGAGCGTGTCGACTCGGGCTACCGCTCGATGATGAGTGTTCAATCCTCGCTGGTGATGGTGCCGATCTTCGAATTCGGCAACGAGGCGACCAAGCAGAAATACCTGCCGAAGCTGGCGACCGGCGAGTGGATCGGCTGCTTCGGCCTGACCGAACCCGACCACGGATCCGACCCCGGCAGCATGGTGACGCGGGCCCGCAAGGTGGCCGGCGGCTACAGCCTGAGCGGCAGCAAGATGTGGATCAGCAACTCGCCGATCGCCGATGTCTTCGTCATCTGGGCCAAGGACGACGAGGGCGCGATCCGCGGCTTCGTGCTCGACAAGGGTGCAAAAGGATTGTCGGCGCCGGTCATCGAAGGCAAGGTCGGCCTGTGCGCCAGCATCACCGGTGAGGTGGTGATGGACAACGTGTTTTGTCCCGAAGAAAACGCGTTTCCCGAGGTGCGCGGCCTGAAGGGCCCGTTCACCTGCCTGAACAGCGCACGTTACGGCATCGCCTGGGGTGCGCTCGGCGCCGCCGAGGACTGCTACTCTCGGGCCCGCCAATATGTGCTCGACCGCAAACAGTTCGGCCGGCCGCTGGCGGCCAACCAGCTGGTGCAGAAGAAGCTGGCCGACATGCTGACCGAAATCACGCTGGGCCTGCAGGGCTGCCTGCGGCTCGGGCGCATGCGCGAGGAAGGCACGGCTGCGGTCGAGCTGACGTCGATCGTCAAGCGCAATTCCTGCGGCAAGTCACTCGACATTGCCCGCCTGGCGCGCGACATGATGGGTGGCAACGGCATCTCCGACGAGTTCGGCGTCGCGCGCCACCTGGTCAACCTGGAGGTGGTCAACACCTACGAGGGCACCCACGACGTGCATGCACTGATCCTCGGCCGTGCGATCACCGGCATCGCGGCGTTCTCGAACTGACCGGCCGCCGCCTCAGCCTGGTGTGATCGACATGACAGACGACGCGTCATCGCCGTTCAGCGGCACCCGTGCGGTAGCGCCGCAACATGCCTTCGACACGGGCCGGCTCGCGGCCTTCCTGAACGAGCGCATCGACGGCTTCGGCGGTGCTCTCACCGTCGAGCAGTTCAAGGGTGGCCAGAGCAACCCGACCTTCCTGCTCGTGTCAGGTGGCCGGCGCTATGTGTTGCGCCGCAAACCGTCCGGTGTGCTGCTGCCGTCGGCCCATGCCATCGAGCGGGAATTCCGCGTCATCGAGGCACTCGCCGGCACCGAGGTTCCGGTGGCCCGCGCCCACGTGTTGTGTGAAGACGCGTCGGTGATCGGCTCGGCCTTTTATGTAATGGACTGTGTCGACGGCCGCATCCTCTGGGACCCGACGCTGCCCGGCATGGATGCAGCCGATCGCGCCGCCCACTATGACGAGATGAACCGCGTGATCGCGGCGCTGCACCGGGTCGACCCGGCGGCTGTCGGCCTGGCCGACTACGGCCGTCCCGGCCACTACGTCGAGCGCCAGGTGGCGCGCTGGACGCGCCAGTACCGGGCCGCGGAGACCGAAACAATCGAAGCTGCCGACGCCTTGATCGACTGGCTGCCGCGTCATCTGCCGCCTGCCGGCGAGACACGCATCGTGCACGGCGACTACCGGCTCGACAACGTGATCTTCCACCCCACCGAGCCGCGCATACTGGCCGTGCTCGACTGGGAGTTGTCAACGCTCGGCGACCCGCTGGCAGACTTTGCCTACCACTGCATGCGTTGGCATCTGCCGGCGCCGCAAGGCCTGGCCGGCGCCGACCTCGCGGCTCTCGGCATCCCGTTCGAAGCCGACTACCTGCGCCGTTACCTCGACCGCGTCGGTTCGCCGCGCGAGCCGAATCCCGACGAGTGGACCTACCACCTGGTCTTCAACATGTTCCGCCTGGTCGGCATCCTGCAGGGGGTGGCGGCACGTGCGCTGCAGGGAAACGCCTCGAGCGCACAGGCGATCGAGACCGGAAAACGCACCCGTCCGCTGGCCGAACAGGCCTGGGCGCTGGCGCAACGAATCGGCAAAGGCTGAACCATGTCAAGAGCTCTTCAAGCACATTTCCAGCATTGGCCGCCGCTGGTGCCGCGTCACCTGACCCTGCCGCAGACCAACGTCTTTCACAACGCCGAGGTATCGGCAGCGCGCTATCCCGACAAGCCCTTCCTCGTCTTCTACGACACGACGGTCAGCTTTGCCGAATTCATGGATGAGGCGCAGCGCCTGGCAGGCTTTCTGCAACACGAATGCGGTGTCAAGGCCGGCGACCGGGTGTTGTTGTGCATGCAGAACAGCCCGCAATGGGTGCTCGCCTTCTACGCCATCCTGCGCGCCAATGCGGTGGTGGTTCCGGTCAATCCGATGAACAGGACCGACGAGCTGCGCCACTATGTCGACGACTGCCAGGCCACGACCGCGTTCGTCGCCCAGGATCTGCTGGCGCACATGCGGCCGCTGCTGCGCCCCGAAACTGGCGCGGGCTTGCAGCACCTGGTGGTCGCGACCTACAGCGACTACCTCAGGCGGCCGACCGATCTTCGGGTGCCCGATTTCGTCGCCGCAGCGCGCGACGTGCCCGTTCTGGCCGGCGTCGCCGCCTGGCGCGAGGCGCTGGCGTGCGACGCGCGACCAGGTCCGCTCACGGCCGGGCCGGACGACGCCTGCGTGATGCCCTACACATCGGGCACCACCGGAGCGCCCAAGGGCTGTGTCCACACCCATCGCAGCGTGATGAGCACGCTGGTGGGTGGCACGACCTGGCTCTCGCGCACCCAGGACGCGGTCTACCTGTCGGCGCTGCCGTTTTTCCATGTCACCGGCCTGTCGGGCAGCATGAACGGCCCGTTGTACGTGGGTGCCACGATCGTCATCCTGCCGCGCTGGGACCGCGAAGCCGCGGCCGTGTGCATGCAGCGCTACGGCGTGACCACCTGGCAGACGATCACCGCGATGCTGGTCGATTTCCTGGCCAATCCCGACCTGCCGGCGTACGACCTGTCGAGCCTGCAGGTGATCCGGGGCGGCGGCGCGGCGATGCCCGAAGCGGTGGCTCGCCGATTGCAGGAACTGGTCGGCCTGGCGTATGTCGAAGGCTACGGAATGTCCGAAACCATGGCTGCCACCCACCTGAACCCGCCGCACCGGCCCAAGCCGCAGTGCCTGGGTGTACCGCTGTTCGATGTCGACTCGCGCATCATCGACCCGGACACCCTGCGCGAGTTGCCGACGGGCGAAAGCGGCGAGATCATCGTCAACGCGCCGCAGGTGATGCAGGGCTACTGGAACAACCCCGAGGCCACGCGGGCGACCTTCATCGAAATCGACGGCAAGCGCTTCCTGCGCACCGGCGATCTGGCGTTCGTCGACGCGGATGGCTATTTCTTCATGACCGACCGCCTCAAACGCATGATCAATGCATCGGGCTACAAGGTCTGGCCCGCGGAGGTCGAGGCGCTGATGTACCGCCACCCGGCGATCCAGGAGGCCTGCGTCATCGCGGCAGCCGACCTGCGGCGCGGCGAGACGGTGAAGGCGTTGGTAGTACTCAAGCCCGGCCAGCATGTCACCGAGCAGCAGATCATCGACTGGGCCCACGAACACATGGCGGCCTACAAGAGCCCGCGCATCGTGCAGATCGTCGAGTCATTGCCCAAATCGGGATCGGGCAAGATGATGTGGCGTGAACTACAGGAACAAGAGAATCAGGCCGCCCCCGCACCGCCGTGAGCTCGGCCTGCCCAATTTCAAACCAGCCCCATGGGGCAATAAGGAGACGTTGATGACTCGCAATACCCTATCACGCCGCACACTGCTGGCCGGGGGCTGTGCTGCCGCGCTGCTGACGCCGCTGGCTGCCTACAGCCAGGCCTACCCGAACAAGCCAATCACGCTACTGGTGCCCTGGCCGGCCGGTGGTTCGACCGACCGCCACATGCGCGTGCTGGCCGAGATTGCCGGCAAGCACCTGGGCCAGAACGTCATCATCGAGAACAAGCCGGGTGCCGGCGGCACGCTCGGTCCAGGGCAGATGGGTCTGACCGCCAAGCCCGACGGCTATACGATCGCCCAGTTCCCGATGGGCATGCTGCGCGTTCCGCACATGCAGAAGACGCCATGGAATCCGCTCAGCGATTTCACCTACATCATCGGCGTGTCGGGCTACACCTTCGGCTTCACGGTGCGCAGCGACTCGCCCTACAAGACCTTCAACGACTATATCGAGGCCGCACGCAAGAGCCCCGGCAAGATCGACTACGGCTCGACCGGCATCGGCACCAGCCCGCACCTGCTGATGGAAGAGCTGTCCGACAACGCCAAGGTCGAACTCAATCACGTGCCGTTCAAAGGCAACGCCGACCTCCAGCAGGCGCTGCTCGGCGGCCACGTGATGGCGCAGAGCGACGCCACCGGCTGGGACAAGTTCGTCGACAACGGGCAGATGCGCCTGCTGCTGACCTTCGGCGAGCAGCGCACCAAGCGCTGGCCAAATGTGCCGACGGCCAAGGACCTCGGTTATGGCGTGGTGTCGCAGTCGCCGTACGGCCTGGCCGGACCCAAGGGGATGGACCCGGCGGTGGTGAAAACCTTGCACGATGCCTTCAAGAAGGCGATGGACGACCCCAAACACGTGGAGGTGCTCGAGCAGCTGAATCAGGCCGCCTGGTACCGCACCGGCGATGAATACGCCAAGTGGGCCGCGGCGCAGTTCGTCAAGGACAAGGCGCTGATCGAAAAGCTGGGCCTCTCGGCCAAATGAGCCCGCGCCAGGCAGAGCGTGCTGCGCGAGCAGGATGGCCGAGCCTGGACCGGAATCGTCTCCGTCTCAACGTTCCACCGATGCAACAACAATGACATGAACATGATTTCGAACCGTCGCAGTTTCACCCTGGCCCTGGCCGCCACGCTCGCAGCGCCAGCGGCCTTCGCGCAGGCCTGGCCCGCCAAGCCGATCCGCATCATCGTTCCGTATCCGCCGGGCGGCTTCACTGACGTGACAGCGCGGTTGATCGGCCAGAAGCTGCAGGAGCGGCTCGGCCAGACCGTGGTGATCGACAACAAGGCCGGCGCCAACGGCACCATCGGTGTCGCCGACTTGGCCCGCTCCGCACCCGACGGCTACACCTTCGCGATCGTGATCGCCGCCCATGCAGCCAACCCCTCGTTGTACGCCAAGCTGCCTTACGATCCGCGTGACCTTGCTGCGGTTTCGCTGATCGGGCAGTCGCCGCTGGTCGCCGCCGTCAACAAGGACACGCCATTCAAGAATGCACGCGAGCTCGTCGACTACGCGAAACGCAACCCCGGCAAGCTGAGCTACGGCTCCAGCGGCAATGGCGCGGCTGCGCACCTGACGACCGAACTGCTGAAGTCAATGACGCAGACCGACATGGTCCACATTCCCTACAAGGGCGCTGCGGCGGCCTTGCAGGACCTGATGGGCGGGCAGATCCAGTTGCTCTTCGACGCCGCATCCGGCTTGATCAATCCGGGCAAGGCCGGGCAGGTGCGTTTGATCGGCGTGGCCGCCGAACGCCGGCTGCCGATGCTGCCAGATGTTCCGACCTTCATCGAGCAGGGAATTGCCGGCTTCACCGGCAGCACCTGGGCCGGCCTGCTGGCACCGGCAAAAACCCCGCCGGCGGTCATCAAGCGCGTGTCGGAAGAGGTCGCCAGCATCGTGCGCATGGACGACGCGAAAGCCAGGCTCGAAGGAATGGGCACGCTGCCGGCTGGCAGCACACCCGAGGAATTCACGGCCTTCATCGAAGCGGAAAGCGCCAAGTGGGGCAAGGTGATCAGGGATGCGAAGGTGAAGCTGGACTGAGGCGCCGGTTCGCTGCAGCCAATCGATCCCGGCATGTTGCCGCTGCGCATCATTGCCACCGCTTGCTCGCGACTGCGAATGCTTTCCTGGCGAAGCTTGAGCGTTCGTCGGGGAATCTTGATCCCGCTGTCGTGGAAATTGCGTAGAGGATGCGGCCCCGGGGCGTGCCAGAATGATTTATCACCGTTGCAGCGATGCACGGGTCCACCGATTTTTTTCTGGGAGACACCCTTGAAACGAGCATTCAGTCTTTTCCTGGCCGGCATGGCGCTTTCACTGAGCGCAGGCGCACAGAACATCTCAATCGCCACCGGCGGCACCGGCGGCGTCTATTACCCGATGGGCGGCGGTATCGCGGCCGTGTTGTCCAAGCATGTGCCTGGCATGCAAGCCACCGCCGAAGTGACCGGCGGCTCGGTCGACAACCTGAAGCTCGTCGGCACCGGCAAGCCCTACATCGCCTTCAGCATGACCGATGCAGGTCAGGACGCCTACAGCGGCGTGGACAAGTTCAAGGGCAACAAGGTGCCGCTGAAGACCTTGATGATCCTGTATCCGAACCGCATGCATGTGGTCACGGTCGAGGGCCGGGGCATCGCCAAGATGAGCGACCTGAAAGGCAAACGCGTGTCGACCGGCTCGCCCGGCAGCGCCACCGAGGTGATGGCGTTTCGCGTCATCGAGGCTGCCGGCCTGGACAAGGACAAGGACCTGACGCGCGAGCGTCTGGGCGTCGCCGAATCGGTCAACGCCGTGAAGGATGGCAAGATCGATGCCTTCTTCTGGGTCGGCGGTCTGCCCACCGCAGGGGTCACCGATCTGGCCAACACACCCAATACCAAGGTCAAGCTGGTCGATCACGCCGACACCGTGGCCGCCATGAACAAGAAGTACGGCAACCTGTACGTCGAAGACGCGATCTCCAAGGACGTGTATCGCGGCATGGACAGCGACAACAAGCAGGCCACCGTGATGAACATCCTGGTCACCCATGAAAACATGGACGACAAGACGGCCTACAACATCGTCAAGACGATCTTCGACAAGCGCGACGACCTGATTGCCGTGCACAAGGAGTCGGCCAACATCAAGCTCGAAAATCAGAAGGCCAGTGCCTCGCCAATCCCCTTCCACCCCGGCGCGGTCAAGTACTTCGCCGAGAAGGGAATCAAGGTCAACTGATCCCGCCAGGCATCGCCCGCCCCCCCAGCGCAACGCCCGGGGGGGCATTTTTTTTCTGCAGTGCCTGGGGGCACGGGGTCGAGCAGCATGAGTCCAATCAATCCGGCGCAAGCACAAGATGATGTCGTCGTCAGCGACGAAGCGCGCCACAAGGCCGAAGAATTCATCGAGGCCGAGGAAGGTGCCGCCAACAAGCACACCGGCTGGCTGTCCGCGTTCGTCATCGCGGTGGCGTTCTGCATGTCGGCGTTCCACCTCTACACCGCCTACGCGATCGTGCCGACGCAGACCCTGCGCCCGATCCATGTCGGCTGGGTGCTGTTCCTGTGTTTTCTGGTCTTTCCGATCAGCGCTCGATTCCGCCACCGCATCATGTGGTGGGACTGGATTGCCGCCGCGCTGTCGGTGGCCATCGTCGTCTACCTGATCCAGGGCGGCGACGACTTCACCGATCGCAACACCACCCCGGCCCCGTGGGATATCGCCTTCGGCATCGCGCTGATCGTGCTGGTGCTCGAAGCAATGCGGCGCACCAACGGCTGGATCATGCCGGTCATCACCTCTTGCTTCATCGCCTATGCGCTGCTCGGCGCCTACCTTCCCGAGCCGTGGACGCACAAGGGCTACGAAGTCGGCCGCCTGATCGGTGTGATGTACATGACGCTGGAGGGCATTTACGGCGTCGCGGTCGATGTTTCCGCGTCGCTGATCATCCTGTTCACGATCTTCGGCGCCTTCCTGCAGCATTCCGGCGCGGGCAAGTTCTACATCGACTTCTCGTTCGCGGCGATGGGCGGCAAGCCCACCGGCGCCGGCCGCACCGTGGTGCTGGCCTCGTTCCTGCTCGGCGGACCTTCGGGTTCGGGGGTGGCGACCACGGTGACGCTGGGCGCTGTGGCCTATCCGATGCTGGCCAAGGCCGGCTATGAACGCAACGCAGCCGGCGGCTTGCTGGCCGCAGGCGGTCTGGGCGCCATCATCTCGCCGCCGGTGCTGGGTGCCGCGGCCTTCCTGATCGCCGAATTCCTGAAGATCTCCTATCTCGACGTGTTGTTGATGGCGGTGATCCCCACCGCGCTGTTCTATTTCGCGCTGTTCCTGATGGTCGAGATCGACACCCGGAAATACGGCATGGGCAAGACCTCGTTCGGCAAGATCGAGTCGATGTGGAGCCTGACCCGCAAATACTGGTTCCACTTCCTGTCGCTGATTTCCATCGTCGCCTTCATGATGTGGGGCTTCTCGCCGGTGCTGTCGGTGTTCTGGGCCACGGTGGTGTCGTTCTTCACGAGCTTCCTGCGGCGCGACACGGCATTGATCCCGTACGACGTGCTCAGCGGCAAGGCGCCGTTTGTGCTCGGCCTGTTGACTTCGCCGTTCGCCAAGGCGATGCAGGGCGGCTCGATCGGCGTGCTCAACGTCGCCGCCACGTGTGCCGGTGCCGGCATCATCGTGGGCATCGTCACGCTGACCGGCCTGGGGCTGAAGTTCAGCTCGATCGTGATCGACTACGCCGGCGGCTCGCTGCTGCTGACCGCGATCTTCACGTCGCTCGTGGTGTGGATCGTCGGCCTGGCGGTGCCGGTCACGGCGTCGTACATCATCTGCGCCGTGATC
>JANNNE010000260.1:0-17109 GCA_031398385.1 Ideonella sp.
TTCAGCCCGGGCGAAGACCGCGACCACCGCAATGACGAGATCCTGACCGGCCTGGACAACCCGGCCTATGCGCAGCGCTTCGGCATGCAATACGAACAGGCCGAAGGCGAGATCCAGCTGTTGACCGATGCTGCGCCGCCATTCGACAAGGCGGCCTTTCTGGCCGGCCGCCAGACGCCGATGTTCTTCGGCTCGGCAGTCAACAATTTCGGCGTTCGCGAGGTACTCGATGCGCTGGTCGACCTGGCACCGGCGCCGGGCGCCCGCCAGGCGATCCAGCGCGAAGTTGCACCGGACGAATCCAGGTTCACCGGTGTCGTCTTCAAGATCCAGGCCAACATGGACCCGGCGCACCGCGACCGCATCGCCTTTGTGCGGGTGGCCAGCGGCCATTTCGAGCGCGGCATGCGGCTCAAGGTGGTGCGTTCGGGCAAGGAGCTGCGGCCGAACTCGGTGGTCAGTTTCCTGAGCCAGCGCCGCGAGCTGCTCGACGAAGCCTTTGCCGGCGACATCATCGGCATCCCGAATCACGGCGTGCTGCAGCTCGGCGATACCTTGAGCGAGGGTGAGAGCCTGCAGTTCACCGGGCTGCCGTTTTTTGCCCCGGAAATGTTCCGCAGCGTCGAGGTGACCGACCCCTTGAAGACCAAACAACTGCGCGCCGGCCTGACCCAGCTCGGTGAAGAAGGCGCGATCCAGGTCTTCCGTCCGGTGTCAGGAACGGTGCTGCTGCTCGGCGCGGTGGGACAACTGCAGTTCGAGGTGGTGGCGCACCGGCTCGAGCATGAATATGGCGTCAAGGCGCGCATTCTGCCGAGCCGCTTTCAAGTGGCGCGCTGGGTCAGCTGCGATCCGGCGAATGGCGGCGAGCGCGAGCTCAAGCGCTTCATCGATGCCAATTCGCACCGCGTTGCCTACGACGCCGTCGATGCACCGACGGTGCTGGTCGAATATGCGCCCGAGTTGCGGGCTATCGAGGCGAATTGGCCGAAGATCCGGTTTCACGCGCTGCGTGAACACGCCGGGCTGGTATTCCAGAACCGGCTCGACAGCTGATCGGCGATCCCCGATGGCGCAGCCGGCCGATCCGCAGAAATTCAGCGTCGTCGTGCAGCCCAGCCCGATCGATGGCCGGGGCGCTTTCGCCGGCGAGGCGGTGCCGGCACGGCGCAAGATCGGCGAGATACGCGGCGAATCGATCAGCGTGCGCACCGCGCGCCAGCGTGCCAAGGGCCAGCAGCGAATCATGCTGATCGAGGTCAGCGACAAACGCGCGATCGATGCCTCGAATTCGTCGGATCCGCTGCGCTTCACCAATCACTCATGCCGTCCCAACGCGGTGCTGCGAATCCGGCAAGGACGGGTGGAGTTCTACGCCATGCGCGTGCTGGCACCCGGAGATGAAATCACGGTCGATTACGGCGAAACCCACCACGAAGGCCGGCTGCAATGCCGGTGCGGCGCAAGCGGGTGCATCGGACGGCTTTGATCGACCGCGGGGATCGGTGAGGGTATCAATCGGTAAGCGACGTCCACACAGGTAAGCGGCCCGATCCGACCCGCACCATCCGTGCATCAGTTGGGCGGAAACCCACGAAACGGCATCAGGCGTGACTTATTCCGTTGCGAATGGGCAACAGATATACACCTGTCGCTTCCACTGATAAGGGTTGCCGCTATACAACATGCGGGTGCGTTCATGAAGAGGTGAAGCACCAATGCCGCTGGTATTGCACTGAAATGGCCAATCGTCCTACCCCGACCGGCGTCAACCAGTGCGAAGCTGAAGGCGTTGATTCAATCCGATCGACCGGCAGGCGCGCATGTTGCGATGTCTGCAGCCGGTCGGGCCAATCAGCCGTCCAACCAAGGGACGGCAAGGATATTTTGAAATGAGCCCCGTTTCCGTTCCCCCCGCCGATGCCGAGACACTTCGCGCGCAACTGCTCGATCCCAGCCCGATGCAACGGGCGATCGCCTTGCACGCACTTGAACTCGCCGTCGCTGATTGTTCAAGTCCCGATGGCACCGCTGCCCGCCTGGCTGCCGAAGTGGACCGCTTTACCGCTCGCGGCATTCCGTTCTACCAGCCGCAGGACCGCAGCTTTCGCAACTGGGTCGATCGCGCCGTCAACCATTGGCAGCGTCTGCACCCCGCCAAAGGGCTGAAACAGCAGCAAGCCGGCGTCTGAACGGGACCGGCAGATGTCGGTGCCGGTGCCGCTTGATCTCTGGATTCGCTTGCTGACCGAGCGCGGGACAACCTGGCTCGGATGCTCGCACTCGTACTCCTGATACGGGCGAGGTCGGGAACGAACACGGTCGACGATCGATTCGCCCGCCTCGGTGCACAGCCTCAGGTGTACGTCAACCAATCCCGACGCTCGCCATGATCGAGGTGCGGGAGATGGTTGAAACTGATCAGCACGTGTCGCTTCGGGTTGAACGAGAACTCGGTCACCGCGCTGTTGCGGATGCGCAGATTCAATTCGATCGTGGTGGCGGGCGTGGTCGACAAGACCTGCCCGACCGCCGTCGAGATCGGACCACCGCTGGAGACCAGCAGCACATCGCCGCTGAAGGCGCCGCGCACATGTTCCAGAACAGTCGCGACGCCAGTTGAGAACTGCGCGTAGGTCGGCATGCCGGCGGGGTGGGTCTCGCCCGCCATCCAGCGGTTCAAGCCCTCGCGCAACAAGCGGAAATGAGCGCGGATCTGCTCGGCGTCGGCCGGCCGCTGCAATGGGCCCGGGTGAACCGTGGCGATCAGCGCCGCGGCGTCATATTCATTCAGCTGCGGCCAGACCTGGACCGGCAGCTTGAAGGCCAGCCCGTTTTCGATCGCTGCCAACGATTGCGCCTGTCGGCGCAGCTCGCCGACCAGTGCGGCCTCGAACCGAATGCCGCGGTCGGCAAACCATTCGCCAAGCTGGCGGCACTGGCGTTCACCGAGGTCGCTGAGGCAGTCGTAGTCGTCGGCCCCGAACGAGGCCTGACCGTGGCGGACGAGGTAGAGCGTTCCCATCGGCCGATTCTGCCCCGATGACCCGCTCGGCCGCTGTCGCCGCCGCGACCCGCCCGACCGGTCGACTCAGCGTTCAGCCACGTAATGCGCGACGCTCACCACCTCGTCGGGCAGCAGAAACGCCCGCACCCGGGCCTCGATTTCCTGATCGGCCAGCGTCGTGCGCGCGCGTTGGTGCAGATAGTCGGCCCACGACGTGACGATGAAGCGCTCGCAGAAGCGGGACGGGTCCGACAGGTCGCGGTAGACGCGCCAGAAGGTCGCTCCGTCACGCCGCCGTGGCGCCCGCATCTGGGTGATGACTGCCAGAAAGGCGTCGGAATCAGCCGGCGCGATGCGATAGCCGAATTCGACCGCCACCGGCCCGGCTCCCGGCGCCGGCTCGTGGGCGACGAACAGCTCCTGCCAGGCCGAGACCTGCGTGACCTCCTGCGCCACCCCCATGCGCAGCGGAAACGGTTTTGCAAGCAGCAGCCCCGCCGACATCACCAATGCGGCACCAATCAAGGCCGAACTGAGGCCGAATATGCCCGACAGCGCGCCCCACAGCGCCGACCCGATCGCAAACGAACCGAGTGCACACACCGAGTGCATCGCCAGCGCGCGGGCGCGCACCCACGGCGGAACACTGGTCTGGGTGGCGGTGTTGAAGGTCGCCATCGAGGTCATCCAGGCGCCCCCGCCGAGAAACAGCGCCCCATAGACCAGCGGCGGCCAATGCGACAAGGCCGCCACCAGCATCACCGCAGCGAAGATCACGCAACCGCCGCCGACGATCCCCTCCAGCCCGACCCGGGCCCGCAGCCGGCCGATCAGCAGCCCGGCCACCACCGCGCCGCCGCCCAGACAACCCATCAACAGCCCGTAACCGGTCGCGCCGAGCCCGAGCTGACGCTGGCCGATCACCGGCAACAGCGCCCACAGCGCCGAGCCCGCGCCGCTGTAGGCCACGGTGCGCACCAGCTGGGCCAGCACGATCTCCGAGTGGCGGGCGAAGCGCAGGCCGCTGAGCATGCCGCCCCACAGGCGTTCCGGCGGCAGACGCGACGGCGGATGCGGGCGCGGCGGCCAGCGATTGATCGAGTACCACATGCCCCAGGTGCCGAGTGCCGCGAGTGCAAAATTCCAGGCCCCGCCGAATTGCGCAAAAACGATACCCGCCAAGGCCGGCCCGAGCGCGCGCGCCGCGTTCCAGTTGATCGAGATCGCCGCGATGGCCTGCGGCAACTGCTCGCGCGAAACCGAATCGCCGATGGTCGAATTCCAGGCCGGCAACACCAGGGCCGTACAGCAGCCGGCGATGAAGATAAACAGCAGGATCGTCGCCGCGCCGGCCAGTCCGGCCAGCAGCAGGCCCGCCAGCACCACCACCGACAGCGCCTGCACAAGCAGCGCCCAGCTCATCAGGCGTTTGCGGTCGGCGGTGTCGGAGAGTACGCCGGCCGGCAGCGACAACAGGAACATCGGCAGGAACACCGCCGTTTGCACCAGCGCCGCCAGGAAGTCCGAGCCGGTCAGTTCGACCATCATCCAGGCCGCCGTCATCGTCTGCATGGCGTTGCCGAGGAAGAACAGGCCCGCGAACAGCCACAGGCCGCGGAATGGCTGGCGTTTCAGCAGGCCTTCGTTTTCCGGTCGATCGTCGATGCTCAGCGCCATGCGAAATCCGGCTGGTCGAAATGGGCAACCCGGGTCTCACGTCCGTTCAGACAGACCTCGCAGAACTGATAGATCACGGCCGCGGTGGGCGCCGCAATCCAGCCGCTGCCGACCGGCATCCGCAGCACCGGATGCGGGCCGTGCCTGCTCGCCTCGAGCATCGGCGCGTCGCTGCGCAAGAACTCGTCCAGCCCGATCCGGTGGATGCTTGCGACCTCGGCCTCGTTGATCCGCATCCGATCGGCACGGCCGGCCCACACCACGACCGGCGTGATGACATAGCCGGAGCGGGTCGCATAGTCGTCGAGCCGGCCCAGCACGCGATCCGAATCCAGATGCAGATCGACTTCTTCGGCCAGTTCGCGCAGCGCCGCCTGCTCCGCGCTCTCGCCCGCATCGACCCGCCCGCCCGGCAGCGCCCACTGACCGCCATGCCGGCGCAGTGAGCCGGCGCGGCGGGTCAGAATCAGCGCTGCGTCGTCAGACCAGCCGGCGTGCATCGGCAAGCCCGGCAGGTCGGCGCCGAATCCGGCTTCGGTGACGGCCAGCGCAACCGCCGCGCGATGCAGTGCCGAGGTCTCGGGCAAGGGCGCCAGGCGTCGCGCAAACGATGCCAGTCGTGCCCGCACCTCGTCGCGCAGCGAGGGCGCAAATTTGAACGCTGCACCCGCTAGCGTGGCCGAGTCGACAATGCTGGTTCGCTTCATCGCAGTTTGAGGGGCAGGCAGGCTCGGCATCGGCTCTGATTGTGCGCCGGATGAAGGGGCCGCCCCGCCGCCACCTGCAAGCGAGGCCGACCCAGCGCTTGTAGTGAATGACAGGACAGACCAGGACAGATGGACAGCGGTGAATCTCCGGCATCACGGGCGGCGAGCGGACTCCGGGCCCGATGGGATCGATGGACGGCGGCTTTCGAACTGCTGGAGCCGACGGTTCGCGGCCTGATCTGGAGTGCCGGCGCCGGCCTGGTCTTTGTCACGCTTAACGCGACGATGCGGGCACTGGCCTTGCAGATGGATGTCTTCCAGGCCCAGTTCATGCGCTACCTGGCTGGCACGCTGGTGATGTTGCCGTTGATATTCCGCGGCGGAGCGATCAACTGGATGCCGCGCCGGATCAGCGGTCAGTTCAGCCGCGGTGCGCTGCACGCGGCCGGCCTGACGCTGTGGTTCTTTGCGCTGACCCGCATTCCGTTGGCCGACGTGACCGCGATCGGTTTCACGACGCCGATCTTCATCATGATCGGCGCGATGCTGTTCTTCAAGGAGCCGATGCGCTGGGAGCGCTGGCTGGCCGCAGGGATCGGATTCGCCGGTGTGCTGATCGTGGTCGGACCCAAGATGACGGGTGCCGGCGGCGTCTACAACCTGGTGATGCTCGCTTCCGCGCCCTTGTTCGCGGCATCGTTCCTCGTCACCAAGGCACTGACCCGATACGAACGCACCGGCGTCATCCTGTTGTGGCAGGGCATTACGGTCACGCTGTTCAGCCTGCCGCTGGCGCTGCTGAACTGGCAGGCGCCCAGCCTGGGCCAATGCATGGGGTTTCTGGTCTGCGGCTTGCTCGGCAACACGGCCCATTTCATGTTGACGCAGTCGTACCGCGTTGCCGACATTTCGTCCACCCAGTCGGTCAAATTTATCGATCTGATCTGGGCCACGTTGATCGGATGGGCCGCATTCGGCGACGCGCCCAGCGAGTCGACACTGCTCGGCGGCACCGTCATCTGCGGCGCCACCTTGTGGATCGCACACCGCGAGCGGCGGCAACGGCTCAGCGATGCCGCGCCGCCAGCCCCGCCACCGTGAGCCTCGGCTCAATGCTCAATGCGGCGCCGGGGTATCGCGCGCGCGCACCTTTGCGTTCGCATATGCGCCATGCGTCACATGCAGCAGGTCGCCGATGCGGCGCATCACATGATTCTCGTGGGCATCCAGATTGCCATCGGCATAGGCCACCCGCCACATGGCCTCGATCATGTCGACCTTCTGCTGCACTGAGAACGACTCATTGACCCGCGATGTGAACGTGAAGAAATCGGTCGATTCGCGCGAGGTGCGATCGGCCCGCTCGAACAACAACTCGCTTTCCTCGCGCGACAGGCTGAAGGTCTTGCGCAAGGCATCGCCGACTGCCGTGCGCTCGGCATCTGTCATGTCGGGATCGGCCCGCATCACCTCGACCAGCAGCACCGCAGTGGCGAGTTGCAACGAATGTTCGGTCGCCTGCGGCGACGTATCGGCCGGCGCGATCAGTTGGTCGAACAGGTCCTTCAGATTCTTCAGCATGGCATGGTCGAGTTGGCGGTATGGCGGGTTCGATCGCCCGAGCATAGAACAGGCGTCTTCGACCCGAAAAAGACCGACAATGATTCATCAGTGCCGACCGATTCCGCTACGCTGTCGACAAAGGAGCCTGCCTTGACACCCGGCCGCGTGTGTTCCCTTCTGCTGGCGGCAACCGTGTTGGTTCTGGGGATGGGTTGTGCGAGCAAGGTGCCGAAACCGGCACCGGTTCCGGCCCGCGAACCAGCACCGACACCGGCGCGCGTGGCCCCGCCGATCGCGCCCACCACCAGTTCGACCGAGACGACAACCGTCGGCTTGATGGAGAACACCCGCGAATCTGCACGCGCAACGGCCGAGTGGCTGGCGCGTGGCGTCGACAGCTGGTTCGGAGACAAGCCGTTCCAGGAAGGTGGCAAGGTCACCGACGGCCGCCTCAGCCTGAGCCTGTTCAAGCGGCAGGACGAAAAGTTCAAAGTCAGCCTGCGTTTCAATGCGCGCTTTCGGCTCCCCAATCTCGAAGAAAAGACCTATCTGTTCATCGGCCGCGACAACGAGCGCGAGGTGGTCACCGACCAACCCGGCAGCCTGTCGCGGCAGGATCGCCTGCTCGGCGATACCCGGGGCGAGCGGTCTTTCTTCGCCGGCCTGGGGCGCGACATCAACGATGCCGTCGATTTCCGGATCGGCATCCGTGGCGGCCTGAAACCCTATGCCCAGGCCCGTTTCCGGCAACAGTGGCGCTTCAGCGACGTCGATCTGGCCGAGTTCCGCGAAACCATTTTCTGGACGCTGCAGGATCGCCTCGGATCGACCACCGTGGTTTCGTATGAGCACAATTTTTCGCGCAGCCTGGTGGGCCGCTGGTTGAACGCCGCCACGATCACGCAGAAGAACAGCAAGTTCGAATGGTCGAGCAGCCTGGGCGCCTACCAGGCTTTCGGCAACCAGCGCCTGTTGTCGCTCGAGGCACTGGCGAGCGGAAAACAGGGCTCGGGCGTCGGCGTGTCCGACTACGGCCTGCAGACCAAATGGGAGCAACCTATCTACCGCGACTGGGCGCTTGGCGAAGTGCTCATCGGCCACTTCTGGCCGAAGCGCGACGCCTTCTCCGAGCGCGGCCGCGCCTGGGCGATCGGCACCCGCCTGAAGCTGCGCTTCTAAGGCTCAACCGTAGCGGGCGACGGTCAGGCCTTCCATGCTGATTTCCGGTGTCCGTTCACCGATCAGATCGGCGATGACGCGGCCGGTCCCAGCGGCCATGGTCCAGCCCAGCGTGCCGTGGCCAGTCGCCAGCAGCAACTCCGGGAACGACGTGCCACCGACCACCGGTGTGCCATCCGGCGTCATCGGTCGAAGGCCGGTCCAGAACTCGGCCCGGCTGGTATCCCCGCCCCTCGGAAACAGGTCGGTGACGACGAATTCAAGGGTGCGCCGACGGCCTTGATCGAGGGTCAGATCGAAACCGGAAAGTTGCGCTGTCCCGCCGACCCGGATCCGGTCGCCGAGGCGGGTGACCGCCACCTTGTGCGTCTCGTCCATGATCGTCGACTCGGGCGCCTTCGTCGCATCGGTGATCGGCACCGTGATCGAGAAGCCCTTCACCGGATAGACCGGCAGCCGGATGCCCAATGGCGCCAGCATGCGGGTCGAATAGCTGCCGAGCGCGAGCACGTAACGGTCGGCGCTCAGCACGCCGCCCGTTGTCCTGACGCCGGTGATGCGTCCGCCCGACGATTCAACCGCGTCGATCGAGGTATCGAAACGGAACTGGACGCCGAGCGCCCGGGCCTTATCGGCCAGCGCCTGCGTGAACAGATGGCAATCGCCGGTCTCGTCGCCGGGCAGGCGCAGCGCGCCGACGAACTTGTGCTGCACCTCGGCCAGCGCGGGTTCATGCTCGAGATAACCGGCGCGATCGAGCAGCTGGAATGCGACGCCGTGCTGTTGCAGGATCTCAATGTCCTTGGCCGTGGCGTCGAGCTGCTTCTGGGTGCGGAACAGCTGCAGCGTGCCCTGCATCCGCTCGTCGTATCGGATGCCGGTGTCCTGGCGCAGGGCCTCAAGGCAGTCTCGGCTGTATTCGGCCAGCCGAACCATCCGGCCCTTGTTGATTCGATAGCGCTCGGCCGTGCAGTTGAGCAGTGTCGCGAAGCCCCAGCGCCACATCGCGAGGTCGAGCATCGGCCGGATCACGAGCGGGCTGTGGTGCATCAACAGCCACTTGATCGCCTTCACCGGCACGCCCGGCCCGGCCCAGGGCGCGGAATAGCCCGGCGACACTTCACCGGCGTTGGCAAAACTGGTTTCCAGCCCGGCGCCGGGCTGCCGGTCGACGACGCTCACCTCATGCCCGTCACGCGCCAGATACCAGGCCACCGAAGTGCCGATCACGCCGCTTCCGAGCACCAGAACACGCATCCGCATCTCTCCGCTGTGCTTTGCACCGTGTCATCCGCCATGCGCCCGCGGGGCGGGCTTGCGGCACGTGGGCAGAAAATCAATCGCCGCAACCTGCGGCGCTACGTTAACCTATCTGCAAGGCTGCGCGGCGCATACGATGCGGGGCCGGCAGACGCAGCGTTGCCGACCGTGCCCGAATTGAATCGACCGCGCGGCCAGCCGCCCAGACCGTATCTCGTGGAGGATCAGCACCATGTGGGGAATCGATTGGCTGAAGCCCAGCGTCTTTTTCGGCTCGTTCCTTTTTGCGATGATCGGCGTGCTGGTCTTCTGGATCAGCTTCATGATCATCGACAAGATCACGCCCTACGACCTGTGGTCCGAACTGGTCGAGAAAAGGAACGTCGCGCTGGCGATCGTCGTCGGCTCGATGTGTATTGCAATCGGGCTGATCGTTGCCGCATCGGTGCAGGGTTGAAACCCAGGCTGCAGACACTTCCCCGTTGGCATACCGCGTCGACATGGCCGCCGTCCTGAACGTCCGCCCGGGGCGCCCGGCGGTCCGCCCGATCGAGATTGCGCTGCTGGTCTCGGTCTTCGTCGTTGCCGCCTGCGGCCTGGTCTACGAACTGGCGGCCGGTGCACTGGCCAGCTACCTGCTCGGCGATTCGGTGCTGCAGTTCTCGACCGTCATCGGCTGCTACCTGTTCGCGATGGGCATGGGCTCGTACCTGTCACGCTTTCTCGAGCACCAGCTGGTGGCGCATTTCCTGCGCATCGAGCTGCTGGTCGGCGTGATCGGCGGGTTGATGCCGGCAGCCCTGTTTGCGCTGTTCAACCTGGCCGCCGGTTCGTTCCGCTTCGCGCTGTACGGCCTGGTGCTGGTGGTCGGCACACTGGTCGGGCTGGAAATTCCGCTGGTGATGCGGATCCTGAAGCGCCAGTTCAGCGAGCTCTACGGCCTGAAGGATCTGGTCTCGCAGGTCTTGACCTTCGACTACCTCGGCGCGCTCGCGGTCTCGGTGGCGTTCCCGCTGTTGCTGGTTCCGCAGCTCGGCCTGATTCGCACCGGCGCATTATTCGGGCTGCTCAATGTCGGCGTCGCCTTTTGGGCCTTGTGGCTGTTCCGCGGCCAGTTGCGACGCCCTGCTGCGGATGCGCTGGCCTGCGTGGCGTGCCTGGCGATCCTGCTCGGCGCCTTCGCCGGTGCCGACCGGATCAGCAACTGGGCCGAAGACCGCTTCTACGGCGACGGCGTGATCTACAGCGAGACCAGCAGCTACCAGCGCATCGTCGTGACATCGGGCGCCAGCGGCGTTCGGCTGTACCTGAACGGCAACCTGCAGTTCCATTCGCGCGACGAATACCGGTACCACGAGTCGCTGGTGCATCCGGCCATGCTGGCCCATGGCGCGCCGCGCCGGGTGCTGGTGCTCGGTGGCGGCGACGGCATGGCGGTGCGCGAGGTCCTCAAATACCCGTCGGTCGAAGCAGTGACGCTGGTCGAGCTCGATCCGCACATGACCCGGCTGTTCGCCGAGCAGCCCATGTTGCGCAGCCTGAACGCCGACGCGCTGCATTCGAGCAAGCTGAGCATCGTCAACGCCGACGCCTTCGGCTGGCTCGAGGCCAACCAGGATCTGTTCGACGTGATCGTGGTCGACTTTCCTGATCCGACCAACTATTCGATCGGCAAGCTCTACACCACCAGCTTCTACCGCTTGATCGACCACCACCTGACCAGCAGCGGCTTCGCGGCCATCCAGACCACCTCGCCGCTGATCGCACGCCGCAGTTTCTGGACCGTCGCCAACACGCTGGAGGCGGTCGGCTTGTCGACCACGGCCTACCACGCGCACGTGCCGAGTTTCGGTGAATGGGGCTTCCTGATCGCCGGGCGGCGCCCGTTCGCCATCCCCACGGCGTCGCCCGATCTGCCGCCCGGACTGCGCTTCCTGAGCCTGGACAACCTGCCGGCGATGTTCCAGT
This sequence comes from Ideonella sp., assembly GCA_031398385.1. GTDB lineage: Bacteria > Pseudomonadota > Gammaproteobacteria > Burkholderiales > Burkholderiaceae_C > Ideonella_A. The sequence continues at coordinate 11,362 of JANNNE010000260.1, forward strand.
TTCCGCCCGACATGGCGCGTGTTCCAACCGATATCAACCGCTTGTCGAATCAGGTGCTGGTTCAGACCTACGAGCAGGAATGGGGCAAGGTCCACGAGTGAGGCGGCGCGACGTGCTCGGCGCCTCGTTGCTGATGCCGCTGGCCGGGCTGACAGGCTGCGGGCGCACCGCGGCCGGCACCGAATATGCCGGCGGCTGGGTCGGCGCCGATCATCTGCGCGGCCATCGGGTGCGGGATCCACGTACGCCCGGCCAGGCTGCGATCACGCGTCGGGCTTCAGTGGTGATCATCGGCGGCGGTGTCGCCGGGCTGGCCTGCGCACGCGCATTGAGGCAACGCGGCATCGACGACGTGCACCTGCTCGAGCTGGAAGACCAGGCTGGAGGCAATGCGCGTGGCCACGCGATGGGCAACCTGGCCTGTCCACTTGGCGCCCACTACCTGCCGGTGCCCGATCCGGCGAATCAGGACCTGATCGAATGGCTGGCCGATTGCGGCCTGTGCACCTTGCAGGCCGGTCGCTGGGTCTACGATGAACGACACCTCTGCCACAGTCCGCAGGAGCGCTTGTTCTTGCCCGATCCGGCGTCGACCCTGAATGGCGAATGGATCGAGGGCCTGCTGCCGCCACCCGAGGCGCTGCCGAAGACCCAACGCGCCACCACGCTGGCCGACTATCGACGCTTCGGCCGGCTGGTCGATCGCGAGATCAGACAACGCGCCTTTTCGATTCCGACCGGGCAGGCCGGCTGGAGCAAGCACCTGCAGGCACTCGACTCGCAGACCTTTGGCGACTGGCTCGATCGCGAGAGCCTGCACGCACCGTCGCTGCGCTGGTACCTCGACTACTGCTGCCGCGACGACTACGGCGCGGGCAGCGGTCAGGTCTCGGCCTGGGCCGGCCTGCAATATTTTGCGAGCCGGCATGGCTTCGAGCGCTTCGGCGAGGAGCACGAGGCAGCCGCTTCGAACGGTGTACTGACCTGGCCCGAGGGCAATGCCTGGTTGACGCGCCGCCTGGCCCAGCCGATCGGCGATCGACTGCACACCGGGCGCACGGTGCTGCGCATCGATGAATCGATCCACGAGGTCGGCATCGATGCATTCGACCATCGAGCCGGTCGTCACGAGCGCTGGACCGCGCGCCAGGTCGTGGTCGCGACGCCGCTGTTCATCGCCGCACGCATTTGCAATGCGCCGTCTGCGGCGTTGCAGACCGCAGCAGCCGCGCTCGCCTATTCACCCTGGCTGGTGGCGAACATCCAGCTGGACGACGCTCTGCACGACCGCCCCGGCGCGCCGCCCTCATGGGACAACGTGGTGTACGGCAGCGCGTCGCTCGGTTATGTCGACGCCATGCATCAGAGCACCCGGCCGCATGCCGGGCCGACGGTGTTGACGGTCTATTGGGCCCTGGGTGGTGACAGGGTCGAGCAGGCACGCGAGTCCCGCCGGCAACTGCTCGATCAAGCCTGGACCAGCTGGTCGGGACGGATACTGGCGCAACTGGAACCGGCACATGCCGATCTGCGCGGCAAGGTGCGGCGGATCGACCTGATGCGTTATGGCCACGCGATGTGTGTGCCCCGGCCGGGAATCCGCAGCCACCCGGCCTTGCAGGCCTTGGCCGAGCCGACAGGCCGGGTCCGTTTCGCGCACAGTGACTTGTCGGCCTATTCGATCTTCGAAGAGGCCTTTTTCCACGGCCACCGGGTCGGCAAGGCGCTTCGGGTGTGACGTCGAAGGTGACACTCGCCTCGCTATAATTTGCAGCAGCGCTGATTTGTTCCGGCTTGCGAGCGCTTAAAAAATGCAGCTAAAGAGACATGGCACCCGACCGCCTCTTGCGCGCAACCGCCCCGCCGGTCAACCCTTCCCGCCATGCCCGCCTCCGATCCGATCGCCGCAGTCGACACCAGCGCTCCACTTGATGCGGTGACCCCGCAGCAGATGACGTTCGACCAGCCGTTGCCGCTGCAAAGCGGGAAGCAGCTGCCGTCCTACCAGCTGACCTACGAGACCTACGGCGAACTCAATGCCGAGCGCAGCAATGTGGTGCTGGTCTGCCATGCGCTGAACGCCAGCCACCATGTGGCCGGCCGCTACGCCGGCCAGCCGAAAAGCGACGGCTGGTGGGATAACCTGATCGGGCCCGGCAAGCCAATCGATACCCGCCACTTCTTCGTCGTCGGCATCAACAATCCGGGCTCGTGTTTCGGCTCGACCGGGCCGATGCACACCAACCCCGACCCAGCTGCCGACGGTCAGCCGTATGGCGCCGACTTTCCGGTGATGACGGTCGAGGACTGGGTCGATGCGCAAGCGCGGCTGTTCGATCGCCTGGGCATCGAGCAGTTGGCCGCGGTCGTCGGCGGCAGCCTGGGCGGCATGCAGGCGCTGAGCTGGGCGCTGCGTTATCCGGATCGGCTGCGGCATTGCGTCGCGATTGCCACCGCACCGAACCTGTCGGCGCAGAATATCGCGTTCAACGAAGTTGCCCGGCGCGCGATCGTCACCGACCCCGATTTCCACGGCGGCCACTTCTATCGGCACCAGGTGGTGCCGGCTCGGGGGCTGGCGGTGGCGCGGATGATCGGCCACATCACCTACCTCAGCGACGATGTGATGGATGTCAAGTTCGGCCGCAGCATGAAGGCCGGCCATCCGGTCTTCTCGACGCAGGAGATCGAGTTCGAGATCGAGGGTTATCTGCGGCATCAGGGCGCCAAGTTCAGCGGCTATTTCGACGCAAATACCTACCTGCTGATCACCCGCGCGCTGGACTATTTCGATCCGGCCCGCGCGCATGGCGGCGACTTGAGCGCGGCTTTCGCGGCCGCGCGCTGCCGCTTCCTGGTGGCCAGTTTCACCACCGATTGGCGTTTTTCACCGTTGCGCTCGCGCGAGCTGGTGAAGGCCCTGCTCGACAACCGCCTGCAGGTCAGTTATGCCGAGATCGATGCGCCGCATGGCCACGACGCCTTCCTGCTCGACGATCCGCGCTATCACGGCGTGATGCGCGCCTATTTCGACAACATCGCGCGCGGCAACGGCAACATCGCTCGCGATGTGAACGGCGGCAAAGGGGCGGGCGATGTCTGACCGCAAGGACATGGAGCTGATCGCCGAGCTGGTGCCGAAAGGCTCGCGCGTGCTCGATCTCGGCTGCGCCGACGGGGCGCTGCTGGCGCATCTGCGCGACCACCGCCAATGCACCGGCTACGGCGTCGAAATCGCCGACGCCAATGTGCTGGCCTGCACCCAGCGTGGTGTCGACGTGATCCAGTTGAACCTCGAAGACGGCCTGTCGATGTTTGGCGACCAGAGCTTCGATGTGGTGCTGCAACTCGACACCATGCAGCACCTGCGCCACACCGAGCGCATGCTGCGCGAGACCGCGCGGGTCGGCCGGCTCGGCATCATCAGCTTTCCGAATTTCGCGCACTGGCTGAACCGCCTGCGCGTACTCGGCGGCCGCATGCCGGTGACCCGGGCTCTGCCCTACGAGTGGTACGACACGCCGAACCTGCGAGTCGGCACCTATGCCGATTTCGAGGTGCTGGCGCGCAAGATCGGACTTCGGGTGCAGGACGGATTCGGCATCCAACACGGCCGCGTGGTGCGCAGCCGGCCGAACCTGCTGGCCAGCGTCGCGGTGTTCACCTTCGAACGTGGCCCCCATGCCTGAACCTCGGGGTCCGAGCGCAACGCCGCTGGTCGAGTTCGGCGATCGGTTGCGCAACAGCCTGGTGCAGGGCAGCTTCGTCAAGCTGGTGATGGCCAATCACCGCGGCGGCGATGCCAGCCTGCAGCGTGTCATCGGGCGCCGCATCCGGATACGCAACGACTGGGTGTTGTCGCTGCTGTATCGCCACCAGACCCGCGACGTGACGAAGAATTTCAGCTTCGACGCGGGCGTGGCGGAAGTATTGGCATCGCTGAGTCTCGGGTCGGCAGGCGGCTTCGGCCATCTGCACCTGTCGACCCGAGACGAGGCGATCGATCTGCGAATCAGCAAGAAAGGGCAGCTCAGCCTGGTGCGGCAGGCCATCGCCGTCGACGCCGCGTCATCGCCGGTCGACGAAGCCGACAATGCCGACCACCCCGCCGATCTGCCGGCCCACGACCGCAGCAAACATCGGCCGCTGAGCCTGGATACACCCTGTTGGCACGACCTCGGCATCACCGATCGGCAAGGCAAGCTGGTTCCGGCGATGTCGCGCAAATGGAAGCAGATCAACAAGTTCGTCGAGGTGCTGGACGCCGCCTGGCGCGACTCTTCGCTGCCCAGGCGAAGCGAGTCGGATGGTCCGATCCGGGTGATGGATTTCGGTGCCGGCAAAGGTTATCTGAGCTTCGCCGTGGCGGCGCACCTTCAGCACACGCTCGGCGTCCAGGCGCAGGTCGTCGGTGTCGAATTGCGCGAGGACCTGGTTGCCTTGTGCAATCGAACCGTCGAATCGCATCGGGTGCCCGGGCTGGCATTCGAGGCCGGCGATGTGGTGAACCATCCGATCGGCGCCATCGACATCATGATCGCGCTGCATGCCTGCGACACGGCCACCGATCACGCGATCCACAAGGGTATCGCGGCCGGGGCGCAGATCATCCTGTGCTCACCGTGCTGCCACAAGGAGCTGCGCCCGCAACTGCGCAGCCCCGGGCTGCTGCGGCCGATGCTGCAACACGGCATCCACCTCGGGCAGCAGGCCGAGATGATCACCGACAGCCTGCGCGCGCTGCTGCTGGAGGCGCACGGCTACCGCACCCAGGTGTTCGAGTTCGTCGCGCTCGAACACACCAGCAAGAACAAGATGATCCTCGCGGTCAGACGGGAAGACGGGTTGCCGGTCGGCGAGGTGGCTGCGCAGATCCGCCAGATCAAGGATTTCTACGGGGTGCGCGAACACTGCCTCGAGCGGCTGCTGCTGGGCAAATCGGCAGCGGCCACCGATGGCGGGGCGGCCATGCCGCGCAGGTAGGCGTCGAGCACCTGCTGGCCGATCAGGCGCAGATCGAAGGCCTGCGGATCGAGGATCCAGTTCTGGATCAGGCCGTCGATCAGCGCGTGCAATCCGATCGCCGCGTCGGCGGCCGAGAACCGGGGCACGATCTGGCCCTGCTCCATCGCAGTGGCCAAGGCCCGTGTCACGCTGGCCATGCAATCGTTGCGGACGGCCAGGTGGCGCTCGCGCACGGCGCTCATCTCAGCGACGTACTCGACCTTGTGCATCGCAATCTCGAATACCCGATGCACCTGCGGATCGGTGACCAGCTTGTCGAGTACGCCGATGAATGACGCGCGAAGCTGGGCCAATGCATCGACGGACGGTTCGGTGCTGCGCTCGAGCGCCTGCTCCATCGGCAGGCTGACCCGGCTCATCATCGCGTTGAACAGATCGGCCTTGTCGCGAAAATGCCAGTAGATCGCACCCCGGGTGACACCGGCAGCCACTGCCAGGTCGTGCAGCGAGGTGCGCGATACCCCGCGTTCGAGGAAAACGCGCTCGGCGGAATCGAGCAAGTGGTCGCGGGTCGCCTGGGCGTCCTGCTTGGTTCGGCGTGCCATGGGGTGCGGTTGGCCCTGTCAACATACATTCATCATTGTATGTATACTGCGCAGCTTCGATTTCGGGCCATGGATTACCCTTGGTTCGACGCATGATTTTTCCAACGACTGTCGCGGCCGGCCCAGATCAGGCCGGCCCCCGGCACAATCGCGAGAGCCCCCCATGCCCACCACAGCC
>JANNNE010000290.1:0-3152 GCA_031398385.1 Ideonella sp.
CCGCCGAGAAAATACAGCCAGAACTCGGGCACCTGCTGGGTCAGCACACTCTTCGCACCATTGACGAAGAACGCGCCGATGATCGGTCCGATCAGCGTGCCGCGCCCGCCGACCGCGGCCCAGATCGCCATCTCGATGCTGGCTGCCGGCGACATCTCGCTCGGGTTGATGATGCCCACCTGCGGCACATACAAGGCACCCGCGATGCCGCACATGACGGCCGATATCACCCAGATCGCCAGCTTGTAGTGCAGCGGGTCGTAGCCGGTGAACATGACCCGGCTTTCGGCATCGCGGATCGCCTGCAAGACACGGCCGAACTTGCTTTTCACCAGCCAGCGAGCGAACAGGAAAAAGCCGATCAGCGTCAGGCCGGTGAGGATGAACAGCGTCATCCGCATCGATGGCGTGGCGATCGGAATACCGAGGATGCGCTTGAAATCGGTGAACCCGTTGTTGCCACCGAAACCGGTCTCGTTGCGAAAGAACAGCAGCATCGTCGCGAAGGTCACCGCCTGCGTGATGATCGAAAAATAGACGCCCTTGATGCGTGACCGGAACGCGAAGAAGCCGAAGACGAACGCCAGCACACCCGGCACCAGCACCACCAGCAGCACGGTCGCCAGGAACGAGTCGCTGAGCGCCCAGCTCCACGGCAATTCCTTCCAATCGAGAAAGACCATGAAGTCCGGCAGATCGCTCTTGTAGTTGCCGTCGCGGCCGATCTGGCGCATCAGGTACATGCCCATCACGTAGCCGCCAAGCGCGAAGAACACACCGTGGCCCAAAGACAGGATGCCGGTGTAGCCCCAGATCAGGTCGATCGCCAGCGCGACCATCGCGTAACACATCATCTTGCCGACCAGCAGCACCGCATAGTCGCTGAGGTGCAGCACGCTGCCCTGGGGCACCACGAGGTTCAGCACCGGTGCCAGCACGACCACCGCCAGCAGGGCACCGATGACGCCGGCCCAGCCACGCAGGCTGAGGATCCGTGTCGGCGCTGGTTCGACGGCCGCCACGGGACGGCGATCCGGCGGGGCGATCCCGCGACCAGGCAGCACGGCACTCATGAATCAGATTCCTTTCAGGACAGCAATGTGAATGGGCAGCGCATCAGGCTTCGGCGCTGCGGCCCTTCATCGCGAACAGGCCTTGCGGTCGCTTCTGGATGAAGATGACGATCAGCACCAGCACGAAGATCTTGGCGAGCACCGCGCCGGCCCAGCCTTCGAGCAGCTTGTTGACGACACCCAAGCCGAGTGCCGCATAAACCGTGCCGATCAGTTGCCCGACCCCGCCCAGCACGACGACCATGAACGAGTCGACGATATAGCCCTGTCCGAGATCGGGGCCGACATTGCCGACCTGCGACAGCGCGCAGCCGGCCAGCCCGGCGATGCCGGAGCCGAGTGCAAACGCATAGGTGTCGACCCGCGCCGTGTTGACACCCATGCAGGCGGCCATCTTGCGGTTCTGCGTGACGCCGCGAACAAACAATCCGAGCCGTGTCTTCGAGACCATGAAGGTCAATCCACCGAACACCAGGATCGCGAAGACGATGATCGCGATGCGGTTGTAGGGCAGCGTCAGGTTGCTGAGCACCTGGAATCCGCCCGACAACCAGCTCGGATTCTCGACCGGCACGTTCTGTGCGCCGAAGATGGTTCGCACCGTCTGCATCAGCACCAGGCTGATACCCCAGGTCGCGAGCAGCGTCTCCAGCGGGCGACCGTACAGCCAGCGGATCACGCCGCGTTCGAGCACTGCGCCGACCGCAGCCGCGGTCAGAAAACTCAGTGGGACCGCGACCAGCACATAGGCATCGAAATAGTCGGGCAACCAGGTGCGAAATAGGTTCTGCACCACATAGGTGGCATAGGCGCCGATCATCATCAGCTCACCGTGCGCCATGTTGATCACGCCCATCAGGCCGTAGGTGATCGCCAGGCCGAGCGCGACCAGCACCAGGATCGAGCCCAGGCTGATGCCGGTGAAGATCACGCCCATGCTCTCGCCGAACGCGAGCTGCGTCTCGAGGCTCGATAACGCCGATTTCAGTGCTGCGCGAACCTCGGGATCGGTTTCTGCATCGGGTTGCAGGCGTTCGAGCAACAAGGTCTTGGTGGCGGGCTCCGAACTTTCGGCCAGGACGATGGCGGCCTTCAGACGCCGGCTTCGATCCTGCGAACTGACCATGATCGCGGCACGCAACAAGGCGATCCGGGATTTGAGTCCGGCGTCGGTTTCCGCCGCCAGCGCCTTGTCGAGCAGCGGGAGGCGCGATTCGTCCGGCGCCTCCTGCAAACCCGTGATCGCTTCTTCGCGCTGGCCGCGGTCGGGCGACATCAGCTTGAGTGAAGCCAGTGCGGCCTTCAGTTCGCCGCGAATCCGGTTGTTGTTGATGATGTCGTCGGCAGCCGCTGGCAGACTCTTTTCCAGACCGCTGGCGGCATCGATGGCCTTGGCGCCGCGCACGATGAAGACATCGTCCCCGGCAACCTGGACCTCGTTGTCGAGCAAGGCCTGGAAAAAGGCCTGGGCCTTGGGATCGCCACCGACCGCGGCCTTGTTGATGGCTGCGATGCGCTCGTCGCTGTCGCCGACCGCCATCGCCCGCACCTCATCGGTGCTGAGTCCAAACGTCGCCGGAGACGCGGCGAGGAACATCAGCGCCAGCAAGCATCCGCGCAGGATCGATAGCGGGTTCACGGCTCGCATGGTCGAGAAGGGTCCGGGCAAAGGGGAAAGAAGATTGGCAAGGATGGCAACCGCCGGGAACGTCCTGGATCGGCGGGGCCGCCGGGCAAGGCCTGGTGTCGCCACCTTGGCCAGCCCTACCCCGCACCCGGTGTCGCGCTTATTTCGCAGCGACAGTCGACTTCTTCTCGACCACGTTCTTCTTGCCCTTGTTCTCGGCGATGTAGTCGCTCCACGGATCGGCCACCACCGGACCCTTGGTTTTCCACACCACGTTGAACTGGCCATCGGCCTTCACTTCGCCGATGAACACCGGCTTGTGCAGGTGGTGGTTTTCCTTGTCCATCGTCGCGATGAAACCACCCGGCGCCTGGAAGGTCTGGCCGGCCATCGCCGCGATCACCTTGTCGGTATCGGTCGACTTGGCCTTCTCGACCGCCTGCTTCCACATG
>JANNNE010000313.1:0-2288 GCA_031398385.1 Ideonella sp.
GGCAGGCTTTTCAGCAACACGATCCGGTGCCCGGTGTCGACACGCACATAGCCGCCGCTCAGCAGGTCCTTCATCAGGCGGCTGATCATCTCGCGCGAGCAGCCGACCCGTTTTGCGATGTCGCCATGGGTCAGGCGCTCACTGACCAGCCGGCTGCCGTCGGCATCCGGTGCGGCGCTGGCGAGGGATTCGAGCAACTGGACCACCCGCTCGTAGACATCGAGCAAGGCCATGTTGCGCGCACTCGAGGTGGCCACCCGGGCCCGCCCGATGACCCGCGACAACAGGTCGAAGGCAAATTCGGGGTGCTCGGAAATGTGCTGCAGCAGAGTGCGGCGACCGATCAACACACAACTGCTGCTCTCCAGCGTCGCGACATTGGCCGAGCGTGGGCCGCCATCCAGACTCATCTCGCCGAAATAGTCGCCCGGCCCGTAGCTGCCGAAGATCATCTCGCGATCCCGGTCGTCGACTGAATAAGCCTTGACGCGGCCACTCAGCACGATGTACAGGCTGTCGCCGAAGTCGCCCTCCTGGATCAGCAGCGTGCCCTTGCGGTAGCGCTTGACCTCGCCCTTTTCGGCAAGCGCACGCAAGGGGGCGGGCAGGACATCGAGCGGCGACTGCGACGACAGGGGCATGGCTGATCCGCGGCCGAGTGGGCGAACCAGCGATCAGTCATGTTAGGGCAACGCCAGGCAAGGCGCTCGCGGTGCACGGGACCGCGAGGCCTTGATTGAGTGTCTGCTGCAGCCTGTATCGGGGCCGGCATCACTGGGCAATGGGGGGCATGCCGGTTTCCTGGCCGTTCCTGTCTTTTCCCGCCCCCCATTTCCGCCCGCGTCTCCCCAGCTCGCCCCGTATTCAGCCCTGCAGGTGAACGACCCGGGCGCCGAGTTGCCCAGCGATCGATGCCACACCCGCATCACGGTGCAGGATGCCCTGCAGGGGCGGCAGCGTCGTCAACTGGCGCAGCAGGTTGCGGATGCTGCTGGCGCCGGTCTTCGCGCGGATGCTGCCGATCTGCGTGCGGATGGTGGCGATGGCCACGCCATGCTGGCGTGCCAGCTCGGTCGGCTGCAGACCGTTGTTGAGCGCCAGCAGCACCCGGGTTTCGCCCGAACTCAGGCCGTGCATGCGAGCGAACGACTCGATCGCCAGACCGTTGCCGATCAGCCGCTTGCCGAGCATCACCAGCACCGCATGGCGTGGGTGCAGCTCGACGCTTCTCCCGGGGCCGATCTCGGCGCCACCGGTCAGCGGCACCACCGACAGCGTGACCAGCTCGCCGACGCCGATGCGCAGGCTGATCAGCTTGCGCAGGCCGCGCCGCGCCGCGCCGTCGATCGCCACCTGCAGCAGCGCGGCATCGCGTGGATCGCGGGTGCGCAATCGATCACCGGCCAGCTGCAGCGCATGATCGCTGCGCATTTCGGCGTGGGCAACCGGATTGGCATGCACAACGCAACCTTCCTCGTCGAGCAGCAAGACCCCGTAATCGATCTCGGCGAGCGCCGCCTTCAGCCAGTACAGGCCGGCGGCACCGTGTGACTGCCCGACCAGCGCGCCTTGAGGCGCATGCGCGGGATCACACTCGTCGTGCTTGTCGAAACGCGCCGCATTGGCGGCACCCTTGGGCATGGAATCGAACATGTCTGGCTCCTCGTTTGACAACGGATCAACCGTCCGTCGCCTGGTAGCCAGATTAAGAAAAGCGGCCTGCAACAAGTGGTAACTATGACCCGCCGGAACTGTGATGAATTCACACCTTTCCGGCGGTCGGCGGGCGCATCCGCAAGCCGCTCAGCGTTCGCCTGCACGCCCGTCGCGAGTCGGCAGATCCCCCGCCACCAGATCGCCATCGCGTGAGCGGTTGCCGGTGACAACGACACGTGGCAGGACATAGATCGGCATCGCCGCCTTCGGCGCTGCATTCGACACCACGCTGGCAGGCGCGGCGATGGCCGCGACTGCCCGTGCCGGAGCCGACAACTCGGAGGCGCCGCTGTAGACGCCCGCGGCCAGGACGGCGCCGACGGCGGTCAGCGCGGTAGCGCAGAAAAGATCGTCGAACATGTTGATTCCCTTCGAAGTGGCTGGCTGCGGCGCTTGGGTCCGACGATTCGGCCGCGCCGTTTTCAGGCACTGTGCCGATCCGTCGTCGCTGCCGGTGTCCGCTCGAAACCATGCAGTGCCGCCAAGGTAAGCGCGCCTCCGGACGCCGGCATCGTCAAGGCAGCGGACAACGCACCAGCCGGCGCGGCCAGGTCATACCGATGAAGGATGGC
>JANNNE010000336.1:0-5799 GCA_031398385.1 Ideonella sp.
CCTCGCCCATGAACGCAGCGGCAGCCGCGCCGGGCAGCCCGACTATTTGCCGGCATTGCAACGTGAGTTGGTCGCGGTGATCTCGAAGTATGTCTCGATCAATTCCGACGACATCAAGGTCAGCGTCGAGCGCCAGGACGATCTGGAGGTGCTCGAGGTGAAGATCGAGTTGCCGGATCAGGGAAGCCGCTGAGCCGTTCGCTCCGGCGCGGCTGGCCGCGCTACCGCAGGAGCTGGCGCAAGGCTCGAATCCACTCAGGGCTGAGTATCCCACCAGCCTGGCAAGTCGCCGTCGTCGTTCGTTGCGATGGACTGCTCGAGTGCGGGCACGGCGGGCGGACCGGTGACGCTGTCTGCAACGATTTCGTGGCCTGCGGCATCGCGGTCGCTTCGTACATCGCTGAATACCTTGCCGTCGCGCAAGGTGATCACGCGCTGAGCGGCGCGGATCGTTTCCGGTCGGTGCGCCACCACTATTCGGGTGATGTTGGTCTGGCTGACGGCCTGGTTGACGGCACCCTCGAGCGCGACATCGAGGTGGCTGGTCGCTTCGTCGAGCAGCAGGATCTTTGGCCTGCGGTACAGCGCCCGGGCCAGCAGGATGCGCTGCTTTTGCCCGCCCGAAATCGATGAGCCCATATCGCCGACCAGCGATTCATAGCCCATTGCCATCGCCACGATCTCATTGTGGATCGCTGCCAGTCTGGCGCATTGTTCGATCAGGCCGCGATCGGGTTGCGGCGCGAAGAAACAGATGTTGTCGGCGATCGATCCAGCCAGCAGTTGATCATCCTGCAACACGACGCCGATCACGCTGCGGTAGGCATCGAGTCCGACATGGGACAGCGGCTCGCCGCCGACCAGGACCTCGCCCGAGGTTGGCGCGATCAGGCTGCTGAGCAGCTTCAGCAGCGTGGTCTTGCCACATCCCGAGGGTCCGACGATCGCGACCGACTCACCAGCTTCAATCTCGAAACTGATCTGGTGCAGAACCCATGGGTCGTTCTCCCCATAGCGAAAGCTCAACTTGTTGACGCTGACCGACGGATGGATGTCTGCAGGCGTGCGATAGGCCCTGGTTTCCTCAGGTGGCGTCAGCACGATATCGGCCAGCCGCTCGCTGTGCAGCCGCAACATCCGCAGGTCGACGCCGGTATCGATCAGCGCGCTGATGCGGCCGGTGAACTGGCTTTTGTAGGCGATGAACGCGAGCATCATGCCGACCGAGAAGACGTTGTCGAGTACAAGCCGCGCTGCCAGCCAGATGATCAGGATATTCAGGCTGCCCTGCAGCAGGCCATTGACGACTCGAAAACCCAGCCGCAGCTTCTGCGTCGTCAAGTCTCGATTGATCGTCTCGACCAGCAGGTTCATCCAATGCGCGCGGCGGACATCCTGTCCACCGAGCAGCTTGATCGTCCGCACGGCCCGCACGCTTTCCAGGAAGTGGGTGTCGCGCCTGGCCGCCCACACGATGGTTTCCATCGATGCGTCGCGCAGCGGGGTATACAACGCCCAGCGGATGAGGCCGTAAAGGGCTGCGGCTGCAACGACGACCATGGCCAGCGTCGGACTGAGCACGAACATGATGACCAGCGTGATGCTGGCCATCAGGCCATCGAGCAGGGCTTCGACCAGGTCGACGGTCAGGGCCTGCTGGATGACCTCCATCGATCCGAATCGTGAAACGATGTCGCCGAGCTGTCGCGACTCGAAAAACCCCGCCGACAGGTTCTGCAGGTGGGTGAACAGGTTGCTGCGTCCCTGCAGCTTCAGCGTTGCCGAAAGCACCATCAGCATCCAGCCACGCATCGTCGTGAATGTCAGCTGCATCAGCATCAACAAGCCGAAACCCAGCGCCAGCGTGACCAGTAGGTCGCGGTCGGCACTGACCAGTGCGTTGTCGACCACCAGCTGCAGAAAAAACGGCTGGACCAGACCGAACACTTCGATTGCCAGCGCCAATGCGAACAGTTGGGCGAGCGAACGCTTGAAACCGATGACTCGACCGACCACTTCGCTGAGCTTGAGCCGCGGCGGGGCGGCGAGCGGCTTGAAACGGTGAGTCGGAGTCAACTCCAGTGCAACGCCGGAAAAATGGTTTGATACCTGCTGCAGGCTCAGTCGCCGCTGGCCAAGCGCCGGATCGTGGATCAGCACCTGATTGCCACGCACGGCGCTGAGAACCACAAAATGGTTGAGATCCCAATGCAGGATGCACGGCGTCTGCAATTGCGAGAGTTCGTGCAGTTCCAGGCGCAGCGGGCGGGTTGCCATGTCCAGCCGGTCGGCCACCGATGTCAGATCGGACAGCCGCGAACCCTTCAGCGATACGCCGAATCGGCGGCGCAATTCGGCCAGGTCGATGCCTGCCTGGTGGTAGGCAGCGACCATCGCCAGGCAGGCGAGGCCGCATTCAGCTGCCTCGGTCTGAAGGATCATCGGCAACTCGCGGCCGAACCCGTATCGCAGATTGCCCAGGAAATCCATGGCTCAGAGCTTCCCGGTCAATGTGAACAGCGGTTCGAGCACCCATTCGTAGAGCTTGCGGCGCTCGAGCAGGATTTCGGATTCGAGCTGCATGCCTGGATGCAGCGCCTGTGGCTGGCCGTAGGCGTTGATCGTTTGCTGCTCGAGGGCGACGGTGATGCGGTACAGCGGCTCGCCGGTCGCCGTCAGGCTGGTCAGCCGCGACAGCTGGGGCGGCAGCTCGCTGGGGCTGATGGCCGTCATCGAGATGGCCTTCACGGTGCCCGCATGGTGGCCGAATTTCTGGTACGGAAAAGCCTGGTAGCGCAGCAGCACCTGCTGACCAACCCGAACGAAGCCGATCGAGCGGCTCGGGGTGAACAACTGCGCCTCCAGTTTCGAGTCGGCCGGCAACAGGCTGAGCAATGGTGTTGCGGTACTTGCATTGCTGCCCGCATGAACCTGCATTGCACTGATGGTGCCGCTGGCCGGTGCAACGAGCAGGATGCGCCGACGCGCTTCCGAATTGACCAGATCCTGATCGAGTTCCGCCATTGCCCGTTTCAAGCCGGCAATCTGCGATTGCGCCTTGAACGGCAGATCGTCGTATTCGGCCTGCAGGGCTGCCAGTTCGCGTTCGCGCTCCCCGCGTAGCCGTTCGAGGGTGCGAATCCGACCGCGCTGCTCGAGTTCGTTTTCTTCCTGCTGCTGGATCTGCATCTTCGATGCGAAGCCCTGGGTGCCCAGATCGCGCATGCGGTCGGCCGACCGGGTGGCGAGTTGCGCCCGGGATTGCTGCACGTTGAGTTCGCGGCTGAACTGTTCGATTTCCGAGCGCATCGCGTTGAGCCGCCTGCTCAGGCCCTTGCGCTGCTGGGCGAGCAGTCGCTCCTGCTGCTTGATCTCCGTCTCCAGACTTGCCCTGCGGTCGTCGAGCGAACGGCTGATTTCCGCTTCGGTGCCGACACCGGCGACCCCGGTCTGTCGCTCGGCAGACAGCGCCAGCAACTGGTCACCCTCGCGGACCTGGTCGCCTTCAGCGTGAAAAACCTCGGTGACGACGCCTTGCTGGGGGGCAAATATCTGGACCAAGCCTTTTTCAGGAACGAGCCAGCCGGTGACGCTCGCCTTGCGGGTGAATTCGCCCAGCGTCAGCAGGGCGGTCATGGCGGCGATCGCGAGCAGCGCAAGAACCGCGAACAAGCGGTGTGAGGGTCGTGGCGTCAGGAGGACGGTACCCAGCCATTGGCTGCGCCGTGCCTCGATCACTTCGCTGCGGAACAACGGCTGCGCGATCTGCCTGTGCTGCGCATCGCCGGCTGGATCCGATACCTCGGTCGTCGACGGTGCGGGAAGGCTGCGGCTCGCCGAAAGGCTGGTCGGCGGGACGATCGGTCGGGAACCCGGATCGGAGGCTGGATCATTGGGCGTCGGCGTGGCCGCTGCGTCGTCGTCGGTCATCAAGTCACCGGCAACACGGCAGGCCGGCGTCCGGACGCGATAAGCTCAGCGCCATACTGCACAGGAGAAGCTCTTGATATTCAGTCCGGACCTTGCTGCCGCCCCATCGGTGGACGAAGTTCATCTGCTTGGAGTCCCGCCGCTTGCAAACTATGTGGACCATGTCACTCGTCGGGCGATCGACGGACGAGAGGCCGACGAATCCGCACTGATCGACCAGTGGCGATCTGCTGCGCAGCATTATCAACGCCTGCAGGATAGCGAGGCTGGGCTTGCCGACCTTGCGGGGCTGGAAAAAATACCCGCAGCGAAGGCCGGGTGGATCGAACGTATTGCCGGCCTTGCGGATTTTGCCGAAGGCTTCGGCGATCTCCCGGTGGCGTTTGCAATGGTCGAACTAGACCGGCTGGTCGTCTACCAGCAACATGTCTCATTGACGCACGCCTCAGAATTCACGCAGGCGCTCGAAGCCGCTGAATCGCCGGAGGACGCGATATTCGAGATCTGCCTGCCGATGCAAGCTCGGCCGCCGCGCATCTTCACGTCGAAATCGGGACGTGGCAAGTTCGTATTCCAGTCCGAATTGTCGGATGTCAGGGCTTTCAGCCCTCGTTTGTTCAGCGAGGCAACTGCGCAGACGGTATTGACTTCCAACGGGCAAGCCCATAGCGGGGTCGCAATAGCTGTCGGTTTCGGCGCTCGCCATTTGAATGTCGTCAGGCTGGGCAAGCGGATGGTATTGAACAATGGCTATCACCGAGCCTACGCCCTGCGCGCGGCCGGTATCACCCATGTCCCGTGTGTCATCCAGGCGATTGCCCACCCGGAGGAACTGGCGTTCGCCGGCGGCTCGAGCTTGATCGACAATTTCGACGAGTTGTTCAGATCGCCGCGGCCACCGCTATTCAAGGATTTTTTCGATCCGCAATTGACTACGACGCTGAAATTGCCCAGAACCCGCAAGCAGGTTCAGATCAGCATCAGCATCGAGACGCTGAGGGTGCCGGGCTGAGGGCGTACAGTCGAATCAATCATGTCCGCCCATGGGGCGGACATGATGCAACACAGCCGTGAGGCGCGGGTTTAAACCGGATCAGGCGCGCAGCCGGTGTTCTTGCCCGAGCCGCTGCCCGAACCTGAAGAGCTCTTGCTGCTTCCGCTGCCGGATTTGCCGCCGCTGCCCGAGCCGCACTTCGACTTCTTGACCTTGACCTTCCGGGGCTTGCAGCCGCCGCTGCCGCCGGTAACCTGGATCAACTCTTCAAGGCTGAGAACACGCATGATTTTTCTCCTGTGAAGCCGCGCATGCCAAATGCATGCATTTAAAAAACCCCGGGTGGGATCGGCACTACCGCCCGGACCGTGAAATTACCACCTCGACATATTGACACATTTGCACACACTTGCGCGAGCGACTTTGCGCTTGCTCAATGCATGAATCCGTGATCGAGTTGTCGTCTCGCCGCTGAACCGCCTCAGAACGCCGCGATCCCGGTGATCGCCTGCCCCAGGTGGATGGGCGTGTCATGGCGTACTCCTTGTCGTGTCAGTTCGGCGGGCAACGATTGTCGTTGCCATTCGAATCGAGTTAACGAAGGGGACTCTGCCGTTACGATCCGATGCTGCAACCCCCGCTCCGGCCTTGCACCCATCAGACCATGTTCAGCGATTCCCAGAAACCGCAATGAGAAAGACAGCATGAACCATCACACCATCCCCGAGATCCCGAGCGTGCGCGAGCAGGTGTCGCCCGAAGAGTGGCAGGTCCGCGTCGATCTGGCCGCGGCCTATCGGCTGGTGGCGATGTTTGGCTGGGACGACCTGGTATTCACCCATGTCTCGGCACGGGTGCCCGGCGAAGGACGCAAT
>JANNNE010000015.1:0-5506 GCA_031398385.1 Ideonella sp.
AAAAAAAATCCGGCGGCAAGCACAAGCTTTCCGCCGGACCGGTGAACCCGATTACATCGAGTTGATTTTGTTGTAGATGCCCTCCGCGCCAATTTCCTTGGCGTATTCCAGCATCACCGGATCGGCCGCCTTCTTCATCGCCGCGCGGTCGGCAAAGGGAATGCGCTTGAGCTTGCCGGCCTTTTCCATGACGTCGAGCTTGGCCGTGTCTTCGCCGGATTCCACTTGACGGCCATAGGCGCCGGCCTCCTTGCCGGCCTTGACGATGGCGGCCTGCAGGTCGGGCGGCAGCTTCTTGAAGGTCTTGCCCGAGAACGCGATCGGCCGGATGGTGATCGCGTGTTCGGTCATCAGCAGGTTCGGGCCGACTTCGAAGAACTTCATCGCCTCCACACCCGCGGCTTCGTTCTCACCGGCGTTGATGACGCCGTTCTGGATGGCAGGATAGACCTCGTTGTAAGCAATGACGGTGGGAGACATGCCGATGGCGCCGAAGGTCTTGCTCCAGATCGGTGCACCTTGCACACGCACCTTCAAGCCCTTCAGCTCGGCCAGGTTCTTGGCCGGCTTGTTGGAGAAGATGTTGCGCGTGCCGCCGCCGGCATAACCGATCAGCATCACGTCGGCCTTGGCTGCGACCTCGTCGGCCACCGGCTTCAGCGTGTCGGCGTCGAGCACCTTGTTCCAGTGCGCCAGGTCGCGGAACAGGAACGGTGCGTCGATAAAGGGCGCCGCTTTCGAGAAGGTGGACATGTGCGCCGGCGAGACGATGGCGTAGTCAACCGACACACCCTGGTTCATGTAGGCGAAATAGTCCTTCTCCAGGCCGAGTTCGCTGTTGCGGTGCAGCACGAAATTGATCGGCTTGCCGTAGTACTTCTTCACCAGCTCCTCGAATTTCAACAACGACTTGTTGAAGGCGTGGTCGTCGTTGAACTGCACTGCGCCGTGCAGGGTCACAGGCGCCTGCGCGAAGGCCGCACCGGCCGCGCACAGGCTGAGGGCCACCACCGTGCGCAGGGCTGCGCGCATCATGTCTCGCATGTCATTCTTCCTTGTTGGTTGGGCACCGTGCGTGGGGTCGAACCTCGGCCCGTGCCTGGGTCCGGAGGTGCCTGAAGATTCTGCGGTTCGAGTCGCGTCGCTGTCAACGCGGCTTACCCGACGCGACTTGCCTCCTGCGCAACAGGCACGAGACATGCCTGCAACGTTTGCGCAGGCCAGTCATCCGGGTCAACCCGGATTCGACAAGGCGGCTCGCAGGCGCGGCATTGCCAGGCCCAGGCGGTACTGCCCTCCAACGCCTGTGCCACCGGGCCGCGATCCTCGGCTTGCGACACGAAAAACGCCAGATGCGCCAGCAGGAAACGGCTGGTGCCGAATTGCACAATGGGCTGTCCCGTGATGGGATGGCTTGGTTGGCGGCCGTAGGGGCTGAAGATGCTATCAGCTCGCTCACCCCGCCCCAACGCTGGTAAGCTTCCATCTGTCCCAATGAACAACCTGGCCCAGGTACCGAAAATGAAGAAATCATTGCGCCATGCGATTGCATTTTTTTCACTGGTCTGTCTGGCTCCGACGGCGTCTGCCGTCACCTTCAAATGGGCCAGCGCCAGCGACATCCCGACCTGGGATATCCATTCGCAGAACAACGCGCTCGGCAACGGGGTGCACGCTGCGGTCTACGAGTCGCTGTTCTATTACAACCGCAAGTTCGAGCTCGAACCGGTGCTGGCCACCGGCTACAAGCAGCTCACCCCGACGCAACTGCGCATCACCTTGCGGCCCGGGGTGAAATTCCACGATGGCGCCACCTTCACGGCTGATGACGTGGTCTTCTCGCTGAACCGCGCGATGGACAAGACGTCCAACTACAGCGTCTACACGCAGGGCATCGACAAGGTGGTGCAGGTCGACGAGTTGACGGTGGACATCCTGACCAAGGGCCCGAACCCGGTGCTGCTGCGCCAGCTCACCGAACTGCGCATGATGGACCGCGACTGGTCCGAGAAAAACAAGTCGGTCCAGCCCAAGGACATCAAGACCAAGGAAGAGAACTTCGCCCACCGCAACGCCAACGGCACCGGGCCCTTCATGCTGAAGAGCTGGAACCAGGACGTGCGGCTGGTGCTGGTCAAGAATCCGAGTTACTGGGGCAAGATCGACGGCAACGTGACCGAGATCGTCTACACGCCGATCAAGGCCGAGGCGACACGGGTGGCTGCCTTGCTGTCGGGCGAGGTCGACATGGTGCTCGACCCGTCGCCGAACGACTTGGCCCGCCTGCGCGCCAGTTCCGGGCTGAAGGTGCTCGACGGGGCCGAGAACCGCACGCTGTTCTTCGGCATGGATCAGTTCCGCGACGAATTGCCGGGCTCGGACGTCAAGGGCAAGAACCCGCTGAAGGACGTCCGGGTGCGCAAGGCGCTGTACCAGGCGATCGACATCGAGGCCATCACCAAGCGCACGCTGCGTGGCCTCGGCGAGCCGACCGGCACGATGGTCGCGCCACAGGTCAACGGCTGGACACCCAAGCTGCACCAGCGCTACCCCTACGACCTGGAAGCGGCACGCAAGCTGCTGGCCGAAGCCGGCTACCCGCAGGGCTTCGAGGTCGACTTCGCGTGCCCGAACAACCGCTACATCAACGACGAGGAAATCTGCCAAGCCGTCACCGCGATGTGGGCCCGTCTGGGTGTCAAGGCCAAGCTGCGCACCTTGCCGCTGACCACCTATTTTCCGATGATCCAGCGCTACGAGGCCAGCATCTACATGCTCGGCTGGGGTGTGCCGACCTTCGACGCCTTGTATTCACTGCAGTCGCTGCTGCGCAGCGTCGGTGCACAGGGCGACGGCAACTACAACGTCGGCCGCTACAGCAACCCGCAGATGGATGCGCTGATCGAGCGCATGAAAAAAGAGGTCGACCCGAAGACCCGCAATGGCCTGATCGAACGCGCGCTGCAGCTGAGCCATGACGATGTGGCCTACCTGCCGCTGCACAACCAGGTGATCCCCTGGGCCATGAAGAACAACGTCGAGCTCTACCACCGCGCCGACAACCGCATCGACATGCGCAGCGTGCGGGTACGCTGAGACCACGGGCACGAGGGCCGCGCGCCTTGCAGTTCAAGGCGGGCGGCTCGGACAGGGCAGCCTGGTATTCGGGATGGGCGATGGCAACCTCGAGCGCACCGATGCCCAGCGGCTGAACACCCACCTGGGCAAGCTGTTTCGGATTGCCGCGGATGGCCAGGTGCCGGCCGACAACCCCTTCGTCCGTACACCAGGCACCCGACCCGAGATCTACAGCGTGGGCCACCGAAACCCGAAGTGCATGGTGTGACAAACAGGTCTGATGCTTGCATTCGAGAGTCCAGAGGTGGTGGCGGCCTGTGCGGCTGCTTGGGGGAAAAGCGACGGCGGTTCGGGTCGGCCGGCGCCGCCTATGCCGTGAAGCGGTCGCGGTTGACGCCACTCGGCCAGCGCGCAGGCGATACCCAGTATTGCCCAGTCGGGCCGGCCAGGCTCGGTCCAACGCCGAATGGCTGATTCGACAACCAGGCAAAAACAGCATCCTCGCCCACACCTTCGACGAAGTCCTTCAAGGCCTGCAGGCGTGCAGGCCTGTGATAGGGTGCGCGCCGTGCGTCGACTTACCCATCGCCTTGTCACCGCGTTCAGCATCCTCCTTGCAGGCTGCGCCGGTCCGGTCGGCCAGTGCGAGTCTCCCTACGCCGCCTCACCCCAGTTCAAGGATTGCGGATTCCGCAACCCGCCGAATCCACTGACGCCGCCGAGTGCCGGCACCTGGACGATCTGGTCGCGCTTCCTGTTCGCGGACAAGGTCGGCACCGTGCCGATCGACCCGATTCCGGTACGTCTGGTAACGCCAGCCCAGTTGGAAGCACTCGACCCGCAGGCCAACCACGTGATTCGACTCGGACATTCGTCGCACCTGCTGAAGCTGCGCGGCAAGTTCTGGCTGATCGACCCGATGTTCGGCGAGCGCGCGTCGCCGCTCAGCTTCGTCGGGCCCAAACGTTTCCATGCGCCGCCGATCAGTCTGCAGCAACTGCCACCGATCGAAGGCGTGATCTTGTCGCACGACCACTACGACCACCTCGACGCAGGCACCATCGACCACCTGGCCCGGCGCGTGTCGCACTACTTCGTGCCGCTGGGCGTGAAGGCGCGGCTGGTCGACATGGGCGTGCCGGCCGCGCGGGTTCGCGAGTTCGACTGGTGGCAAGGCGTCGAGCATGGTGGCGTGTCGCTGACCGCCACCCCGGCGCAACATTTTTCCGGGCGCAGCCTGAACGACCGCAATCGCACCTTGTGGGCCTCGTGGGTGATCCAGAGTGGTGACCAGCGCATCTTCTTCAGCGGCGATACCGGTTATTTCGACGGCTTCAAGCAGATCGGTGAGCGCTTCGGCGGCTTCGACCTCGCATTGATGGAGAACGGCGCCTACGACACCCACTGGCCGGCGATGCACCTGTCGCCCGAGGAAACCATCCAGGCCTTCCAGGATCTGCGCGGCAAGGTGTTGTACGGCGTGCACAACAGCACCTTCGACCTCGCCTTCCACACCTGGCAGGATCCGCTGAACCGGCTGGCCGCCCTGTCCGCTGCGCGGCAGATCGAACTGGCGACGCCGGTCATCGGCGAGGTGTTGACGGTGGGCCAGCCGCGCCGCAATCAGCGCTGGTGGGACGGCCTGAAGTAGCCGCCCGATCGGGGCACCGACAGCGATGAAACTCCTGGCGCCCGTGCTGTGCTTGCTGATCGGCTGTGCGCTGCTGCTGGCGGCGATTGCGCTGTTCCAGGATCGGCTGCTGTATTTTCCGACGCGTGCCACGTTGGCACAGATGAGCACCGGGCGGCTGCAGGCATGGCCGCCGAAACAAGCGCGGCAGACGGCGCTTGAGACGGCACAGCACAAAGATCCACAGAAAGCGCAGCCGACGGCATTGCCGACTGCACAGCAGTCATCAAGCGAGCCCCCGTCGCAAACGTTTCGCGGCCTGGTCGCCGAGCCCGATGTCGGCGCCGCCGGGGCGGATGGCGTCCCTGCGGGCACGATGCGGGGCACGGCGGTGATCTTCCACGGCAACGCCGGGCATGCCGGCCACCGCGCTGGCTATGCCGAGATCCTGACCCGACTCGGCCTGCGCGTGATCCTGGCCGAATATCCCGGCTACGGCCCGCGCGACGGCGCGGTCGGTGAAGCCAGCCTGGTCGATGATGCCGCGCAGACGCTGGTGCTGGCGCAGCAGCTGCACGGTGCTCCGCTGCTGGTGATCGGCGAATCGCTGGGGGCCGGGGTCGCAGCGGCGGCCACCGAGCTGGCTGCGCGATCCGGCGCGAAAGTGACCGGGCTGCTTCTGATCACGCCGTGGGACCGGCTCGAACACGTCGCTGCGTTCCACTATCCGTGGCTGCCGGTACGCTGGCTGCTGCGCAACCGCTACGACAGCGTCGCCCACCTCGCTGCGTTTGACGG
>JANNNE010000020.1:0-14398 GCA_031398385.1 Ideonella sp.
GGGTGGGTGCAGGCGGCCGCGCACCGTGGGTGCGACTGCGGCCATCGGGTACGAGATCAATCACCTCCGCGTGGGCACGCAGGCGCCGTTCGGCGTCGACACATGCGGGCCTGCTCGGGCAAGCGAACTCCACGGCGGTGGTGCGCAGGCTCACCGCCGCCGCAAGTCGCACCGGAACGCGGGTGATGCGGCTCAATTCAGCTTCGAATGCCGAGCGGGAACCGGCGTCCGACGGCAGTTCCTGACGCCAGGTCAACACCATGCGCTGCGAGATGACATCAGCAGGTGGCGGGACGCTGACAGGCGTGGCCGAACAAGCCACCCCGGTCAAGGTGACCATGCCGAGCAGAGGCCATGCAAGGGCAAGCATGCGCCAGTGTAGGTGTGGCCGCACGCAGGTGCGGCGGGCAGGGTCGTAAAGGCCCGACTCATCGGTCCAGCTTTGTTTTCGCCCGATGTCATCGCCGACACGCTGGCGCGACGCCAGAAAAAAAGCGCCCGCAGGCGCTTGTTTGTGGATGCGATGGCACAACCAACGGGATGAAACCCGGTTATTTCGAAACCACGCGCACCATCTCCAGGCACTTGTTCGAGTAGCCCCACTCGTTGTCGTACCAGCTCACCACCTTGATGAAGGTGCTGTCCAGCGCCATGCCGGCGTCGGCATCGAACACCGACGTACGCGTCTCGCCGCGGAAATCGGTGGCCACCACCTTGTGGTCGGTGTAGCCGAGAATGCCCTTCAGCGCACCTTCGCTCTGTGCCTTCATCTCGGCGCAGATCTCGGCGTAGGTCGCGGGCTTGTCCAGCTCGCAGGTCAGGTCGACCACCGAGACGTCGGAAGTCGGCACGCGGAAGCTCATGCCGGTCAGCTTCTTGTTCAGCGCCGGGATCACGACGCCGACCGCCTTGGCCGCACCGGTCGACGACGGGATGATGTTCTCCAGGATGCCGCGACCACCGCGCCAGTCCTTGCTGCTCGGCCCGTCGACGGTTTTCTGGGTCGCGGTGGCGGCATGGATGGTGGTCATCAGGCCGCGCTTGATGCCCCACTTGTCGTGCAGCACCTTGGCAACCGGCGCCAAGCAGTTGGTGGTGCACGAGGCGTTGGAAATGACGGCCTGGCCGGCATAGGTCTCGTGGTTGACGCCGTAGACGAACATCGGCGTGTCGTCCTTCGACGGCGCCGACAAAATGACCTTCTTCGCGCCGGCATCAATGTGCTTCTGACCGGTTTCCTTGGTCAGGAACAGGCCGGTCGACTCGATCACCACAGTGGCACCGACTTCGCCCCACTTGAGGGCCGCCGGGTCACGCTCCTGCGTCAGGCGGATCTTCTTGCCGTTGACGATCAGCGTGCTGCCATCGACCGATACCTCGCCCTTGAAGCGGCCATGTACCGAGTCGTACTGCAGCATGTAGGCGAGGTAGTCGGGCTCGAGGAGGTCGTTGATCGCGACGATCTCGATATCGTCGGAAAAATTCTGCACCGCGCAGCGCAGCACGTTGCGGCCGATGCGGCCGAAGCCGTTGATGGCGACTTTGATGGTCATGAAGAATCCTCGATTGCAGATGAAGGTGAAAGCAGACCGCCAACGCGACTACTTGCGGGCGCAGACGACGTAGACGGTGGTGAAGGCGAACTCCTTGGGCGCAGTGAACGCCCCGCTCACGTCGAAGCTGAGACTGGCGGGCACCGCTTGCGACAGCGCCAGTGGCAGCTTGGGGTCGCCAATCGCCTGCTGCACCGTGACGCTGCCCGGGATCACATTGCCGTTCGAATCGAGCCTGACCCGCACCCGGGCAGCTGAAACGACATCGGTTTCGGTGATCGCGCCTTCGGCGACGACGATCGGCGTGCGGATCCTGAGGCCTTGGCGCCGCAATGCAGGGCCGGTTTCGGCAACCGGAATCTCTTTGGAAAGGCGATCCAGGACAGCCGTGCATTCAGCAGGGGGCGGTGCCGGCATTGGCGGGTTGGTCGAGGCCGCCGCCGACACTGCCTGCGACGGCGCATCCGCCGCGGCGGCCGGGCCCAAGGCCGCCATCAACGCCGAGCAGACCAGCAGACTGCCGATCAATTTCGTTTGGATCATTTGCGCAATACCTTCAAGACCGTCGCGACGACGTTGTCGGCGGTGAAACCGAAATGCTGGAACAGTGCCGGCGCCGGCGCCGATTCACCGAAGCTGTCGATGCCGATCACCGCCGCACAGCCATATTTCCACCAGCCATCGGTGGCACCCATTTCGACCGCGACTCGCGGCACACCCGCCGGAAGCACCGAGGCCTTGTAGGCAACGCCTTGACGGTCAAACACCGTCGTGCTCGGCATCGAGACGACCCGCGCTGCAATGCGCCGCTTCGCCAGCAGCTGCTGGGCGTGCAACGCCAGCTGCACCTCGGATCCGGTGGCGATTATCACGACCTGCGCCTTCCTGCGCAGGCCCACCTCCGCAGGTTCGGCCAGCACATAGGCGCCCTTGGCAATGTCGTCGAGGCCGGACTTCGGTGCGTAAGGCAAATTTTGCCGCGACAGCAGCAAGGCACTCGGCCGATCGGCGGCCTGCAAGGCGCAGGCCCAGGCGATCACGGTCTCGGCGGTATCGGCGGGCCGCCAGACATCCAGACCCGGAATCAGCCGCAGCGCCGCGGCGTGTTCGATCGACTGATGGGTCGGACCGTCCTCGCCGAGGCCGATGCTGTCGTGCGTGAAGACGTGGATCACCCGCTGCTTCATCAGCGCCGCCATGCGAATCGCATTGCGGCTGTAGTCGCTGAAGGTCAGGAAGGTGCCGCCATACGGGATGAAACCACCGTGCAGCGCGATGCCGTTCATGATCGCCGCCATGCCGAATTCGCGCACACCGTAGTTGATGTGACGCCCTGGGCGGCCATCGTCGCCCGGCACCGGCGCACCGTCGGCGCCGATCCGCAAGGCTGCTGTGTGCGAGGTATTGGTCAGGTTCGAGCCGGTCAGATCGGCACTGCCGCCGAGCAGTTCGGGCATCGCGGCGGTGAAGGCCTCGAGCGCCAGTTGGCTGGCCTTGCGACTGGCCACCGTGGCGGCCTGGCGTTGCGCCTCGACCGCAGCGTCGACCGCCACCTGGGCGAAATTGGCCGGCAGCTTGCCGTCGACCCGGCGGATGAACTCAACCGCCAGTTCGGGGAAAGCCAGGCTGTAGGCCTCGAAGGCTTCGACCCAGCGTGTTTCGGCGGCCAGGCCGGTGTGGCGCGCGTCCCAGGCCTGGTAGGCGGGCTCTGGGACCACAAAGGCCTCGTTGGTCCAGCCCAGTGCCTCGCGCGTCAGCGCGACCTCCCCGGCGCCGAGCGCCTCGCCGTGCGCCTTGGCGGTACCGGCGCGGTTCGGCGAGCCTTTGCCGATCACGGTCTTGCAACAGATCAGCGTCGGCCGGTCGGGCACCGACTTCGCTGCGCTGATCGCGGCATCGACAGCCGCCACGTCGTGACCATCGATGTTGTCGATGACGTTCCAGCCGCAGGCCCGAAAACGCTGCGGCGTATCGTCGATGAACCACGGTGCAACTTGGCCGTCGATCGAGATGCCGTTGTCGTCGTACAGCGCGATCAGCTTGTTCAGCCGCCAGGCACCGGCCAATGCCGCGGCCTCGTGGCTGATGCCCTCCATCAGACAACCATCGCCGAGAAAGACGTAGGTGTGGTGGTCGACGATGGCGTGGCCGGGCCGGTTGAAGGTGGCTGCCAGCAGCTTCTCAGCCAGCGCGAATCCGACCGCGTTCGTCAGGCCCTGGCCGAGCGGTCCGGTGGTGGTTTCGACACCGGCGGTCAGCCCATGTTCCGGATGGCCGGGCGTCTTGCTGTGCAATTGCCGGAAATTGCGCAGCTCGGCGATCGGCAGGTCGTAGCCAGTCAGATGCAGCAGCGCATACAGCAACATCGAGCCGTGGCCATTGGACAGCACGAAGCGGTCGCGGTCGGCCCAGCGCGGGTTGGCCGGGTTGTGCTTCAGGTGACGGCCCCACAGGGCAACCGCGATATCGGCCATGCCCATCGGCGCGCCGGGGTGCCCCGAATTGGCCTGCTGGACGGCGTCCATCGCCAGCGCACGGATGGCATTGGCCATCAAGGTCGGGTCGGAATTGATTGCAACGGCTGCCATGCAGGTGCCCGAGGGTCGAAAGCTGAAGAACCGCGCATTTTAAGGGCGTCGGATCGATTCACCTGAGGCCACATTCGGCGCACCCGGGCGACACCACGGCGAGACACGCTTCTGCATCCCTGCTACGCCAGACCAGCGCCGCGGCTCGATAATCAAGCGATGGACGGGCACCACCTCACCGCGGACTTGTCGGGCTGCCCGAGCACGGCGCCTGCCATGACCGAGCCCGCCGTCCTGAAGGAACTGTGCCTGAACGCGGTTTGTGCCGCCGGCCTGATGCCGGTCGCCGAACTGTTTCACAGCTTCCACAGCGCCGAGACATCGAGCAGACAGCCACACCCGCCGGGGATCACCGGCGTGGTGCTGCTTGCCGAGTCACATCTGGCGGTCCACACCTGGCCTGAACTCGGTGCCGTCACGCTCGACGTCTACGTCTGCAATGTCGGCGGCGACAACCGCAGCCGGGCCGACCGCCTGCTCGAATCCTTGTGCACCGCGTTCGCCCCGGCGTCGGTCGACCGCCAATCGCTGCGCCGCGGCCGGCCCGGCGGCGAGCGGTCTTTCCGGTGAGCCCCATGATGCCCCGCCCACCCAAGGCGATCGTGCTGGCCGCGGGCCGCGGCGAGCGCATGCGGCCATTGACCGATGCCGTGCCGAAGCCGC
This sequence comes from Ideonella sp., assembly GCA_031398385.1. Classification (GTDB taxonomy): domain Bacteria; phylum Pseudomonadota; class Gammaproteobacteria; order Burkholderiales; family Burkholderiaceae_C; genus Ideonella_A. Next base: position 4,805 of record JANNNE010000020.1, read on the forward strand.
TGCTGAAGGTGGCCGGCAAGCCGTTGATCGAGTGGCAGATCACCGCACTGGCGCGGGCCGGCGTGCGCGACCTGGTGATCAATACCGCTTGGCTGGAAGACCAGTTTCCCGCCGCGCTGGGAGATGGCTCGCGCTGGAACCTGCGCATCCGCTACTCGCACGAAGGCCGCGACCATGGCGGCGCCCTCGAAACCGCCGGTGGGATCGCGACGGCCCTGCCCTGGCTGGTCGACAGTGACGATTCGGCCTTCTGGGTGGTCTCCGCCGACATCTTCTCGCCGGATTTCGACTTCGATTCGCCAGCCGTGTCGGCCATGCACGACGACCCGGCGCGCCTGGGCCACCTCTGGCTGGTCGACAACCCGCCATTTCATCCGGCCGGCGACTTCGGGCTCGACGCGCACGGCCGGGCACTGGCCGACGGCGTCGGGCCCGACGGCCGTCGCTGGACCTAAGCCAACATCGCCCTGCTGCGCGCCGAATTGGTCGCAGGCATTGCCGCCGGCACGCGCGCCGCGCTCGGACCGCTGTTGTTCTCGGCGATGCGGCAACACGCCATCAGCGCCGAAATCTACCGCGGACGCTGGCACAACGTCGGCACGCCCGAGCAACTCGATCAGCTCAACCGGCTGGTCGGCGAGAATGCGGATGCCGCCTCGCCAGCCGCGGCGTCGGCGCGCTGAAGCGACACCGTCTTGCCTGCCCCTCGTCGTCGATACAGTGGATTCCAATGAACACGTCCGTCGCCGCATCCCGATTCGCCGAGCGACGCGCTGCGCTCGCCGAGGCCATGCGCAACGCGGGCGGCGGCGTCGCGGTGATTCCGACCGCGCCGGAGCGTCAGCGCAATTCGGACAGCAACCATCCGTATCGCCACGACAGCCACTTTCACCACCTCACCGGCTTCAACGAACCGGAATCGTGGCTGGTGCTGCGCAGTGACGGCAGCAGCCTGATTTTCGTCCGCGAGAAAAACCCCGAGCGCGAAATCTGGGACGGCCTGCGGCTCGGCGTCGATGCAGCGCCGCAGGTACTCGGCGTCGGCCAGGCCCTGCCGATCGGCGACATCGATACCGCGATGCCCGACCTGCTGAATGGCCAGCCGGCCATCTGGTGGCCGTTCGGCGAGCAGGCCGGGCTCGAGGGCCGGGTCGAGGGCTGGTTGGCAAGGTTGCGCTCGCGTGCCCGCCTGGGCGCGAACACGCCGACCAGACTGAGCGATCTGTCGCCGCTGATCGGCGAATTGCGGCTGCACAAGGATGCCGACGAAATCGACCTGATGCGGCGCGCCGCCGAGATCTCCGCGCAGGCCCATCGCCGCGCGATGCAGTTCTGCGCGCGCCGTTTTCGCGCCGGCAGCCTCGCCGTTCACGAGTACGAGATCGAAGCCGAGCTGCTGCATGAATTTCGCCGCCACGGCGCCAGCGGTCCGGCCTATTCGCCGATCGTCGCGGCCGGCGCCAATGCCTGTGTGCTGCATTACTCGGCCGGCGACGCCACCGCCAACGACGCGACGCTGAAGCGCGGCGAGTTGTGCCTGATCGATGCCGGCTGCGAATTTGCCGGTTATGCGAGCGACATCACGCGCACCTTCCCCGCCGATGGCCGCTTCAGCCCGGCGCAGCGCGAGCTCTACGACCTGGTTCTGGCGTCGCAACAGGCCGCGGTCGCGGCCACCCGTCCCGGGGCGCGCCAGCGCGACGCACATGGCGCAGCGGTGCGGGTTCTGGCGCAAGGCATGCTCGACCTCGGGCTGCTCGACCGCGACCAGCACGGCGATGTGGATGCCGTGATCGACAGCGCAGCCTACCGGACGTTCTACATGCACGGCACCGGCCATTGGCTGGGTCGGGACGTGCACGATGTGGGCGACTACCTGGCCCAGGACGAGGCGCCGGTCGATCAGCCCGATGGCCTGGGCGGGCGCTGCGTTCGCAAGCCGTCGCGCGTGCTGGCGCCGGGCATGGTCGTCACGCTGGAACCCGGTATCTACGTGCGACCCGCAGCCGGCGTCGACGAGCGCTGGTGGAACATCGGCATCCGCGTCGAGGACGATGCCGTCGTCACCGCCACCGGCTGCGAGCTGATCAGCCGCGGCGTGCCGGTTGCCGCCGACGAAATCGAAGCCCTGATGCGCGAGGACCAGAGGTCATGACCGGCTTCGAATCCAGTCCCGGGCTGAAGCGCTCCGAGTCCGGTCCGGCTGCCGAACTCGATGCGGCCCATCTGTTCGAGCTGGCACCGGTTTCGCTGTGGCTGGAAGATTACAGCGCGTTGCGCGAATCCTTCGATGCGCTGCGCAACCAGGGCATCGTCGACTTGCGTGCCTGGCTGCGCGAACAGCCCGCGCGGGTCGCGGTGTGCTGGTCGCGGGTCAAGCTGATCAAGGTGAACCGCCGCACACTGGAACTGTATGGAGCGGCCGACCTGGAAGAATTGAAGGCCGGTCTCGATCGCATATTCCAGCGCGCCATGCAGGAGGGCCACATCGAGGAACTCGGCCTGCTCTGGGATGGCAAGACCCGCTTCGGTGGGCCGACGGTCAACTACACGCTGGATGGAAAACGGCTCGACATCGTGCTCGACGCAACCATCCTGCCGGGACACGAAAACACCTGGGCCCAGGTGCTGATCGCGATCGAGAACGTCAGCGAACGCAGCGCCGTCGAGCGCGCGCTGTCCAAGAGCGAGGTCTACGCCCGCGGGCTGTTCGAGGAATCACCGGTCTCGCTCTGGGTCGAGGATTTCAGTGCAGTGCGGATCCTGATCGACGAGGTGCGTGCCGCCGGGGTGGTCGATTTCCGCACCTTCACCGATGTACATCCCGAATTCGTGCAGCGCTGCATGCAGGAGATTCGCGTCATCGACATCAATCGCCAGACCTTGAAGATGTTCGCAGCGCCAGACAAGCCGGCGCTGCTCAGCAATCTGCACGAAATCTTCCGCGACGAGATGCAAGTGCATTTCCGTGAACAGCTGGTCGACCTGTGGAACGGCAAGACCTTCCAGCAGCGCGAGACCGTCAACTACTCGCTGCGTGGCGACCTTCTGAACGTCTACCTGCAGTTCTCGATACTGCCCGGTCGAGAAGACGACTGGGGCCTGGCACTGATCTCGCTGACCGACATCACCGCCCGCAAGAAGGCCGAGTCCTACCTCGAATTTCTGGGCAAGCACGATTCACTGACCAAGCTGCGCAACCGCTCGTATTTCACCGAGGAGATGGCGCGGCTGGAGCGGCGCGGCCCCTGGCCGGTCACCGTCGTGATGCTCGACCTGAATGGCTTGAAAGGCGTCAACGACGAACTCGGCCACGTCGGTGGCGATGCGCTGCTGCGCCGAGCCGGCGAGGCCTTGTCGAAGGCGGTCGACAAGACCAGTTGCGCGGCACGGATCGGTGGCGATGAATTTGCCCTGCTGCTGCCGGCCTGTAACGAGCAAGCTGCCGACCGGATGGTCGAGCGCATCTTCGAACTGACCGAGTTGAACAACCGCTTCTATGCCGGAACGGTGCTCAGTTTTTCGATCGGCTGCGCAACCTGCAGGCAGGGCGACCGCCTTGAAGAAGCCCTTCACGAAGCAGACCAGAAAATGTACGCCAGCAAGCGCGAACACTACGAAGCGGCCGGCATCAATCGGCGCCGGAGCCCCTGATGGCCGAAGCCATACTCGCCGCCGCCGGCCTGGCCATCTGCCTGGCCCTGATCGTTCGCCTGGTCTTGCCACAACCGCGGCAGCGCCGTTTCGATGCGGCCGCCCGGCGCGCCTGGTTCGCAATCCGCACTCGGGCGCTGGCCGTCTGGCGCTGGCGTCGCAATCGAAGCGAGGCCGAACGCGCTGCGCGCGACGCGATCGATCGCGCCAGTGGCCGGCCCGGCAAACCGAAGGACGACGGGGTCTGGAAAGGCAACGTCTACGAGTCGAAATCGTTTCGCAAACCGCGCAAGCCGCACTGATTGACCTGCCAGCGCGGCGCAACGGGTCAGAAACTCGACCCGGGCTGCGGGAGAAATTCGACTTCCTCGGCGGTCGACACCCGGCCCAGCACTGCATTGCGATGCGGATAACGTCCGAAGCGCTCGATGATGGCGCGATGCTGGACTGCGGAGTCGAAATTTGCCTTGATCGCCAGCGCCTCGAACAAGCGGATGCCCACATCGTGGATGGCCATCGATTCGCTGTGCATGAAGGGCATGTACAAAAAGCTTCGCTCGACCGGGCTGAGTGACTGGTCGACGCCAAACTCGAGCGCTGTCTGGGCCAGCCCGAGTGCCAGCGGATCACAGGCAAACGCCCGCGCCGCACCACGAAACAGGTTGCGCGAGAACTGATCGAGCACGATGACCTCGGCAAGCCGGCCGCGCCCGCTGCTCCGCCAGCCGTACAACTCGCAATTCGCGGCGCGTTGATGCAGTGCGCCGAAGCGGGTGCGCAAGGCCTGGTCGAATGCGTCGTCCTTCGCCCACCACTGCGCCGGCTCGATCTCTTCGAACCAGAAATTCAGGATGTCGTCGATGCTCATCCCTGCATTCTGCCCGCTTCCAATCGACTCCCGCGACCGCGGCGCTCCGATAGACTGCGCCCCTTGCTCGAAACCAGAAAAGAAGCAGATATCACGATGTTGAAGAACATGACGGTTTATCGAATCGGCGCCGACTGGCAGGCCGATTTTTCCAGCCTCGACGCCGGTCTTGGCAGCCAGCGCTTTGCACCCTGCAGCGCCAGCCAGCCGCTGTCGAGCGGGTGGATCGAACCACGGGGTCATGCCAACGGACCACTGGTCGAATCGGTCGCCGGCCAATGGCTGATGAAGCTGCAGATCGAAAAGAAGTTGCTGCCCACTTCGGTGGTCAAGGCCCGCGTCGACGAACGGGCCGACCAGATCGAAAAGACCACTGGCCGCAGACCCGGCAAACGCGAACTGCGCGATCTGAAGGATGAAGCGGTGCTCGACCTGCTGCCGATGGCCTTCAGCAAGCGCAGCGCTGTGACATCGTGGATCGATCCGACTGCGCGCCTGCTGATCGTCGACGCCGGCAGCCAGAAAAGCGCCGACGAAGTCGTGACGCAACTCGTCAAGGCCGCGCCCGGGCTGTCCGTCACCTTGCTGCAGACCGCGACATCGCCCACCGCGGCGATGGCTGGCTGGCTGGGCAGCGCGCAGGCACCGGCCGGGTTCACCATCGATCGCGAATGCGAGCTGAAGTCGGCCGACGAGATGAAGTCCGTGGTGCGTTATTCGCGGCACGGCCTGGACACCGACGACGTTCGCCAGCACATCGAGGCCGGCAAACTGCCGACCCGGCTGGCGATGAGCTGGAACGATCGGGTGTCGTTCGTGCTGACCGAGAGCCTGCAGTTGAAGAAGATCGCATTTCTGGACGGCGCGCTCGATCAGGTGTCGAGCACCGATGAAGACCGTTTCGATACCGATGCGGCGATCGCCACCGGCGAACTGCGGCAATTGATTCCTGCGATGGTCGAGGCGCTCGGCGGCGACCACGACATGATGGCGGCGCAGCAGCCCGAAGTACAACCCCAGCGACGCGAGACCGCAACCGCGCTGGCGGACTGAGATCCAACCGCCGGGGATGCATACCCGCAGTCACCCAAACCAGCACAGCAGCCATGGCCGACACACCGAACGATGTTCACTTCTACCAGCCGGCACTCGGCCATGGCCTGCCGCACGATCCCTTCAATTCGATCGTCGGCCCGCGGCCGATTGGTTGGATCTCCTCGCGCGCAGCCGATGGCGGGCTGAATCTGGCGCCATACAGTTTTTTCAACGGCTTCAACTACACGCCGCCGATCATCGGCTTTTCCAGCATCGGCGCCAAGGACACACTGGCCAACGTCCGGGCGACCGGTGAATTTGGCTGGAATCTCGTGACCCGACCGCTCGCCGACGCGATGAACGCGAGCTGTGTCGCGGTGGGCCCGGAGGTCGACGAGTTCGAGCTGGCCGGGCTGACCCCGCTGGCGTCGCGCGTGATCGATGTGCCGCGGGTTGCCGAAAGCCCGGTCTCGTTCGAATGCCGGGTTTCGCAGATCGTGCAATTGCAGAGCGCGGCCGGCGATGCCATCGAGAGCTGGCTGGTACTTGGCGAAGTGGTCGGTGTTCACATCGCCCGCCATCTGCTGCACGAAGGCATCTATCAGACCGCTGCCGCGCAGCCCATTTTGCGCGCGGGCGGGCCGGCAGACTATTTCGAACTCGGCGCGTTGTTCAGGATGCGCCGGCCGCGCTGAAGGGCAGGTTCGACGGGCAGATCCGAGGCGCCGCCGGATCCGCGCGATAAACGCGATGATCCGAACTGACTCACAATGGTTCGTCATCTGCCGAGCCAATACCCGAGCCAACCGAGCGATCGACCATGGCAACGTCACTTCATCCTCTGCTGCAGACCGAGTTGCCGCTGATCCAGGCGCCGATGGCCGGTGTGCAGGGCTCGCGTCTGGCGCTGGCGGTCTGCGAGGCCGGCGGGCTCGGATCTCTGCCTTGCGCGATGTTGTCGCCGGATGCCCTGCGCACCGAATTGAAGGCGTTGCGCACCCAGACGCGGCAGCCCTGGAATCTCAACTTCTTCTGCCATACCGAAGCGACGCCCGACGCTGCGCGCGAAGCGGCATGGCGCGAGCTGCTCGCGCCCTACCACCGCGCATTTGGCACCCGGCCCGGCCCGCCCGGCGGCGCGCGCGCACCGTTCAGCGAGCCTCTGGCCGATCTGGTCGAAGAGGATGGCGCGCTCGGCATGCCTCGAATTGTCAGCTTCCATTTCGGACTGCCCAGCGAACGCCTGCTGGCCCGCGTCAGGATCTGGGGCGCGAAGATCCTGGCCAGCGCAACCACCGTCGAAGAAGCCCGCTGGCTGGAAGATCACGGCGTCGACGCGGTGATTGCGCAAGGCCTGGAAGCCGGCGGACACCGCGGGCATTTTCTGCCGCATCAGCAAGGCGACGACCCGGCCGATCCGGTCGCACTGCTGGCACAGGCCGGCACCTTCGCGCTGCTGCCGCAGATCGTCGGTGCGGTGCTGGTGCCGGTCATCGCGGCCGGTGGCATCTGCAGCGCGCAAGGCGTGGCGGCGGCGCGCGCGCTCGGTGCCAGTGCGGTACAGGTCGGCACCGCCTATCTGCTGTGTCCGGAAGCCGATACGACACCGTTGCATCGCGCCGCGCTGATTGCCGCGCGCGACCATCCGCAGTCGTACCCGACCGCGCTGACTAATCTGTTCACCGGCCGCCCGGCGCGGGGCCTGGTCAATCGCCTGATGCGCGAACTGGGGCCGATCAATTCGCAGGCGCCAGCCTTTCCGCTGGCCGGCGCTGCACTGGCGCCTCTGCGGGCCGAAGCCGAGCGCCGCGGCAGCTCCGAATTTTCGCCGCTCTGGTCGGGTCAGAACCTGGCCGGTTGCCACGAGATCGGCGCAGCGCAGATCACCCGGCAATTGGGCGCCGGTTGGTAGACACCACGCGAATCGACGCGACCGGAATTCAAGTTGATGGCCGAACCTGCCGAAATAAAGCCAATTGATGCCGCAGGGCAGACCATGTCGAGCACGACCAACCCGAAAGCACACATGTCCTTTGTCGATCTGGCAACCGTACAGCTGCGGGTCAAAGCAGGCGTCCCGCTCCCCTTCGATGTCTGGGATTCGGACATGACCCTGCTGCTGGCCCGGGGTCAGACCATCGAGACCGGCATGCAGCTCGAAAGCCTTCTGAAACGCGGCGCGCTGGTCGGGCTGACCGATGCGGTTCCCAGCGTCTCGGAGATCAAGGGCGCCACCCCGGAGCAGCTGCCGGGCCTGCTGCGCACGACGATGAATCTGGCGCGCGAAACCCTGAACAAGACGCCGACCGAGGCCTATGAAGAGGTGGTCGGTGCGATCTCCGAGCCGTTGATGGCACTGGTCGAGACCGATCCCGACCTGGCGATCTTCCAGGTGTTGCGCCAGGAGGGCAACTACCTGACACAGTACGGCGTCACCCATTCGATTCACTGCGCGTTCGCGGTGTTCCTGGTGGCCGCACGCTTCGGCTGGACCGCTCCCGATGTGCGGCGCGCCTTCAATGCCGCGTTGACGATGAATGTATCGATGCTCGAGCTGCAAGGGCAGCTCGCGACGCAAAGCGGCCCGTTGACCAACGAGCAGCGGCAGCAGATCGAGAGCCACCCGCAACGCAGCGTCGACATGTTGGAGGCGGTGGGCATCCGGGACGCAGACTGGTTGGCCGCGGTCGGGCAACACCACATCTCCGATACCGAAGCTACCGCCGCGATCAGCGAACTGGCCTGCCTGTTGCGTTCGTCGGATACTTACATTGCGAAACTCAGCCCGCGTCGCAGCCGTGAGGCGTTGGGAGCCGACGTGGCCGCGCGCATGATGTTTGCAACCAACCGCGGCGACCCGGCAACCGCCGCGATGGTCAAGGAATTCGGCCTCTATCCGCCCGGCTGTCACGTCAAGCTGGCTTCGGGTGAAGCCGGCTATGTTGTCCGGCGCGGCGAACTGGCGCACATTCCGTGGGTCGCGGTGACCAACAGTGCCGATGGACGCGCGTTGGCCGAGCCGATCCGCCGCAATACCGCGCAGGCGATGTTCAAGGTGTCCGAAGTGCTGCGCAACGGCAACGCGAAGCTGCGTTTCTCTCCGGAGATGCTGCAGCGGATCGCCTGGAGCTGACGCGACCAACTCGGCGCAACCAGGGCGGCGGCCACGGCCGACTTTTGTGGGAGGGCCTTCAGGCCCGATGAGCCACGAGGGGCAATCATCGCGGCTGAAGCCGCTCCTACAAAAGATGATCGCGGTGCCGCTGAATTGTTCCCTGCCTTCTGTGGGAGGGCCTTCAGGCCCGATGGGGTGCGGGCACGCAGCTATCGCGGCTGAAGCCGCTCCCACAACAAAAGATCACAGTGCGACTTGGGGTGGGCTGGCCTTTTGTGGGAGGGCCTTCAGGCCCGATGACTGCGGTCACGGCCGCGGTCGTCGCTTTTCGTCAGGCAGCCAGTTTCGCGGGTGCGACCGGCGCGCTGCGCATCAGGTGATCGAACGCGCCGAGTGCGGCCTTGGCCCCGTCACCGGTGGCGATGATGATCTGCTTGAACGGCACCGTGGTCACATCACCGGCCGCAAAGACGCCGGGCAGAGAAGTCTGGCCCTTGGCATCGACGATGATTTCGCCATGCCGCGACAACTCGAGCGTGCCTTTCAGCCATTCGGTATTCGGCACCAGCCCGATCTGCACGAACACACCTTCCAGCTCGATCCGGTGTGACGCGCCGCTGGCTCGATCCGAATAGACCAGGCCATCGACCCGCTTGCCGTCGCCGGTGATTTCGGTGGTCTGCGCACTGGTGTAGATGTCGACGTTCGACAGGCTTTTCAGCTTGTTCACCAGCACCGCATCGGCACGCAACTGATCGGCAAACTCGATCAGCGTCACATGACCGACCACGTTGGCCAGGTCGATGGCCGCCTCGACACCGGAATTGCCGCCGCCGATCACCGCGACGCGTTTGCCCTTGAACAGGGGACCGTCGCAATGCGGGCAATAGGCGACGCCGTGGTTGCGGTATTGCTGTTCACC
>JANNNE010000110.1:0-19687 GCA_031398385.1 Ideonella sp.
AGAGTGGCGTGCGGGGCAGGTGCACCGTCCAGAGGCCGGCGGCGTAGCTGGTTTGCACATACAGCGTGTCGAACAGCGTTTTGGGCGTGAAACTCAGCTGCAGGGCGCTGGTGGAGAAGGCGAAATCCTGGCCTGCCGGAATGCTGGCCTGCCGATCGAAGCGGCGTGTGACACCGCGGAAGCTGAGCGAATCGGGCAGGCCGGCGCAGGTTGACGCGGTCGTTGGCCATCACGGCCGGGTAGGTCTTGCTGATATTGGTCAGTTCGAGCCGCAGCATGTTCGAAGTCTCCTCATCGCTTGTCGACTCCCTCCCCGGCAGGGGAGGGTCGGCGGTGGGGGCGGGCTGATGCGCACGCACTCTCCACCGAACTCCTGAACCCGACCCTCAGCCGGGTTTGTCTCCACGGGCCGCGCGATCGACCGCCTTGCCGGCGACAAAACACGCCGCCAGGTTGCGCTCATCACCCAGCGTCATCCAGGCAAAAGCCTGCTCATGCAAGCTGCGCGCCACCGAGAGTCGCCGTTTCGCCACCGGGCCGACCGCCAGCTCCCAGGCACACACATCGGCGATCCGGCCAGGCTCGAGGCTGCCGATCTCGTCGTCGAGCCCGAGCGCCCGGGCCGCGCCACGTGTGGCCGCATACAAACCCTTCCAGGCGGTCAGGCGTTCGTCGCGCATCGCTTGCACCTTGTAGGCGTCGCCCAGCGTGCGCAGCATCGACAGACCGGTGCCGCCGCCGACATCGCTGGCGATGCTGACTGCCGCTCCGGCCTGTTCGGTGGCGCGCCAGTCGAACAGCCCGCTGCCGAGGAACAGATTCGAAGACGGGCTGTGCGCGATCTGGGCACCCCTTTCGCGCAGGGTCGTGCGGTCGAAGTCATCGAGCCAGATGCCGTGCGCGAGCACGCTGCGCGGATGCAGCAGGCCGGCGCTGGCATACACGTCGAGATAGCTGCGTGCGTGCGGAAACAGCTCGGCCACCCATTTCACCTCGGCGCGGTTCTCGGCCACGTGGGTCTGCATGTACAGGCTGGCGTCGGCCTTGCACAAGGCGCCGGCCATCGCCAGCTGCTCGGGTGTGCTGGTCGGCGCAAAACGCACCGTCACCGCGAAGGCCAGCCGCTGCCGGCCGTGCCAGCGGTCGATCAGGTCGATGCAGTCGCGTTCGGCCTGTTCGACATCGTCGCGCAGGCCGTCCGGCGCATTGCGGTCCATCAGCACCTTGCCGGCGATGATGCGCATGCCACGTTCAGCGGCGGCCTCGAACAAGGCATCGACGCTGACCTTGTGGACGGTCGGGAACACGACCGCGCTGGTGGTTCCGGCGGCCAGCAGCGAATCGCAGAACAACGCCGCGCCGATGCGTGCCACCTCGGGATCGGCGTAGCGACGTTCGGCCGGGAAGGTATAGGTGTCGAGCCAGTCGAGCAGTTCGCTGCCGAAGCTGGCGATCACATCGAGCTGCGGGCTGTGCACGTGGGTGTCGATGAAGCCCGGCATCAGCAAGCGCCCGCGGTGATCGTGCTGCGGCGCGTCGCGCCAGGCTGTCGGCAAGGCTTCGGATGCGGGCTGTACGCTGTGGATCCGACCCGCCTCGACCAGCAGCCAGTGATCCGGCCGAAACCGGACCTCGTCGCTGTCGACCTCGCCCCAGCCCGGTGCCGCGGTGAAATCGAGCAGGTCACCGCGGATCGCGACCCGGGACGAATCGGGTCCGTCTGGCAGTGCGGGAGATGAAGGCATGGTGGGCTGGAGCTTGGAGCGAGCAGTCGAGGTGGTTGTGGCTGGGATCAGTGCGGCGGCGTGATGCGTTCATCCGCGGGCAGGCCCACGGCGCTGCGCGCGGCCAGGCTGCGTGCAGCGTCGCGCACCTGCTCGCGCAGCCAGCGCATCGCGGCCGAGGCATGGCTCAACTCGTGCCACAACTGGTAGTAGGCCAAGGGCGGGAAGTCGACCGGACAACGCACGATCCGTACCGGCATCAGGCCGGTATAGCGGGAGCAGAACAGGCGTCCGGTCGTCAGCACCAGCAGGCTTTGCGCCACCATCAGCGGAATCAGTCCGAAATGGGCGCTGCGCACCATGATGTTGCGTTGCAGCTCCAGGCTGCGCAGGTGTTCGTCGATGACGCCGCGCGCGCCGGGATGGGTCGGTGTCGGCGCGACGTGTTCGCTGGCAAGATAACGCTCGACCGTCCAGCCGCGGGTGCCAGCCAGCCGCACGATCGGGTTGTCCTCGGCGACCAGACACACCACTTCGTCGCTCATCAGCCGGCCCAGGTGCAGCTCACCGGGCGGCGACAACCAGTTGCCGATCACCAGATCCACCTCGCCGGTGGCCAGGCTCTGGCGATAGTCGAAATCGCCGCTCAGCGGCATCAGTTCGATCTTGACCAGCGGGGCCTGCTGCTTCAGCTGGCTGACCAGGGCCGGCAGGAACAGCGGGTCGAGGTAGTCGCTGGCGGCGATGCGGAAGGTCACTGCGCTGGCCGTCGCCTCGAAGCCAGTGGTGCGTGCACGGGTGCTGAACAGCTGATCGGCGCGCTGCAGCAGTTCGGCGGCCGGTCCTGCCAATTGCAAGGCTCTGGCCGTGGGTGCCATCGAATTGCCGGCGCGCACCAGCAAGGGGTCGCCGGTCAGTGCGCGCAGGCGCTTCAGCTGGGCGCTGACGGCGGGTTGCGTGCTGTTCAGATTCAGCGCGGCCCGGGAGACGCTGCGTTCGGTGATCAAGGTGTGCAGGACCCGAATGAGGTGAAGCTCGATCTTGTCGAATTCGGCGCGTTGAATCATACGAACTAGTTTATATCTGGTATCAATCTCAATGTATGTCGGCACTTCTCGATCGGTATAGCCTGCACCGCAGCGACACTTGGCAGACCCCATGACCGACCAACCCATCCGCTTTTATCACCGTGGCGCCATCGTCGCCATCGATGACGTGACGCCGATCCGAACCGTGCTCGACTGGTTGCGCGAGGATGCGCGCTGTACCGGCACCAAGGAAGGCTGCAACGAGGGCGACTGCGGCGCCTGCACCGTGCTGATCGGCGAATTGCCGGCGGCGGGCGCCGACCCGGCGCAGACGATCCGGGGCCTGACGCTGTACAGCGACAACGCCTGTATCCAGTTCCTGCCGACGCTGCACGGCAAGGCCTTGTTCACGATCGAGGATTTGCAGCGTATCGCAGCACCGGAGGTGGCGGCGCCGCTGTCCGGCCGCGAGATGATTCCGCTGCATCCGGTGCAGCAGGCGATGGTCGACTGTCACGGCTCGCAGTGCGGCTTCTGCACGCCGGGTTTCGTGATGTCGCTGTTCGCCACTTACGAATCGCACCGCGCCTGCGGCAGCCAGCCGACCCGCCAGCAGCTCGCCGACGACCTGTCGGGCAATCTGTGCCGGTGCACCGGCTACCGGCCGATTCTCGATGCGGGCCAGCGCATGTTCGATCTGCCGGCGGTTCAGCTCGATACCGCGCCGGTCATCGCGGCGCTGCGCGACATCGCTGCAGACAGCGGAACCCGTTATCGCGCGCGCAACGCCGCCGAAGCCGATGGCGCGGCTTTCCATGCGCCGCGCAGTCTCGACGAACTGGCCACGCTGCGCGAAGCCGATCCGAAGGCGACTCTGCTGGCCGGATCGACCGATGTCGGCCTGTGGGTCAACAAGCTGTTCCGCCCGCTCGGCGACATCATCTTCGTCGGCGATGTAGCCGAGCTCAAGACCATCGAGGCCCGCAACGGCATGCTGCGCATCGGCGCCGCTGCATCGCTCGAGTCGGCCTGGAAGGCGCTGGTCGCCCGCTTCCCGTCACTGACGGACGTGTGGCTGCGTTTTGCATCGCCGCCGATCCGCCATGCCGGCACCATGGGCGGCAACGTGGCCAACGGCTCGCCGATCGGCGACAGCGCGCCGGTGCTGATCGCGCTCGGTGCCTCGCTGGTCTTGCGCAAGGGGGCGGCGCAGCGCTCGATCGAACTCGAGGCCTTCTACCTCGACTACATGAAAAATGCGCTCGAGCCGGGTGAGTTCGTCGAGGCGATCGAGGTTCCGGCTGCCACGCTGTCGGCCCACGACGCCCGGTTGCGTGTCTACAAGATCAGCAAACGTTTCGATTGCGACATCTCGGCCGTTTGTGGCGCGTTCTGGATCCGGCTGGATGGCGATCGGGTGGCCGAGGTCCGGCTCGCCTTCGGTGGCATGGCGGCGATCGTCAAGCGCGCCGCCAAGGCCGAAGCCGCGCTGCTCGGAAAGCCATGGACTCAGGCCAGCGTCGACGCCGCCAAGGCGGCCTTGGCCGAGGATTTCAAGCCCTTGACCGACATGCGCGCCAGTGCTGACTATCGGCAGCGCGTGGTGCAGAACCTGTTGCAGCGCTTCTGGCTCGAAACCCGGCTCGAATCGCCGTTGAACGAGTCGCAGACCAGCGTCTGGAGCGTGATGCCCCACCAGTTGCCGAACCAGCTGCTGAATCAGGGCGAGCCGGCCTGAATCGCCGACCGGACGCCGCACGGGACACCACACATGAACAAGCCGATCAATCCTGAACTGCTCGAACCGGCGGTCGCATTCGCCGACTACCAGAGCAACACTGCGCGGCGCATCGACGATGCGGCCGAGCAGGATCTGCAGACCCGCGGCGTGCGGGTGGGGGTCAGCCGGCCGCACGAATCGGCCCATCTGCATGTGGCCGGTCAGGCGCCTTATGTCGACGACATTCCCGAACTGGCCGGCACCTTGCACTGCGCGCTCGGTCTGTCGCCGGTGGCGCATGGGCGCCTTACCGGCCTGTCGCTGGAGGCGATCCGGACGATGCCCGGCGTCGTGGCGGTGTTGACGGCGGCAGACATCCCGGGCCCCAATGATTGCGGCTCGATCGTCCACGACGAACCGATCCTGGCCGATGGTGAGTTGCGCTACCTGGGGCAGCCGGTCTTCGCGGTCATCGCACGCACCCGCGATGCGGCGCGCCGCGCCTCGGCTCTGGCTAAAACGGCGATCGCCTTCGAACCGTTGCCGGCATTGATCACCGCGCGCGATGCGCATGCACAAGGGCAGTACGTGTTGCCGCCGATGCACCTGATACGCAGTGCTCAGGCCGGCGCGGTCGATGCCGACCAGCGTAGCGCCGCGATCCGTGCGGCATTGGCGGCGGCGCCGCGGAAATTGAAGGCCTCGCTCGAAATCGGTGGCCAGGAACAGTTCTACCTCGAAGGTCAAATCAGTTATGCGATCCCGCGCGAGGACCGCGGCATGCTGGTCCATTGCTCGACCCAACATCCGAGCGAAATGCAGCACCTGGTGGCGCATGCGCTGAAGCTCGATGCGAACCGGGTGCAGGTCGAAAGCCGGCGCATGGGTGGCGGATTCGGTGGCAAGGAATCGCAATCGGCACCGTTCGCCTGCATCGCCGCGGTGGCGGCGGCCCGGCTGCAGCGGCCGGTCAAGCTGCGGCTCGACCGCGACGACGATTTTCTGATCACTGGCCGTCGGCATTGCTTCAGCTACGACTATGAGGTCGGCTACGACGACGACGGCCGCGTGCTGGCCTGCGAAATCAGCATGATCTCGCGCGCCGGCCACTCGGCCGATCTGTCGGCACCGGTGATGACGCGTGCGCTGTGCCATTTCGACAATGCCTACTGGCTGCCGGAAGTGGCGATGCACGGCTATTGCGCGAAGACCAACACACAAAGCAATACCGCTTTTCGCGGCTTCGGCGGGCCGCAGGGTGCGATCGCGATCGAGAACATCCTCGACAGCATCGCCCGCATCCTGGGCAAGGATGCGCTGGAAGTGCGTCGCGCCAACTATTACTGCCGTGACGGCGGGCCACAGACACCTTATCTGCAGGCCGTCGAAGACAACGTCATTCACGAGTTGACGACCGAGCTGGAAAGAACCAGCGACTATCAGGCGCGACGCCGCGAGATCGCCGCGTTCAACCAGACCAGCCCGGTGCTCAAGCGCGGCATCGCGCTGACGCCGGTCAAGTTCGGTATCTCGTTCAATGTCAAGCATTTCAATCAGGCCGGCGCGCTGGTTCATGTGTACATCGACGGCTCGATCCTGGTCAACCACGGCGGCACCGAGATGGGGCAGGGTCTCAATACCAAGGTGGCCCAGGTGGTGGCGCATGAACTCGGCGTCGATTTCGAGCGGGTGCGCGTCACTGCCACCGATACGCAGAAGGTGGCGAATACCTCCGCCACCGCCGCCTCGACCGGCAGCGACCTGAACGGCAAGGCGGCGCAGGATGCGGCGCGGCAGATCCGCGATCGGCTCGCTGTCTGCGCGGCGGCGCGCCACGGCGGCACGCCGGATGCCGTCAAGTTTGGCAATGACAAGGTCGAGGTCAATGGCCGCACGCTGGGCTTCGACACGGTGGTCGCCGAGGCTTATCTCGACCGGGTGCAGCTCTGGTCGGATGGTTTCTACGCCACGCCGGGTCTCAGCTGGGACCGCGAGACCATGCAGGGTCGGCCGTTTTTCTATTTCGCCTATGGCGCGGCGGTCAGCGAGGTGATCGTCGACAGCCTGACCGGTGAATGGAAACTGCTGCGGGGTGATCTGCTGCACGATGTCGGACGCTCGTTGAACCCGGCGGTCGACATCGGCCAGATCGAAGGCGCATTCATCCAGGGCATGGGCTGGTTGACGATGGAAGAACTGGTGTGGCAGCCGATGGACGGCTCGAAGAATGCCGGCAAATTGCTGACCCACGCACCCAGCACCTACAAGATTCCGACCGCCAACGACTGCCCGCCGGTGTTCAATGTGTCACTGTACGACTGCGGAAACGTCGAGGACAGCATCCACCGCAGCAAGGCGGTCGGCGAGCCGCCGTTGCTGCTTCCGTTCTCGGTATTCTTCGCGATCCGTGATGCGGTGTCTTCGGTGGGTGACCATCGGATCGATCCGCCCTTGAGCGCGCCGGCGACGAGTGAGTCGATCCTGCGGGCGATCACGGCGGTGCAGCAATCGACTTGATTCGGTGTTCCAGGAAAAATCGCGCCTGAAGGCGCTCCCACAGAATGCACGACACCGCTTCGTTTTCTGTGGGTGTGCCTTCAGGCACGATTGCCCTCTGCCAACCGAACCCTCCCACCCATGACGGCTCTTAGAGCGATTGCCTCTCGCTGGCTGGCGAACCGTTTGCCGACCATCGTCGTCGAAGTCACCGAAGCCCGCGGTTCGGCGCCGCGCGAAGCGGGCACGCGCATGCTGGTGGGTGTCGATAGCCTCGAAGGCACCGTCGGCGGCGGCCACCTCGAATTGAAGGCGATCGAGCTGGCCCGGCAGATGTTGTCGTCGCGCGAGACCGCCCCTCCGCAGTCGGTGCACTACCCCTTGGGCCCCGCGCTGGGCCAGTGTTGCGGCGGCGCAGTGACGCTGGGCTATTCGCTGCTCGACCGGTCAGCGATCGAACACTGGCCGGACAGCACAGCGCTGTTCCACCTGCAGCTCTACGGCGCGGGGCATGTCGGCCGCGCCATCGTGCAGGCGCTGGCGCCGCTGAATGTGCGGATCGACTGGATCGACGAACGCGAGCAGGAATTCGCGCGCCACGTGGCGCCGGTGGTCGGCGCAGCCGATATCCGCAGCGTCTGCGTCGATGCGGTCGAGGCCGAGGTGCGCCTTGCGCCGCCGGACGCGTTCTACCTGGTGCTGACGCATGAACACGACCTCGATATGCGAATCACCGAAGCGATTCTTCGGCGCGGCGATTTCGGATTCCTGGGCCTGATCGGCTCGAAGACCAAACGCCAGCGCTTTTTCCATCGTTTCGAGGAGCGCGGCCTGTCGCGTACGGCGATCGATCGCATCACCTGCCCGATCGGGATCGCCGGCATCGAAGGCAAAGAACCTGAAGTGATCGCGGTGGCCGTGGCGGCGCAACTGCTGCAAGTGCACGACCGGCTGGCTGCAGCGGGGGTGGCCGCGCGATGATCAGCGGTACGGTGCTGCTGTTCGGGCTGATGTTCGGTTTGCAACATGCCACCGAGGCCGATCACCTGGCCGCGGTGGCCACGCTCGTGGCCCGCGAAGACAGCCGCTACCGGGTGTTGCGCCAGGCCATGTTCTGGGGCATCGGCCATACGGTGACCTTGCTGGTGTTCAGCGGTGCGGTGATGGTGATCGGCATCGCGCTGTCGGACGCCTGGGTGCATGCGATGGAGGCCGCGGTCGGCGTGACGCTGGTGTCGCTCGGCGCCGATCTGCTGCGTCGAATGTGGCGTGACCGGGTGCACTTCCATGCGCATGTGCACCCGCCGCCCACGCTGGCCGGGGCTGAACCGGCAGGTGCCCACTTCCACGCCCATTCGCACCGTGGTGACCTGCAGCCGCACCACGTCAGCCCGCATCGGCATCGGCACCAGCCGATCCCGGGGCGGGCCCTGCTGATCGGCATGGTGCACGGCATGGCCGGTTCGGCGGCACTGGTGCTGCTCACCTTGAACCAGGTGGGCACGCCGTGGGCCGGCGTGGTCTACATCGCGATATTCGGCCTCGGCTCGATCATCGGCATGGCGGCGTTGAGCTGGGTGGTCTCGGTGCCGCTGCGCCTGAGCGCGCGCCACCTGACGCGTTGTCATCGCCTGCTCAATGGCAGCGTGGCGCTGTTCAGCATCGGGCTCGGCGTGTTTGTCATGGCCGGCCAGATGATGCCCTGATCGCCGCTGCCGACGGCGTCTCGTCATCCAGGCGTACAGTCATCCGATGCCCGATATCACCCTGATCGCCCACGATGGCGACGAATACGCATTCGAAGCCCCGGCCGGCGTCAGCCTGATGCAGGCGGCAACCGGTTTCGGTCTCGTGGAGATCATCGCCGAGTGCGGCGGCAAGGCCCGTTGTGCCACCTGCCATGTGTTTGTCGATGTCACCTGGATCGACCGCTTGCCACCGCCGTCCGCGGACGAACAAGCGATGCTCGAATTCACCGCCGTGCCGCGCGGCGCGGGCAGCCGGCTGGCGTGCCAGATCCGGTTGAGCGATGCCTTGCAGGGACTGCTCGTTCGGCTGCCTGAAACCCAGGTGTGATTCCCAGGGCCCGAGTGTCCCGATGCGGCGGGTGCTTCAGTACGCGGCCTGCAGTGACAAATACCAGCCCCGCTGGCGCGGCTTGTTGGCGATGTTGCCGAGGTCGACGAAGGCGAAGGTGGTGCTCAAGTGGCGGCTCGGAAACCAGGCGATGAACAGGTCGGTGGCATCCTGCTCGGCGAATACGCTCAGGTTGTCGGGTTTGGCGCGCCACTCGGCACCCAGCGCCAGATCGTCTCGCAACAGCATCGCCACCGATGTCTCGGCCTTGAGCTGGTAGGCATCGTTCTTGTCGCCACCGAAGCCGAGCAGGCCGAACTGGTTGGCCCGCGTCGCCCGCACCGTCAGGTTTGCCAGCACGTTGCGGCCGGCAATGCCGCTGAGCCACACCTTGGTTGCCGATGCGTACAGGTCGGTGTCGCTGCGGCGCCGGGCACCCAGCGCCTGGGGCACCGTGAAATCGCGATTGCGCTTGAATTGCAGGCCGATCGACAGCTGCGGCCACCAGTGGTCCTGGTCGTAGACCGCGTCACCGAACAGCCGCCACTTGGCACCGATCACGTCCATCGCGAGTGATTGACCGGGTACCGTGTCCGACAAGCCGAAACGCCAACGGGCCGCCGACAGCTCGACCGTATCGCGGATGCCGACCGCTGCGCCCACCGTGCGCAACTTGAAGCCGCCACCGGACTTCCATCGGGTTGCCGAAGCGGTGCCGCCGATCTGGTTGCGGCTGCCGTTGCCGGTGATGATCGCCCAGGGACTCAGGCCGCCGCCACCGCCGCCTTCGATCGGGGTCACGCCCCAAGTCCCGAGCAGGCGATCACCGCCCGCCTGAGCCGCAGGAAGCAGTGTCGCGCAGCCAAGCAACAGGCCTGCAGCCCGCGTCAGGAGGGCAGCGAGAAGGTTCGTTCTGGTCGATGTCATGGACGGGATGGATGCGGGGATTGGCGTGGGGCCGCTCGGGCCGGTGCGCGGAAATACCGGACGAGACCACCCTTGTTATCGGCTTCGCAGCAGTCGGACTGAAGGCAAAGTTGCCACCATGACTGCCCGATGCTATTTCCGTTCCCGCTCGGACAGCGCCTTGCATCGCATCCGAGGGCGAGACGCGCTGTGGCTGCTGGGTTGCCTGCTGGCGGCCTGTGCGGTGCGTCCCGACGTCGAGCCCACGCTGTACGATCGGCTCGGCGGTGCGGCCAATGTCGCCTCCGTGGCCGGCCGAACCATCGACCGTGCGGCCGCCGATCCCAGAACCCGGCGCAGCTTCGACGGCATCAAGCTGCAGCCGGTGAAGGACAGCATCGCCCAGCAGATCTGTTCGATCACCGGCGGGGGTTGTCGCTACGAAGGCGAAACGATGGCCAATGCACACAAGGACGCCGCCATCCGTTCATCCGAGTTCGATGCGCTGGTCACCATCCTGCGCGAGGAATTCGATCGCAGCGGCACCGATCCGGCGGCCAAGAACGGCCTCTTGAAACTGCTGGCCCCGATGCGTCGCGACATCGTCGACGATTCGGCGCTGCCAGCCAATCCATCCGAAGGTCGCAAATGAAGCCAGGCTTCGCAGGTGCAGCGGCGCTGGTCGCGGGGTTCTGGCTGGGTCCGGCCGCGGCCGTGCCGATCGACATCACCCTGACCGGCAGCGACGGCAAGCCGCTTGCCGATGCGGTGGTTGCGATTCATGTCAAGGGCAGCAAGCCGACCGCGGCGGCCGGCATCACCGTCGAAATCGCTCAGCGTTCGCGGCAGTTCCAACCTCAGGTCACGGTCGTGCAGACAGGGACTGCGGTGCTGTTCCCGAATTTCGATACGGTGCGTCACCACGTCTATTCGTTCTCCGCCATCCAGCGGTTCGAGATCAAGCTGTATGCCGGCGTTCCGAATGCGCCGCTGGTTTTCGACAAGCCGGGCGTTGCCACACTCGGTTGCAACATCCACGATCGCATGCTGGCATTCGTCGCGGTGGTCGATACGCCGTTTTTTGCCCGCAGCGATTCCGCCGGCAAGGCCCAGATCGACCTGCCGGCCGGCAAGCACCGCTTGCTGGCATGGCATCCGGCCATGACCGAAACCGGGGCCTGGGTCGAGCAGGCGCTGAGTGTCGAGGCCGCAGGCGGCCGGGTGGCGGTCAAGCTGCCCGCCACGGCCCTGCCGTGATGGCGGCTGGTGACACCAGCGCCGTGTCGTCTGCGGCGCTGCCAGCGGACGAACAGTCAGCGGTCGTTGACGGTCGGGCCAGCATGAGGCCGATCCGAGCGCTGCTGTCCCGTC
Organism: Ideonella sp.; assembly: GCA_031398385.1. Lineage (GTDB taxonomy): Bacteria > Pseudomonadota > Gammaproteobacteria > Burkholderiales > Burkholderiaceae_C > Ideonella_A. The sequence continues at coordinate 11,322 of JANNNE010000110.1, forward strand.
TGCTCGAGCCGATGGCGCGCCGGCTCGACGTGCGCATCGTGGTGATCTTTCTCGGCCTGCTCTGTCTGGTGCAGCTGGCCAGTTTCGTGACCATCCAGCGCAGCATCGAAGACAACGCGAATGCACGCATCGCGGTCGAATTGCGTACCGGCGAAAGCGTGTTGCGCCGCCTGCTGGCGCAATCGGCGCAGAACCTGAGCGACGGCGCACGCCTGCTGGCCGCCGACTACGGATTCCGTTCAGCGATTGCCAGTGCCGATCGACCGACGATCCAGGACGCACTCGACAACCAGAGTGGGCGAATCGGTGCCAGCGTGGCGGTTTTCACCGATGCCCGGCAAGAGATCGTCGCATCGACGTTGTCGGACAACGCGGCGCAGATCCTGCCGCTGATCCGCGCCAATATCCAGGACGAAGGCAGCCGCGTGGCCGGCACCGTCGTGCAGGTGCTGGGCGGGCGTCCGTTCCAGCTGGTCACCGTGCCGGTCAGGGCGCCGCAGCTGATTGGCCATGTCTCGATGGGATTCCCGCTGACCGACGCACTGATCCGCGACATGGAAGCGCTGTCGCCGCTCAGGCTGGCGTTGGTGGCGCGCCGCTCCGACGCCGGCTGGACCCTGCTTCCGATCGGTGAGCGGGCCGCCTCATTGAGTGAACTGGCCGGGCAGATCGACCGTGCCGGAAAAGACCGTGAGCTGATGCTCAACGCAGAGGTCTACGGATTCCAGCTGATGCTGCTCGGCAGCGATGCCACCCACGAGATTGCCGCGGTGCTGATGCGCTCGATCGACGAGGCGGTGGCACCCTACCGCAGGCTGCAGCTGATCCTGCTGGGCATTGCGCTGGCTGGCCTGGCGGTTTTCGGCGTCGGCAGCCTGGTGACCGCGCGTCGCATCACCGGACCGATCAAGCAGCTGTCGGCCAGCGCCGAGCGCCTCGGGGCGGGCGATTATTCGACGCCGGTCTCGATCGATACCCGCGACGAGGTCAACGATCTGGCCGAGACCTTCGAGCAGATGCGAAAGAGCATGCAGTCGCGCGACGCCCACATCCGGCGCCTGGCCTACTGGGATCAGCTGACCGGGCTGCCGAACCGCGCGCAGCTGCTCGACCTGCTCGCCGGCCATCTGGCGCGCGCGCGCGCGGACGCATCCCCGTGTGCGGTGCTGATGCTCGATCTCGACCGGTTCAAGCATGTCAATGACATCCTCGGCCACGCGTTCGGGGACCGCGTGTTGCGCCAGATCGCGGTGCGCCTGAGCGACGGGGTGTTGCGCGAAGGTGATTGTGTGGCGCGCCTGTCGGGCGATGAGTTTGCCGTCTGTCTGCCCGGTGCCGACATCGATACAGCGCGCAATGTGGCGCAGCGCCTGCAACGGGCGCTCGAACAACCGATCCGGCTCGACGACCACACCATCGATGTGGGAGCCGGGGTCGGCATCGCGATCTCGCCGACCGATGGCGACGATGCGCACGTCCTGCTCGGACGCGCCGAAGTGGCGATGTACGCGGCCAAGGCCCGCCAGTCAGGAATCATCGCCTACCAGCCCAGCCTCGATTCGGGCAGCGCGGAATCGCTGTCGCTGCTGAGCGAGCTGCGCACCGCGGTCGATCATGACCAGCTGCGTCTGTTTCTGCAACCGAAGATCGAACTCGCGACCGGTCGCGTGCTGGGTGGCGAGGCCCAGGTGCGCTGGCAACATCCGACCCGCGGCATGGTCGCACCGATGCGCTTCATTCCGTTCGCCGAACAGACCGGCTTCATCCGGGTACTGACGGCCTGGATGATTGAACGCTGCGCGGCGCGCAGCACCGAACTGCGCGCCCATGGCCTCGACATGAAGCTGGCGATCAACCTGTCGACCCGCGACCTGCTCGATCAGGAACTGCCGGAACGACTGGAGCGCCTGCTCGACGAAGAGCCGATGGATCCGGGCAGCCTGTGCCTGGAGATCACCGAGAGCGCGATCATGGACGATCCGGCGCGTGCCTTGCAGACCTTGCAGCGTCTGCACGACATGGGGCTGCGGCTGTCGATCGACGATTTCGGTACTGGCTATTCGTCGCTGGCTTACCTGAAGCGCCTGCCGGTGCACGAACTGAAGATCGACAAGAGCTTCGTGATGGCGATGGAGAAAGACCGGGCCGACCTGAAGATCGTTCGTTCGACCATTGATCTGGCGCACAACCTGGGCCTGTCGGTGGTGGCCGAGGGGGTCGAGAATGCGCAGGCCTGGGCGCTGCTGAAGACGCTGAAATGCGACGAAGCGCAGGGCTTCTTCATGGCCCGTCCGATGCCCGAGGTCGAGTTCGCCTCCTGGGTCGACCACTGGATTCCGCCGGATACCCACCTGAACAGCGAATACGCGGAATTTGCCTGAGCGGGTTGCGGCACGGCGCAAAGGCCGCCGGGCAGGTCCGACTGCGCCAGGCTCAATACGTCGTCGCCGTGCCCGGGGAAACGCCTGGCCCTGCGCGCATCGCACCAATCAGTTGCTGCGAGCCGGCGGCCAGCAGCCGGGCGTCCGAGCCCACCGTGACGAAGCGAAAGCCCTTGGCGATCCGGCCCTGCGCCACGTCGGGTCGCCCGTTATGGATGCCGGCCTGCACACCGTGGGCACGCGCCCGTTCGACGATGTGATCGATTGCCTGGGCCGCTTTCGGGTCGACATCGTCGAAAACCGGCCGGCAGCCCAGTGACAGCGACAGATCGGACGGACCGATGTAGATGGCATCGAGCCCCTCGACCGACAGGATCTGGTCCAGGTTGTCCAGCGCCTGCGCGGTCTCGATCATCGCGAAGCTGACGACGGTGGCGTTGGCCTTCTCGGCGTAGTCGGCGCCGCCATAGATCGAGGCGCGAATCGGGCCGTAGCTGCGTGTGCCCTGCGGCGCGTAGTGGGTGTACGACACCAGTTTCTGGGCATCTTCGCGGGTGTTGATCATCGGACAGATGATCCCGTAGGCGCCGGCATCGAGTGCCTTCATGATCGCGCCCGGTTCGAGCCAGGGCACACGCACCACCGGAACCGTTGCCGTCGTCGATATCGCCTGCAGCATGCCGAGCATGGCAGCACCGTCGATCAGGCCGTGCTGCATGTCGATCGTCAGCGAGTCCCAGCCCTGGTTGGCCATCACCTCGGCCGAAAAGCTGTCGGGTATCGCGAGCCAGCCATTGATGGCGGCCTGATCGGCGCTCCAGAGATTGCGCAGGTGGTTGGTTCTCATCGGGGTCTCCGTTCGGGTGGATGGGCCGATTCTTGCCCAAACGAAGCGATCAGCGTGCGCTCAGCCCGGAAAGCGGAGGTTGACGTCGCCGGACGCCTTGCCAGCCTTGACGCTGCGGCGCTGGGTCTTGCCCTGGTAGGTGACTTCGAGTGTGTAGCTGCCGGCCGGGGCGTCGATCATTACCCACGGGCCGACATCCGCGACATCGAGCAGAGCGCCGCTCTTGCCGCCATGCAGACGCAATTTGTCGGCCACGATGTACTCGCCCTGACCGGCGCTCAGCACGATCTTCAGCGGAAACCGGGCGCGCTGGCTCGCCATGTTGCGCCGCTCCTCGGTACCCGCGCCGCCGCTGATGTAGCGGGCACCGTTGCCCTCGCGCATCATGATCGAAGCCGGGGCCGGCGGCGGGGCATTCGACGCGATGGCAGCGGCGAGTTGCGGCGACAGCGTGGTCTGAGCCACGGTCCAGGGGCTGGCTGCGAGCAGCAATGCGGCGGTGAAGGTCCAGTGCTTGTTCATGACATCGTCCGGTTGCGGTGAGTCGGTCATCTTGCCCCGCGCACCGATGTGCTGTCCATCGGACACGCGTGCGCCGGCCTGTCGGCGTTTGCCGACAGTCCGGCCGATCACGTGACAATGCGTTCCCCTCGTTTCCGTTCCGGTCGATGCCCCGATCCGACAATCTGCGCAGCGTCGTCGCCATGCTGTTTGCCGTGGCCTTTTTCTCGGTGATGGATGCCCTGATGAAGCTGCTGGTGGTTCACTACCCGGCGCTGCAGGTGGCGGCGTTGCGGGGCTTGTCGGCCCTGCCGCTGGTGATGGCCTATGTCGCGTGGAATGGCAGCGGCCCGACCTTGTGGCGGGTACGCTGGCGGCTGCACCTGCTGCGCGGCATTCTGGCGGTCACGATGCTGGCCTTGTTTGCCTTCGGCCTGCGCAGCCTGCCATTGGCCGAGGCCTACACGATTTTCTTCGTCGCGCCGCTGCTGATCACGCTGATGTCGATCCCGGTGCTGAAGGAGCGGGTCGCGCGGGCACACTGGCTGGCGATCTTGCTCGGGCTGGGAGGCGTTTTCGTCGCGCTGCGGCCCAGCACCGCGGCGTTCCTGTCGCTCGGTGCGCTGGCCGTGCTCGCAGCGGCCACCTGCTATGCCGCATCGGCCATTCTCGGACGCTTGCTGACGCGCACCGATTCAAGCGCCAGTCTCGTGTTCTGGACGACGGTGGCGTTCGCAGTTGGCGGCACCGTGCTGGCCTTGCCCGGCTGGGCGCCGATCCGCGGCGATGATCTCGTGCTGATTGCCGGTCTCGCGCTGACCGGATTTCTGGGACAGGTGGCCATCACCGAGGCATTCCGGCAGGGCCAGGCATCGGTGGTGGCGCCGTTCGAATATACGGCGCTGGCCTGGGGCGTGGCGATCGACTGGCTGTTGTGGACGACCTGGCCTGCCGCTACCACGCTGGCGGGCGGGGCCATCATCGTGGTGAGCGGCATCTATCTGATCCGCAGCGAACGGGTCAAGGTTGCGGTGATCGCGCCCTGAGGCTCAATGGCGCTCCGCCAGGCGGCAGTGCGTGCGGTATTGCACTGGCCTCGGCGGGAATGATGGGTTAGCCTGTCGTCTCCAACGATGCCGGGCCGGAACATGGATGAGTCGACACCGGGGGCCGAAGTCCCCACGGAAGTTGAAGTCAGGGAGGCCATCGAAGTGGCGGTGCGCCTGCAGCGCAACGACCGACTCGAGGAAGCCGAGAAGATTTACGCGGCCTTGTTGACCATCTTGCCGGACGAGCCGAATGCGCTCAATTTTCTCGGCGTGCTGCGCCATCAGCAAGGCAGGTTCGACGAGGCGCTGCATTTCATCGCCCGATCGATCCAGCAGCGGCCCGCCGAGGGTGGGACTTGGCTCAACCTGTCCAACGTGCTGCTGGAATCCGGGCGCTACGACGAAGCGATCGAGGCCATGAATCGGGTCATCGAACTGAAACCGGACTCGGCCGGCGTCTACAACAATCTGGCCATCCTGCACCGGAGGCTCGGCGACCCGGCGAAGGCCGAGTCCTGCCTGTTGAAAGCGCTCGAGATGGACCCGACCTCCCATTTCGGGCACGCCAATCTCAGCAACCTGTACTACGCGACCCGACGCTTCCACGAGTCGATCGATCATGGCTTGAAGGCGATCGGCTCGGACCGAAAAGGTCCCAGCTCGGCGCGATACATGGTCTCGTTGTCGCTGATGGCGACCGGTCAGGTCGAGCGTGCGACCCAGAACCTGCGCCAATGGATCGAGGACGAACCCGACAACCCGCACCCGCGCCATCACCTGGCGGCGCTCGGTGTCGGCGAGGTGCCGAGGCGCGCCTCGGATGCGTATGTGCGAGACGAGTTCGACCATTTCGCCAAATCGTTCGATGCCAAGCTCGAAGCCCTTGGCTACCGCGCGCCGGGTCTGGTCGGCGCTGCCCTGAACGCGCTCGGGCCTCGTCTGCCCCGCGGCGGCGATGTGCTCGACGCTGGCTGCGGTACCGGCTTGTGTGGTTCCCTGTTGCGGCCGATGGCCGCCCGGCTGGTCGGCGTCGATCTGTCGGCTGGCATGCTCGACAAGGCACGCGCCCGGGCCATCTACGACGAATTGCACCACCGCGAGCTGACCGAATTCATCCAGGCCGCTCCGCAGACCTTCGACATCATCGCCAGTGCTGATACGCTGATCTATTTCGGCGATCTGGCGCCGGTCATCGCGGCTGCGCGAAACGCGTTGCGACCGGGCGGGGTGCTGGCTGCCACGGTTGAGGCATTGCCCGACGATTCGGTCGATCACATGCTCCAGTTCAACGGGCGCTATGCCCATTCGCAGGCCTACATCCGGCGGTTGGTCGAGCAGAACGGCTGTGAGCTGGCCGTGCTGCGACGAGAGGTCATGCGAAAGGAGGGCGGGCAGGCGGTGATTGGCTGGCTGTTCGTCGCCATCAACCCCTCGGTGGCAGGCTCGGATATCGGAGAGTCGACATGAGCGATGAACCAAAGCGCGAGATCACCGTTGTGCAAGCGCTGGAAATGGCGGTTCGATTGCACCGGAACGACCAGTTGGCTCAGGCAGAAGAGATTTACGTCGACATCCTGACGCATCTGCCGGATGAGCCCGACGCGCTCAATTTTCTCGGCGTGCTGCGTTTCGAGCAGGGCCGGCTCGACGAAGCCCTGCACTTCATCGCGCGGTCGGTGCAGATCCGGCCTGAAGCTGCCGGCGCGTGGCTGAACCTGTCCAATGTTCTGCTCGAATCCGGGGAATTCGACGAGGCGGCCAAGGTTCTGGATCGGGTCGTCGCACTCGATCCTGGCCATATCGATGCCTATAACAACCTGGGTGTCCTGCATGGGCGGCGCAAGGATTGGGCGGCGGCTGAAAAGTGTTTTCGGCTGGCGCTCGAGCGCAGCCCGGATCACGTCTTCACGCTTTACAACCTGGGCAACCTGTGCTTCCAGACCGGCCGCAATCGCGAAGCGATCGAATTTTGCACGGCGGCGATGGGAATGGATCCGAGCAACTCGCACAGCCGGGAAGTCCTGTGTGCGGCGCTGATTGCGGATGGGCAGATCGACCGGGGCAAGCAGCTGCTGAACGACTGGCTGGCCGCCCAGCCGGATAACCCGCGGGCCTTGCATCAACTCGCCTCGGCCGGCTTTGCCGAAGCGCCGCCGCGCGCATCGGACCTGTACGTCCAGCAGACATTCGATTCGTTTGCGGCTTCATTCGATGCCAAGCTCGCAAGCCTGGGCTACAACGCGCCGCGTTTCGTCGCAGAGGCCTTGAACGAGTTGGGTCCGCGGCTGCCGCGCGGCGGGGTGGTGCTCGATGCCGGCTGTGGCACCGGTCTGTGCGTCGATTTTCTGCGCCCCCTCGCGCAACGACTCGAAGGGGTCGATCTGTCCGGCGGCATGCTGAGTCGGGCCCGGTCGCGAGGTGGCTACGACGCCTTGCACCAGGCCGAACTAACGGCCTTCCTGCACGCGTCACTCGATCGCTACGACATCGTCGCCAGCGCCGATACGCTGAACTATTTCGGTGACCTGGAGCCGGTGTTCGGGGGGGTTCGTCGATCGATGCGCGCAGGCGGCGTGTTCGCCGCCACGCTCGAAGCGCTGGATGGCGAAGGCGTCGACCATCAGCTGACGCTCAGTGGCCGTTACGCACACTCGGCTGTCTATCTCGAGCGCCTGCTACAGCAGTCGGGCATGCAACTGGTGAACCTGACCCGACAGGTGCTTCGCCGGGAGGCCGGCAGAGACGTTCAAGGCTGGGTTTTCAGCGCGAAAAAGCCGCAGGCGAACCGCTGACAGTCAGCAACGGTTCGAACTCAGGACCCGCCGCCCGGCGAAGTCGCTGAGTCAGCGGCCTGAATCGCCAGCCTGGCAAACCATGCCACTTCGCGCCCGACCATTTCGCAGGCCTGCACTGCGGCCGGATCGGGCTCGGGGCTGTCCTTGCTGCCGAACGGTTGCGACGATGACAACAACGTGGCGCCATACGGCGTCGGCCAACCGCGCAGCGCGTGCACCACCGCACGCATCGACATCAGCGTGGTGCCCATCGCCTGTGCGCCGTCGGCGCAGACGATCAGGCCGACTGCGCGCCGCTCGAAATACGGCGCCTCGTCATCGCGAGTGTCTTCGATGAAGTCGATCGCGTTCTTGACCAGGCCCGAAATGCCGCCGTGGTAGGACGGCGTCGCGATCACCACGCCATGGGCGCGGCGCACCGCAGCCACCAGCGCCACGGCCTGGTCACTGCGCTCGGGACGGCTCGGATCATAGGACTCGGTCGGCATCGCACCGGCGCCGAACAGCTCGGTATCGCAGCCCAGCGCGCGGGCCTGCGCCAGCGCCGCTGCCAGCGCCCGTTCGGTCGTCGATCCCGGCCGGGTGGTTCCGCCAATGCCGACGATGAAGGGGCGGGCTGTGCTCATGGAGGGGTTCGAGGGGTGGTGGTGGAGAGACATGCACGGATCAGAGCCGGATCAACCGGCTGACCCGATGTCGTCGTGCGGCTGACTTGCGGGAATGCGGTACGAGTGTAAAAGACCGCTCGGTCGCGAGGCCGGAGCAGCGTGTTTGCCCGCCCGACGGACATGGG
>JANNNE010000166.1:0-18047 GCA_031398385.1 Ideonella sp.
CCGAATCGAGCGCACGCGCCAGCGCGTCGGGGTCGAGGCTGAAACAGAAGCACGCGCTGTTGAGCGCGTCGATAGGCGAGCTGATGTGCGGTGATGGCAAGACGGCGTTCACGGTTGGGTGGGAGTCCTGATTCTGCGGGAAGTTGCAATGGATCCCGATCGTTCGAACCAGCGTATCCGTTGCATCGATCACCGTCTGTTCGGTGGACGACGCAGGGGCGCTGCTGATGCGATCCGGTTGGTGGCGCGACTTCGACAAAAACGGCACGCCTCGAACGGAAGTCGGCGGTGTTCGCTTGCGCACAGACACCGGCAGCACTTCCGCGGCAATCTGGGTCGTCGACCAGAAGAGCCTGAAGCTCACCGGCACGATCAAACTGCCTGCCGGTGTTGGGCATCAGATGGCGGTGATGCCCTGAGAGAGCACGCAGCCGGTCCTCTATCCCTTTACCGAACGTGGCTTCGACGGCATCGCCTGGAACACGCCCTGGTTCATGGTGGTGAACTATCTGGCGCTGACTGGAATCGGCGAGTTGATGGGATGTCGTGCCGGGCGCCGGCACAGGGCCGCTCCCGCCCGTCCGACGCCGGCAACGCCGTGAACTGGTCTCTGATGCCGGGGGACATCGCCCATGCGGCGATCGCGGCCAGCCAACCGAAGCGGACGAACGTTCGCTAGCGCACGGAGCAATCGAGTCAGTCGTGCTACACACAAGGGCTCCGGTGATCAGGAGGTCGACTTCAGATGGAACGAGCATGAGCGCCGTCATTACGCTGCCACCGATTTACCTTGGGGATACTGGATACCGCGGGGTACTATGGAATCAGACAACAGGCCTGACCTCGGAGCGCAATCGATGCAAAGTCAAGAGCGCGACGCAATAGCGGCTTTCCTGGAGGGCGCCGTATCGGCTGGTGCGTCCTCCAAAGAGGTAGCCGCCCTCGTCGCCAGCGCATTTCGAGGCATCGATCAGGCCTTGAGCCCGATCGTTGGCCAGCGCGGGATGGCTGCTCTCTACAAGCGCAGCCTTCATCTTTGCCGGCCGGTTCACCCCTGGCTCCCCCCCCCCCCAGCGAACGACGCCGACTCCGAGATGGAGATTGCGGCACTGATCGACGCTTTGGCGACGCAAACTTCGGTCGATGCCGCCGCCGCCGGGACTCGATTGCTGGGAAGCTTTCGTGTTCTGTTAAACACCCTGATTGGCGAGCCGCTCACCGAGCGACTGCTGCGTCCGGTCTGGGCAAACTTTTTGAGCGGTCCGTCCGCCCGGGACACCAAGTCATGAAGACGAAAGTAACCATCAATCGCCTGGCGACGGGTGTGCCGGGTCTGGACGACATTCTCGGCGGCGGGCTGCCGGAGTTCTCGTTCAACCTGCTCGCGGGTCAGCCCGGCTGCGGCAAGACGACGCTGGCGCATCAGATCATGTTTGCACTGGCGACCCCCGAGCGACCGGCGATCTACTTCACGGTGCTGGGCGAGCCGCCGCTGAAGATGCTTCGTTATCAGCAGCAGTTCGACTTCTTCGACACCGAGGCAATCAATCAGTCCGTGCGCTTCGTCAACCTGTCCGACGACGCCATGGCCGGTGATCTGGGCCGTGTGCTGAAACGAATCGTCGATGAAGTGACGGCGCACAGCCCCGCGCTGGTCTTCGTCGACTCGTTCCGGTCGGTTGCGCTTGCCAGCGAGACGGACGGCAATCCGCACAACAGCCTGCAGCAGTTCGTCCAGCAACTGGGCATGCTGATGACGAGTTGGGAGGCCACCACCTTCCTGATCGGCGAATATTTCACCGAGACCGATGCCAACCCGGTATTCACCGTCTCGGACGGATTGATCTGGCTGCGCCAGAGCGTGCAGCGCAACTCGATGGTCCGCAAGATCGAGATCCTGAAGATGCGGGGGCAGCCCACCCTGCCGGGCTTGCATACCTTTCGCATCGGCGGCTCGGGCATCGAGGTGTTTCCGCCGGCCAGCGCGGCGAACCCGAGCGAAGCGAGCGTGCAGGCCGCGAGGGCGGCGCCGAGGTTGCTGATGGGCGTGCCCGGACTCGACGACATGCTCGGGGGCGGGCTTCCGAAAGGCTACTCGCTGCTCGTCGCAGGGCCGTCTGGATCGGGCAAGAGCCTGTTGGCCGCCGCCTTCCTCGCCGAAGGTGCGAGAAATGGCGAGACCGGTGTCATCGCTGCCTTCGAGCAGCATCCGAATCGCTCGCGCAGCCGCATCGTTGCCGACTTGATCGCGAGCGGAAAGGTCGCTCTGGTCGAGAACCGGGCGGCCGATCTGTCGATCGCCGAAATCGTCTACATGCTGATGCGCGAGATCCGGCGACTCGGTGCCAGCCGAGTCGTGATCGATTCCCTGTCGGGCTTCGAGCTCGGTTTGGCGCCGACCTTCCGCGAGGATTTCCGCGAGTCGCTATCCAACCTCGTCACCGCACTGGCCGGCGTCGGGGTGACGGTGCTGATGACCTCGGAACTGGAAGACCGCTACACCGACCTTCGGTTCAGCCCCTATGGCGCCGCCTTCATGACCGACGCCATCATCGTGCAGCGTTACATCGAGGTCGACAGTCGCTTGCGGCGCGTGATGGCGGTCGTCAAGGTGCGGGCCAGTGCACATTCCGACCAGTTGCGCGAGTACAGCATCAATGCCGACGGAATCCAGATTGGCCAGACGCTCGCCGGCCAGGAAGGTTTGCTCGGCGGGCGACCCACAAGAAATACTGCCGCACCGGATGCGCCGGCTGCTGCAAACGACCTCAATAGCTGATTGGCGCCTGCAGGCAGCTCCGACATGAACGACGCATCTGACCGCTCAGGCAATCCGTTGAACGAGGCCGAAGCGAAGCTCGCGAAGGTCAACGCTCAAGTCGCCGCGATGCGGGCCGTGCTGGTGCAACTGCTTCAGGAAGTGGTCGTGGTGGAGGCGCGCCTTGACCACGGCGAGGCGAGTCTGCTCCTGAAGGCCAATGAAGAGCTGGTCGTCAGCGCAATGGGCGCCCAGATGGAAGCCGACTCGGCCCATGGCGCGCTGGACGAGGTGTCACGCCTGGGTTCTCTGGACTCACTGACCGGGTTGGCGAATCGGACGGTCTTGCGGGATCGATTCGAGATCGCCATCTCCAATGCCAAGCGGCACGGTAATCGGGTGGCGGTCCTGTTCGTGGACATCGACGCCTTCAAGCAGATCAACGACACGTTCGGCCATGCGTCGGGTGACCGTGCGTTGCAACTGGTCTCCGAGTGCCTGACATCGCTGGTGCGCGAGACCGATACGGTCAGTCGCCATGGCGGTGACGAGTTCCTGGTGCTTCTGGCAGAAGTGAGGAACGCCGAAGACGCCGAAAACGTCGCGGAGAAGGTGAATGCAGCGCTGGAGTCGTACAGCAAGCTTGACAGTCCGCCGCTGCCCCTGCGGGCGAGCATCGGAATCAGCGTCTATCCCGAAGACGGCGAGGACGCCAAGACCCTGATTGCATGCGCCGATGCGGCGATGTACGCCGCCAAGAAGCGCAAACTTGGCGACGCTGCGCTTCGCCGCGAGACCTCGTCGATTTGTCCGATGCCATCGGCAACTCCGCGCAAGTCGCGTCAGCATCGCCATTCCCAGTATTCCCAGCACGATGCCGGGTACCTCGAGCATGAGCAGAGACAAAACGACCTTCGTGATGCCAACGAGCGCCTGATCCTGGCCGCGCTCGGCGCCCAGAAACTGCTTGACGCGGCAGAGGAAGTACGAAGCCGACAAGCAGAACTCCTCACCATGGTCGCGAACGAGCTCAGCAACCCCTATGCTCCGATTCGTCTGGCAGCGTCGACGCTGGGAATGCCGCATGCCCAGGCCACCTTGCTGCCGCGTGTCCAGTCGGTCATCGAGGGGCAGGCGGAGCGACTGGCGCGGATGGTCAGGGAAGTGCTGGACCTGCAAACACGCGATAGAGGTTGAACTCGTGTATGGGCGATGGGTAGGCGCAGCGTTGAATCCTTGGCCTGGATCCTGTGATGAACCAGCCTGAGTCCTGCTAGAACCGTTTGCTTGCTGCATTGCTGTTCATGGGCGGTCAGTCCACGCCCAGCCGCGCCGTGGTCCAAAGCGCGGGTCTGGGCTTCCGGTTCTCGGCAGGAATGCTGACCGGTCAAAGTTGTGCACCAGCAACCCGTGCCTGCCGCTCGTCATCTCCGAAATGTGGCCGCAATTCAGTGGTTCGATGAGGCCGCTCAACCGGCACCGGACGTCACTTGGCGTCGGCGATGTCGGCCATCGCGAGCCAGCACCAGCGACCAGTTCGCCGGCTTCGTTCAGATCAATGCAGCCGCCTTGCCAGCCGCCAGCAAGACCGGGTCCGATACGGGCGAGAACGGCGGCGCTCCGTCGGCTCCCTACCCATCCTCTCCAAGTTCCCAGTACATCATGGGCTGTTTCGGACCGAACAGGTGGCGCACGCTCCCATCGGCCAGCAGAATGCCTATCGCCCCGGTGGGCTTCAAGGCGCTCAGCTCTATCGTCGCTTTTTGGTAGCCCGTGGCTTCTCTTTCTCGGACTGCCGGCAGTAACAGACCGATCAGGATCGCGATGATCCCTCGTCGGTTCTTCACGATCGCGTACCCGGGCTTGGCGGCCTGCCCGATCAGGATCTGGTCGACCCCGAGCGGATGCGACTTGCGGACCTCAGCAACCAGGGCGGCGGCGCCCGTGTAGGGCTTCAGGGTGACCGACTTGATTCCATCGATTTGCATGTAGATCGGCATGGGAACTCCGGAATGAACGTTGCGAACAAGGCGACGCGCATTGCGAACCGGTCGCCCGCGGCACCCGGCTACAACCGGGCAGGCCATCGTGAGCGCTGCCGGCAACTTGGGCAAGCCCCCCGCTGTCGGCAGCGAGGCATCCTTCACGAACTTGGCCCGTCGGCCCGGAACCCTGAAGCTCACCGCGTCGCCGGCGCGCTGCTTGGCCACCGCCGTGCGTCGTGCGCCGTGCCATCGAAGGCGCTAAAACGGCTGCGGCTACAAGTACTTGTACGGTGGTACCGGCGCGCCGACTTTCGCGTCTGGGCGCACGCGCGCCACGCCGGGCGCTTCTGGCAGCCGCTGGCCGGTTGGATCGGCCATGCCGCGCCCTTCGAGTTCACAACCGACTACCGGCCCGCGCCCGGCATCACGCGCTACCAGTGCGGGACCCCGGCGGTGCTGTCGCTCAACGCGCTCGGGTGCGGCGTCGACAGGCGAGTGGCGCGAGGCCCGCTACAACCAACGCGCGGCGGTGACCTGATGAGCTGCCCGATGCACGGCGCCGCAGGCGCCGACGAGACTGCCCACCGCCTTGACCAGATCGTCACCGACGAAGGCGCCCAGCTCGACTTCAGCAGCGACATGAGCTACGGCGACTACCTGCAGCTCGACCATCTGCTGAGCGCACCGAAACCGCTCTCGCCCGACCACAACGAGCTGCTCTTCATCGCGTGGTGCTGTTCCCGGAGATCTGGTCGCTGCGCACCAGCCTGTGAAGAGAGCGCCGACGCGCGCGGAGTTCAGCCGCCCGGTTGCCCGCCGAACCGGGCCTTGCGGTCGACAGGGGCAGGCTATTACCAATCGATCGTGTGGAAAACGAACCCTTGGCTGCCCGGTGCCGGCTTGACACTGCCGTCGGCCATCACGAAGCCAATTTTCCCGCCGGGCACCAGTGCACCCTTCATCAGCTGCAGGTCCGACGGCACGTTCGAGTCGAGCTTCTGCACCGCGGGCAGCAGCAGGCCGATGAGGACCGCGATGATTCCCTTGTCGGTCTTGACGCTGCGCATGAAGGGTTTGGACGACTCGGCGATCACGAGCTGATCGGCGCCACGCGGGTAGGCTTTGCGCACCGCGTTGACCATGGCCACGGCGCCGCTGTACGGTTGCGAGCCGGGTTTGACCATGATCCCGTCGACTTTCATGAATATCGGCATGTGTGCTCCTCGTTGCTGATGGCCGGTCAGGGGTCGGAAGCCGGCGCCCGAGGGGAGTTGAAGCGGCCGCCCCGGCGTGCTCGATCTACCCATGACGGCATGGTCGATCGCACGCTGCCGCCCGTCAATCCCCCCATCGGGCCGGCAACGTGAACGACGTCACGGCAGCCGTTTCCCTCGCAGGCCGCCGCCTTGCTGCAGCGCCTGCATCGCGGCGGTGAGCGCCCATGACCCCGAGGCCGTTGACCCGACATGTCCGCGGGGTCGACAAATCTCAGGCAAGGAGAATTCGATGTGCCGGCGACCGATCTGCCTGGGGTACTCAGCGGTTAACGGTCGTCTCGCCGGCCCGTTCAGTGAGGCTTTAGCACCAAGAACGGCGCGGCGATGAAGCTGTCGAGGCCGGGCACCTCGCGGCCACTATGGCGCGGCTGAACATGGTCGAGCGATTCTTCCGCGACATCACCACTGAACGGCTGCGCCGAGGCGTGTTCACCAGCGTGCGTGAACTGGTCACGGCCATTGACAAATACGTCGCCCATCACAACAAAGAACCAAAGCCATTCATCTGGACAAAGAGCGCGCGCGACATCCTGCAAGGGGTCATTCGTGCCAATAGCCGTTTAAGTTCTAAACAGAATGCAACACGACACTTGACCCGCGCCGGGACCCGCCCCGTCGACGATCAAGCGCCACCGCGAAAGCAGGAGAAACCCCAGGCCGTCAGCTTGAAAGGCAGGTGGTAGTGCTGGCGCGCATCGGCGATGCCGAAGCGGTACGGCACCACGTCGAGGAAGGGCACGCTCGGCACAGGCTCGCCGTGCTGGCGCTGGTAGTCGCCGACGAAGAACGTGACTTCGTAGATACCCGCGGGGAAGCTGTCGACCAGCGCCGCGAGTTCGTCGACGCTGCCGCCTGCACCGACGCGGGCCTGCGCGAGCTGCGTGCGACTCCCGCCCTCGAGTCGTTCGACCCGCACGACGAGACCCTGCGCCACCCGGCCGCGCGCAACGTCGACGACGTGGATCGAAATGCCCGGCACAAACGACTACTTCAAATCGGCGGCCTTGATGGCCGGCCCCCAGTCGTTCACCTGCTTGGCGACGAAGGCACCGAAGTCGCTGGCGCTCATCTTGACCGTGCTGATGCCCAGCTCTTCGAACTTCTTGACGATCGCCGGGTCGGCGACGATGTCGGCCAAGGCCTTCGACAGTTTGTCGGTCACCTCCTTGGGCAGACCGGCCGGGCCAGAGACGCCGAAGTAGTTCTCGGCCACCAGTTGCGGCAAACCTAGCTCGACGACGGTCGGCACGTCGGGCAGCAGCGGCGAACGCGTGCGTGTGGTCACTGCCAGGGCCTTGATTTGGCCGGCCTTGACCATCGGCACGAAGGCGGTGATGACATCGATGCCGACGGGGATCTGCCCCGCGATCAGGTCGGTGGTCATCGGTGCGCCGCCGCGGTAGGGGATGTGGGTCATGTTGATCTTCATCGCCGCCTTGGTCATCTCGCCGACGATGTGGCCGATGGACCCCGGGCCGCCGCTGCCGAAGGTGTAGCCGGGGGCCGCCGCGGCCTTGGGCAGGTCTTTCAGGCTGGCCGGCCCGGTCTTCGGGTTGGCCATCAGCAGCACCGGCGCGACGCCGAGCATCGCCACGTGGGTGAACTGCGCCACCGGGTCGTACGGTGGCTTGGGTACCGTGAAGGGGCCGATCGATGTGGGGGTGGAGTTGGACAGCATCAGCGTGTAGCCGTCAGGTGCGCTGCGCACCACTTCGGCGCCGCCGATGGTGCCGCCGGCGCCCGGCTTGTTGTCGACCACCACGGCCTGGCCGAGCGCCTTGCCGAGCGGCTCGGAGATCACGCGCGCGACGATGTCGCTGGCGCCGCCGGAGGCGAAGGTGACGACGATCCGCACTGGCTTTTCGGGCCAGGCGGCACGCGCCGCGGTGGCGAATCCGCAAACGGCGAGTGCGACGGCAGCGGCAAGGGAAAGGCGACGGTTGAACATGAAGGACTCCAATGCGGCGCTCAAGAGCTGCGGTAGGTTGAATAGGCCCATGGGCTGACCGGCAGCGGCACGTGGTAGCGCCCGCCGGCATCGGCGATGCCGAAATCGAGCGGCACTTCGTCAAGGAACGGCGGCTCGGGCAGGTTCACGCCCTGGCCGCGAAAGTACGCGGCCACCGAGAATACGAGCCGGTAGCAGCCAGCGGCCATGGTCGCGGCGTCGAGCAGCGCGCCGCCGTCGTTGCGTCCGTCCTGGTTCAAAGTGAACGCCTTGATCGTTTCGGCCTGCTGCCGTTCAAGCGCTGCAATTTCACTGCCATGCCCGCCGCAGGGCAGCCGCTCATGGTGTCGAGCACATGGGTGCTGAGGTGTCCCATCGGATTCCTTTCATGGCTTGCGCGTTCGGCTAAAGTGTATACACGATCGTTCACACCCAGTCTAGGCAGGAACCCGAATCGCTCAATCCCGAGCGCGATTGCGTCGTTACAGCACACCTCAGGAGCATCGACACCCAGCCTTTAGCAGCATGACCGAGGCGACAACCCACTTGACACTCGCCGATGATTCGTCCACTCGCGCGACGGACGGTTCTATTCCGAGCTCCTCGGCGGTGCGCATAGTAATTTCAAACGCCATCGGGGTCGACCTGTGACGGGCCTGCGGGGGTCCTGGGGTCTGAGGTGCCTGGATTTGGCGACCGTGACGCCGCGCATGCTGCTTCGGCAGGCCCTTGAGCCGCAGGGCACGTGCCTCATCACGGCGCTTTCCTGCTATCGCCCGTTCCAGAGCAGCACCCTGCCCGGGCAACCGCCCGAATTATCCCGACGACAGCCGCGGACCATTGACGAACGCCCGGTGGCGGCCCAAACTGCTTGTCCGGGGAACGATTCGGCGGTGGGCTTCGCTGCAGCACAAGTTGTCGACAGCTCCGCCACCAGGTGGTGGTGCCAATCCTCCGAATTTCAAAAAACCGAGGAGAAGTTCATGAAATCAAAATTTATGGTGGCGATCGTCCTGAGTCTGGCGTCGGCTTTTGCTTCGGCCGCGCATCTGGCTCTGACTCAGACGAACTCGCAGACCCCGACTGGGGGGTCGGTCACCTGCGGGGCGGGCGGATTCCATAGCCCCAACAGCTATTGGCGCGCCATCGATCTGGCCCCGCAGAACCTGCCAGGGCCGATCGTCGTCAACAACGTCCAGTTCGCAATCGAACTCGCTGATGCCAACGGGAACGGCACCACCCAACCCGTCACGGTGAATGTATACACCAGCGCGGGCCCGTTCCCTGCCAGCGCACGCACGCTGCGGGCGACCCAGGTCGTCAACATCCCCGACCAGACATTTTCGCTGGTCACCGTGCCACTGGCTGTTCCCACCGCGCCGCTGCCGGCCAATTCCATAGTCGTGCTCGAATTGGCGGTTCCAGAAGGACGGCCACCCGTCAGAAACCGGTTCTTCATCGGCAGCAATTCAGCCGGGCAATCCGGTCCGAGTTATCTCTCCGCGCCTGACTGCGGAATTGTGACGCCGACGGATCTGGCAGCGCTCGGATTCCCGAACATGCACATCATCCTGAATGGCAACGGCGCTCCGAGGACCATCACGGAAAGCCTCGCCTGTGCCAGAGATGCGGCCAACGCTCTGCAGCCGGCGACGGTCACCGGGCCGGCGCAGAAGGCGCTGTTGCTTCAACTGCTCGGCGTGGCGACGCAATACCAGGCCGGTGCCTACAGAAGCTTGAGCCTTTTGGCGGTCAATTCGGTGCTCGCCCGGGTCGATGGCTGCGCGCTTCGAGCCGCACCCGACACCCTGGTGAACCAAGGTGGCACGGGAATGGATTTCGTGACCACTTGCCAGGCTCAGGCGACGATGTACGCCTGCCTGAGGGAAGCGCAAACCCAATTGATGGCGCCTCCTCCTCCGGCGCCGTGACTGCAGGGGCTTGGTCGATCGCGACCGGGCCCCTCATGCGGTAAGCTGGCCGATCAACTCGAAGGACCGAGAAGCGCAGTCCGAAGCCACGGCTTCGGCTGCGTTCTCGAATGTCGGTGCCGACGTGCCTTTGCTGAATGGCGCATGGTGCGCCACCCGGCCGCGGCTCTGCGCGAACGCTGGCTTCGGCGCCGATCCAGTCATCGGTGATTTCCGCTTCCGGCAGCTTGCGCACCCGCCAGATCACCGGTGATCGCCAGGCGGCCACCGCCAGCAGCAACGCACTGCCGCCGGCAAACGCCAGCGACGCGCGCAGCCCGACCTGCTCGCCGAGCCAGCCGCCGAGCAACGCGCCAGGGCCGGCGGGCAGCAGGATCAGCCAGCGCATCGTGCTGGTCATCCGACCGAGCAATGGTTCGGGCGTGACGGCCTGCCGCAGCGTCAGAAAATTGATGAATACGAATACCGCACCGGCTGCAAACAGCAGCAGCATCAGCCCGAACATCGTGGCGCTCCATCGGTTGACCGGCACAAACGACAGCAACAGCCAACCGACGCCGCAGATCGCGAATCCCAGCACAGGCACGGGCCCGGGCCCGGGCCGACGCGCCGGCTGATCCGGTTGCCCAGCACGCTGGCGAGGATGGTGCCGACACCCATGCCCATATAGCTCAGTCCGATCGCCTGTTCGTTCAAGCCGAGCGTGCGGTTCTGACCCCTGCATTGAAGGCGCTGGCCAAGCACCGCCAATTACCAGGCGTCGTGACCATAGACGCCTTCAAACTTAGCCATCACGGGAGCCGCGCCAACCTGACATTGGACTTGCTGAAGGCCGTTCAGGCGAGCGCCTACATGGTCAGCAGCAAGGCGCGATCTTCAACCACCCAGACGATGAAGCCATCGCGCGAATCGTGACGCACGGAGGGGTCAGCCCCCGGATTTGGTTCAATTTCGACAACGAACATAGCCGGCGCTGGTCGGAGCCCTCGCTGCGTCAACGTTACAGATTCGAGACGGTCATGCCTATCGCCGAAAAGGCCGGAGTGACGGCAGTGCTCGGAGAACGGCTGGTTGGCAATGCTGGCGGATCGAAGTCGCCCAGTCGACCAGAGTCACTTCTACAAGGAGTGAACTCGTTCTCTCGATCAACCCGAGCCAACTCTGCAAGCCAGCGTTCCTGACCTGACGCGGGGCTCCGGCGGAAAAGCCCGCACGGGGCGGCACCACGCATTGCCGCGCCGGTGTCTCGGACAAACTAGCCGCCGGTGACCTTCCACTTTCTGGTCAGCCTCGGGACGCCGAACTGCGGCGAAGTGGGTGCCTAATTCGGAACGAGTATTTACAAGCCCACCGACGCTCGAATGTTCCGTTATGGCCGGGAGCCGAAAACCAAAGATCGCTTTCTGCCCACGTCGGCAAGGTCCCCTCGACGCATGAGCCAAGCCGCAATGGCCATAGCGGTCGCTGACGCCCTTCCCGGCCCTGCTCTTCCCCGCCTTGATCGCCGCGAACGTCCGCTGACGATTTGTGCGCGCCGGTGATTCGCCAAGGGAGATCACGATCCGTGTCCGCGGAGCGCACGTTGATTTTCGGGTTCCGACCCACTGTGAGCGTTCGAGTAGCGCGTTTGAGCGTCAGCGAACTGGCGGTAAGTGGACGTTGGATTTGCAATGTCGTGGACCCGCATTCGGCCAGGAGCGGGTATTTAGCAATGGCCGGTTCGGGGCAGCCTGGATCCGGGGCCTGCGGTGGATTCGGGAGCTGTGCAGCAGCACCATGCCCACGCGCTGCGCCGTCTGCGCCAAGGCTTGTTGACGCCCCGGGTGGAAATGCCCAGTTCGAGCGCCGCCGCGCTCAGACTGCCTGCGCGCCCCGGCACGAGAAAGAAGGTCAGGTCGGCCAGACCGATGCGCGGGCCCATACTGACGCCGGTTGTTGACCGCAGGTCAACGGCAGTTTGCTGGCGATGCGCTCTGTCGGGCGCACGCTGCTTATAGTGTCGGCTGCGTTGCACCTGCCGAGCCTCGAGGACCCGATCATGAAGACCTATCGCATTGCCGCAATTCCCGGGGACGGCATTGGCCAGGAGGTGGTACCGGCCGGCTGCCAGGTGCTGCAGGCGCTGGCTGCGTCGACGGGGTGCTTCGGCTTCGAGTTCCAGCACTTCGGCTGGGGAGGTGACTGGTACCGACAGCACGGCGAAATGATGCCAGCCGACGGGCTGGAATCGCTGCGCGCCGTGGACGCCATCCTGTTCGGCTCGGCCGGCGACTCCAAGATCCCAGACCACGTCACCTTGTGGGGCCTGCGGCTGAAAATCTGCCAGGGCTTCGACCAATATGCCAACGTGCGGCCCACGCGCATCCTGCCTGGCATCGACGCGCCACTGAAGCGCTGCGCGCCGGCCGACCTGGACTGGGTGATCGTGCGCGAAAACTCCGAGGGCGAATACGCCGGCGTCGGCGGTCGCGCTCACCAGGGTCACCCTATCGAGGTCGCCACCGACGTCAGCATGATGACCCGCACCGGGGTGGAGCGCATCATGCGCTACGCCTTCCGGCTGGCGCAAAGCCGGCCGCGCAAACTGATCACCGTGGTCACCAAGAGCAATGCGCAGCGCCATGCCATGGTGATGTGGGATGAGATCGCCGCGCAGGTAGCGCACGAGTTTCCTGAGGTGCGTTGGGACAAGGAACTGGTGGACGCGATGACCGCGCGCATGGTCAACCGCCCGGCCAGCATCGACACCGTGGTGGCCACCAACCTGCACGCCGACATCCTGAGCGACCTGGCAGCGGCGCTGGCCGGCAGCCTGGGCATTGCGCCCACCGGCAACATAGACCCCGAGCGCCGCTACCCCAGCATGTTCGAGCCCATCCACGGCTCGGCCTTTGACATCATGGGCCAGGGCCTGGCCAACCCGGTAGGTACGTTCTGGAGCTGCGTGATGCTGTTGCAGCATCTGGGCGAAGAGGCGGCTGGTGCGCGGCTGATGGGAGCCATCGAAGCAGTGACGGCCGACCCGACCCTGCACACGCGCGACCTGGGCGGCCGCGCCACCACGGCGCAGGTCACCGACGCGGTGTGCCGCTACCTGGCACGCTGAACCCTGGAATTTCAACGACAAGGAGACACGCATGACCCGCACTTGCAAACTCACCGTCGGCCTGACGCTGGCCCTGGCCGCGGCAGCCCCACTGGCGCAGGCCCAGCCCTGCCCCGACAAGAACGTGATGTACTGGCAGGCCTTTCCGCCGGGCGGCGAAAGCGACCTGTCGGCGCGACACCAGCAGGTGGTGCTGAAGAAGAAGTGCGCAGCCATCGACACCGTCATCCAGTACAAGGCTGGCGCCGGCGGCGCGTTGCTATGGAGCACCGCCAACCAGCTGCCGCCCGACGGCCTGAACATCGTGGGCATCAACCTGCCGCACATGGTGCTGCAACCGATGGAAGGCAAGGTTCAGTACAAGACCGACGACGTGACGCCGGTGTACTGGTTCCACTACACGCCCGACGCCCTGGTGGTGCCCGAGCAGAGCGCCATTCGCAGCTGGGCCGACTTCATCAAGGCCGCCAAGGACAAGCCGGGCACGCTGAACCTGGGCGGGTCAGGCCAGAACTCGGCCAACCACGCCGCGCACGAGCGGATGAACAGCGCCTTCGGGGTGAAGACCACCTACGTGCCGTACAAGGGCACCGGCGACATGACCATGGCCGTGCTGGGCGCACACGTGGACGGTGCGATGAGCTACACCGCCTTTGCCATCAACAACAAAGGCAAGGTGCGTGCGCTGGCGGTGGCGATGGACAAGCGCCACCCGCTGCTGCCCGATGTGCCCACGTTCAAGGAACTGGGCGTGGACTGGGTGGACGGTGCCTTCCGCGGCATCGGCGTTCCGAAGAACACCCCGCCCGAGGCCCGCAAGCGCCTGGCCGAGCTGTGGGCCACGCTGAACAGCGACCCCGAGATGAAGGAGCTGGCCTTCAAGAGCGGCTTCGAGCTGGTGAACGTGGGCCCCGAGCAGATGGACGCCTTCATGCGCGAGCGTGCCCAGGTGTACAACCAGGTCGGGCGTCAGATGGGGCTGGGGCGCTGAGCTTGCCGGCGCGCTGCTGAGCGGCCGCTTTGACGCGGGCCCGGTTCACCCGGCCAACACCCATCACTGGCAGCAGCCATACGCACCGCGGCAGAACCAAGCGCAAATCGTCACGTGATCGGCGCCCCGCAGGGGCAGACCAGCCACAGTCAGGCGACACCCATGGAGGGACGTCGACGCAGGGTCTGCCCTCGACCTCGGCGAAGACGACGAAGCTGAGGCAGTGCAGAGCCGAGCAGCAAGCACGGGTCCCCGGTCGACCCGATCGGCCAGCTAACCTACGGAGGGCTGGGTCGAGCAGGCTTCATCGGCGCGGGCTGACCGATGAGCAGCGCTGCCGGCCGCAGGCTTCGTGGCCGACCCAGCCGCTGACCGGATCAGGGGCTCACGGCGCCGCATCCGCAGGTTCACACTGCGCGCTTGCTGTCTGCGCAGGCGCTACCGGCTGGAGCGCAGCGCCTGTGTCGAATGTCTGTTCGTGCGATGTATTCCTTGATCGAAGGAGACTGCCATGGCCCGCAACTGGATGATCGAAGGCAAGTACATCGAATACTGCAGCTGCGACCTTGGCTGCCCCTGCGAGTCGATGGCCAGCCCAACCCAGGGCCACTGCACCGGCCTGGTCGGCTTCAACATCGTCAAGGGCCATGGCGACGGCGCCGGGCTCGATGGTCTGTCGGTCGTCGCAGCCTTCTACTTCCCGCGCGCCATCCGTCACGGCCAGGGCGTGATGCATCCGATGATCGATGAGCTCGCGAGCGAAACGCAACGGGACGCCCTGCTCTACATCCTGTCCGGCGCCGACCAGGCGGTGGGCACGATGTTCCAGATCTTCTCGCTCATCATCGAGACGATCAAGCCGCCGCTGTTCGCGCCGATGACCTTCGATTGGGACCTGGACAAGCGGCGCGCCCGGATCGGGGTGCCCTCCACAGTGCGCGCGCAGAGCGAGCCGATCCGGAACCCGGTCACCGATGCAGAGCATCGGATGATCATCGTATTGCGGAACGGCTGGGTGATCCATGAAGCCGAGAACGTCGCCGGCTTTGCTAAGGGCATTCCGGTTCGACCTGAACCGCCGGCACAGCTCGATGGCGAATGTGGCCTGGGGCCCGAATGGCCTCGTCCACAGCTACCACGAGTACAAGCAGAAAATCGGCCGGCCCTAGCCGCGATGGGTGCGAACGCGAGCCTGCTCGAGGCCGTGCTGCGGCGCGACCGGGCGGTGCTGGTTGCGGGATTTGTGGCGGTGTTCGCCACGGCGTGGGGCTGGCTGTTGGTTGGCGCCGGAATGGAGATGAACGCCGTCGAGATGACCGGGATGGCCGGCATGGACGGATGGCTGATGCAGCCTGCGGTGTGGACGCCAGCCTTCGCACTGCTGATCTTTGGGATGTGGTGGGTGATGATGGTGGCGATGATGCTGCCCAGTACCGCACCGATGCTGCAGCTGTTCGCTCGCGTCAACCGCAAGGACAAGGCGGCCGGCGCACCGCTGGTGCAGACGGTCTTGTTCGCCAGTGGTTATCTGATCGCCTAACCCGGACATCTTCCATCGGATTCGCGACCCATCTCGACGGCCCGTGGTGCTCCACAAAATCGCCTGTGGCATCACTTCGGCTTCACGGCGCACTGAAATATCCGGGCTACCCGAGCGAATGCTCCCCACGACCGGGGCAATGCAACAACTGCTGAACGAACTGATGCTCGACCACGCGATCCTGCCGGCGGCGGACGGACGTCCCGAACCGGTGGCCGCGTCCAAGCTGCTGCGCGACGTGTTCAACATGATGACGCCGATCGCTGCGCGTACCGATGTGTCGCTGGTGCTCGGACCGCAGACCGACGATTCGATGCGTTTGGACTATGCGCAGATGCTTCGCGTATTCAGCAACATCGTCGGCAACGCCACCAAATACTGCGCGGCCGGCCGCACGGTGGAGCTGTCGGCCCGCCGGCACGACGACGCAGTGTGGCTGACGGTGACCGACGACGGCGCCGGGTACAGCAAGGAGCAGAAGGTGCGCGCGTTCGAGGCGGGGTGGGAGGGGCCGGAAGGGTTGGCCCAACGCGGCGGCACGAGGCGGGGTCTGGCAATCGTGCACTCGCTGGGGCAGAGCAACGGCGGCCAGGTCACGCTGGAAAGCGAGCCCGGCCTGGGCACGCGGTTCATTCAGCGAATGCCGCTGGTCTGAAGGACCGCGGCATCGCCGGCGCTGGCCACCACGCGCAACCACTTGTTGGCGCCGTGATTTCGGTACATGATTGGCAGGGGCCGCCGCAACGCAGTTGCGTGGCTGTCGGTGGCGCGATCCGCTTATCGCTGCGCGTCGCAGATGGCGCCAACCGCGATTATTTGCCGTGACTGTCGATCAGGAGAAAAAGACATGACGTCGACAGCAATCGAGACCTTGTCGCGTGCCGCCCGGCGCGCATCGATTCCCGCTCTGGTCGCGCTGCTGGTGTCGTTCGCCGGGTGCGGCGGCGACGGCGGCGACGAATTCGACCGCTTCAAGGGCAGCAGTGCGGATCCGGCGGCGTTGCAGGCGGCGATTGCGGCATTCCGCGCTTCGCTGGGCAACAACAACGGCGTTGGCGGCAGCTTCGCCGCCGGGCGGCGCGAGATCAACTGGGACGGCGTGCCGGTCGCTTTCGAGGATCCGTTTCCCGCCAATTTCTTCAACAGCAATTCGGCGCGCGGGGTGGCATTTTCAACGCCGGGAAGCAGGCTCAAGGTGAGCGGCGCCGCCAATACACCGTCGTTCCTCTTTGCCGACGTCACAGCACAACGTTGGGGCTTGATCGAGTTTGCGGCGTTCAGCCCGGACAAATTCTTCGCTGCGATCGGCAGCACCGAGGTCGGAGTCACGTTCTTCGTTCCCGGCACCGCCACCCGGGCGACGACGGCGGGATTCGGCGCCGTTTTCACCGACGTCGATCTGACTAACAGCACCCGCATCGACTACTACGACGCGCGCGACCAGCTGATCACGCAGCAGTTCGTCGAGCCGTCCGGAATTCGCTCGAAAGGCTTCAGCTTTGCCGGCATCGTCACGCATCCTGCGCGACCGATCGCCAGGGTCAGGATCATCGCAGGGTCGAAGCCGGTCGATTCGCCGTTCGAAGATCCGCCGCCCGATGGGGTCGCCATCGACGATCTGATTTTCGGCGAGCCGCAGATACTGCGCTGAGACCTCGCGTGCGGTACGCCGACCGAGATTGCGCAGGTCTCGGACAGCCGCACGGCTAGCTATCTCAAGCAGCGCTACATGGTTGAAAGTTGAATGCCAACGTGGTGCCGCTCAGGGCGGTCGCCATGCGATGTTCCTTCGTAGTTGTTTCTTCGTAGCCGTTCAGCTCAATAGACGGACGAAAATCGCATGCAAATGTCCGAGCCTTTCGGAGCCGTCGCGCTCACCCCAGATGACTCCTGCAACCAACCCCACTTCGACCGCCTGCGATGCGGTCAGATACCAACCCTTGTCGAGCACCGGCGGCGCACGCCGTCGACCGTCAGCCTGCTGGACCCGCATAGCGATCGTGGCGAAGCCTTTTCCGATGGACGTGCTGGCTCGTCAGGTTCGGAAAGATATGGGATCGTGTGGAGGTGTCGGCGCCTATCAGTCTTGAGCAGCCGCTGATTGAGTCTCGGCAGGTCAGTTGCTGGGCCGGCCGTTGAGCGCGACGCAGGTCAACTGCCGGCCGTGCGATTCCCGGCATCGGTCCCTCGTGTCGAATCGTCGGCCAAATTTCTCGAGGCCACCGGGCTAGCTCGGGCTCAGTAGCTCAGCAGCTCAGCAGCTCAGCAGCTCAGTAACCCCCATTCGAACATAGACAGAGGATTTGCACCGTCTGCATCGCCTTTGCTTCGGCTTAGAAGAGGGCGCCGGTGCCGAAAGGCCCTACCCGGCAGCGAGGAACACCTCGACAGCCGCGCCAAAGGCCTCGGGTTGTTGGATGTTCGAGATGTGCGCAGCATCGAGTTCGACTGCAATCGCGCCGGGGATGGCCTGCTCGATTAGTTTGCCGGCGGTCGGCGGCGTCGCCGGGT
>JANNNE010000186.1:0-2386 GCA_031398385.1 Ideonella sp.
CCATCGTCGCCGCTGGCACCAGCATGCCCGAGGTGGCCACCAGCATCACCGCGGCCATCAAGGGCGAGCGCGACATCGCAGTCGGTAACGTCGTTGGCAGCAACACCTTCAACATTCTGGGCTGCCTGGGCCTGTCGGGCCTGGTGTCGGGTGACCTCGGCCTGGCCATGGCGCCGTCGCTGCTGGCCTTCGACATCTGGGTCATGTTGGCCGTGGCGCTGGCGTGCCTGCCGGTCTTCATCACGGGCCGCGAGATCGCACGCTGGGAAGGTGGCGTCTTCCTGGGCTACTACGTTGCCTACGTGGCTTACCTGATCCTGGCCGCGCAGCAGCACGATGCGTTACAGGCGTTTTCGGGTGTCATGCTCGGCTTCGTCGTGCCACTGACGGTGGTGACGCTGGTGGTGGTGCTGATCCGCCGCCCGGCGGCAGCCGGCGCGCCATGAGTGAGTCGATGAGCATTCAGGACAGTCTGCGCAGTCCCCGCCGTGCCCTGCTGAACGACGTCGAGGTCCCATGACGGAATCCATCGTGCAGCGGCTGCGTGAAACAGCCGCGACCCTGCCTGCCGAGAGGGTGTCGATGCAAACCCTGGCGCATGCCCACGGGCCTGCCGCACACGGCACCTGGCTCCTCCTGATGGCAGTGCCTTGTCTCCTGCCCGTGCCTGGCGTCGGCACGGTGCTCGGCCTGAGGATGGTCGCGCTGGCGGTGGCGATGTGGCGGGGGCAGTCCGCTGCATGCCTTCCTCGACGGGTGGCTGAACTCGAGCTCTCAAGCCACTGGGCGCAACGGGTGCTGGGCATGCTTGCGTCTGCCTATGCCTTGGCCGGGCGATTCGCCAGGGCCCGGCTGAGCCATCTTGCATCGGCGAAAGGACGGTCATGGACTGCCGCCGCCATTGGGCTGATGGCGCTCATCGTCGTGATGCCGATCCCCTTCGGCAACGTGCTCCCGGCGCTGGCGCTGATACTCATCGGGCTGGGGCTGGTGTTTCGCGATGGTGTTGCAGTTGTCCTGGGGCTGGCGATGGCGGCCCTGGCGATGTGCGTCACTGCGGGCGTCATGCTGATGGCATGGGTCTGCGGTCGTGAGTGGCTCCTGGGTTTGCTTTGAGTATGGACGGATGTTCCGAATGATCTACGTTGCCCTCAAGACCGTTCATGTGCTGGCCATCATCGTGTGGATCGGTGGCATGGTGTTTGCGCACTTCTTCCTGCGCCCCGCCGTCGCCCAACTCGAAGCGCCCGTCCGCTTGCGGCTGATGCACGATGTGCTCGGCCGCTTCTTCCAAACCGTGCTTGTCGCCTCGCTGCTGACGCTGGCCAGCGGCGTGTGGATGCTGGGCCGTGTGGCCAAGCAGGTGGTGCAGTCGGGAGGCAGTTTCGAAATGCCGCTGGCCTGGACCGTCATGGCGGTGCTGGGCGTCGCGCTGGTGGCGATCTTCATGCACATCCGCTTCGCGCTCTACAAGAAGTTCGGCCGGGCCGTTGTAGCGTCCGATTGGGGCGCCGCTGGTGCGGCCCTGGCACAGATCCGCACTTGGGTCTTGATCAATCTCGCGCTTGGAGTCCTGGTGTTGCTCGTAATGCTGTTGCGCTGGACGACCTGAGTCGGGCCCTGCAGACCTGTTCCCTGCGTCGTAGACGGCAGCGGTCATCGGGGCGCTGCGCTCCCCAGCCAGGGCGCCCACCAAAATTCCTGGATGTCCGGCATGTCCGAGCTGTAATTGATCGAGCAGTCGCGTGGCAATCACGCGTTTGAGGCGGGCGGTCAGGTCAGTGCCAATCCGAACATGTGTAACAAGATGCCGTAGTTGGCCGCTGAAGACGCGTTTCAGATCAGCAAGCGCGCATGTACCCATGGCTTGCGGCAGCCGCAGCCGTTGGGATCGATATTCGTCGCAGGAATGCAGGAATGAGTGGTCTTGTGTTGGATCTGCGACTGCTATGGGTCGTATCCGGGTGCTCAGCTTCGATCAACGAATGACCGGTCTACGACAGGTTGCTGACCTTCACCGAGCATCCATGGCGGTTCCCTACTGGCCGGGAAGCGAAAGTCAATGATCGCTTTCTGCCCACGTCGGCAAGATCACCTCGACGCATCAGATAAGCCGCAATCGCCAAAGCGGTCGCTGGCGCCCTCCCCGGCCCTGTGAACCGTCTTGATCGCCACGAACGTCCGCTGACGATTTGTGCGCGCCGGTGATTCGCCGAGGGAGATCACGATCCGTGTCCGCGTAGCGCACTCCAGCATCGCGCGTTTCGTGGAGGGTCAGCAATGGGTTGCGCGGCGCGGCCCACGCGTCCGGCCCGCGGCAGGCGTCAGTTGAACAGCCCGATGTCGCGCAGCGTGTAGTTGCCGATGTTGGGCACCACCAGCGGCA
>JANNNE010000173.1:0-19195 GCA_031398385.1 Ideonella sp.
GCCGCGCCCGCATGCCCGATCCAGGCCGGGCCGTGGGTGTCGCCGGACAACACGATCAGCGCAAACGGCATGATCGCCAGCCCGCCGAACTGCAGCAGCGTGCCGATCCAGATATAGGGCACCCGCCGCCAGCCGAGGAACGAGCGGTGGGTATCGGAGCGGAAACCGATCAGGGCACGAAACGGCGCGAACACCAGCGGCAGCGCCACCATCGCGGCAACCAGCCAGGCCGCCATGCCGAGCTCGACGATCATCACCCGGTTCAGTGTGCCGACCAGCAGCGCCATCGCCATCCCGACCGACACCTGGAACAACGACAGGCGCAACAGGCGCGACAGCGGCATCTCGGCGCTCGCCACGTCGGCGAACGGCAGGAAGCGTGTTCCCACCTTGGTCCACTGGCTGCCCAGTGCGGCGTTCAGTCGCAAGGCGGTCCTGGCGGGGTTCATCGCTTGACCAGCTCCATCGCGTGCGAGGTGTAGAAGCCGCTCGAGATGCGTTCGCTGCGGCCGCGGGTCCAGGCTTGCAGCGCGGGCTCGCTGTCCAGCCGCCGCTGCAGACGTTGCGGCGCGATCGGTACCACCGCGGGTGAGCGATTGCCGCGCGGAAACAGCTTGCCGACCGCACGCA
The DNA here is from genome assembly GCA_031398385.1 of Ideonella sp. GTDB lineage: Bacteria > Pseudomonadota > Gammaproteobacteria > Burkholderiales > Burkholderiaceae_C > Ideonella_A. The sequence continues at coordinate 631 of JANNNE010000173.1, forward strand.
TCACCTCCAGCGCCGGGCTGCTGGGCACGTAGGTGAAGATCAGGCCGCGCCGGGTGCGTTGTGCCAGACCGGCCAGCACGCCCACTGCGTCGCCGGTTTCGTAGTGGATGACCGAATCCATGCCGACCACATAGTCGAAACTGCCGAGTTCGGGCGCCAGCATGTCGCCGCTGCGGAAATCGATGACACCGCCGTTGGCGATGACGGGCATGCGCTCGCGGGCCAGATCCACCAGCGTTGCCGACAGGTCGATGGCGAGCACCTGCGCACCACGCTGTGCCGCCTGCACCGCCAGTGCACCAGTGCCGCATCCGGCATCGAGAACCCGTAGGCCGCGCAGGTCGTCGGGTAGCCAGGACAGCAGCGTGGCGCGCATGTGGTCACGGCCGGCCCGCACCGAGGCGCGCACCCGACCCACCGGCGCATCCGATGTCAGGCGGGCCCAGGCGTCGACGGCGGTGCGGTCGAAGTAGGTCTCGATCTGGCCGCGGCGCTGCGCATAGCCGTGATCGTTTTGCAGAATCGGCGGGCCGACGACCGGGTCGGCGGCGAGCGTCGCGGTTGCGGTCAGGCTGCGGGTGGAAAGCGTGCTCATCGCCAAATTCCTCAATCGAAGCCCAGCAGGTCGAAGATGTCGCGGTCCTTCATGGGCACTGCGTTCAGCGGTTCGGTGCCCAGCCACAGCGACGCGGCCAGCCGCATGTATTCCTTTTGCACCAGCTCGAGCTCGGGTGAATACTCCATCTCGAACAAGGTCGACTTCTTCAAACGACTGCGGCGGATCACGTCGAGGTCGGGGAAGTGCGCGGCCAGCTTCAGGCCGATCTTGTTGTTGTATTTGTCGATCTGGTCGGTGGCCGCGCTGCGATTCGCGATCACGCCGCCCAGGCGCACGTTGTAGTTCTTGGCCTTGGCGCCGATCGCCTGCACGTTGCGGTTCATCGCGAAGATCGAATCGAAATCGTTGGCGGTGACGATCAGCGCGCGGTCGGCATGTTGCAGCGGCGCGGCGAAGCCGCCGCAGACCACGTCGCCCAACACGTCGAAGATCACCACGTCGGTGTCTTCGAGCAGGTGGTGCTCCTTCAGCAGCTTGACGGTCTGGCCGACCACATAACCGCCGCAGCCGGTGCCGGCCGGCGGTCCGCCGGCCTCGACACACATCACGCCGGTGTAGCCTTCGAAGACGAAGTCCTCGACGCGCAGTTCCTCGGCATGGAAATCGACCGGCTCCAGCACGTCGATCACGGTCGGCAGCATCTTCTTGGTCAGCGTGAAGGTCGAGTCGTGCTTGGGGTCGCAGCCGATCTGCAGCACCCGCTTGCCCATCTTCGAGAACGCCGCCGACAGGTTGCTCGACGTCGTACTCTTGCCGATGCCGCCCTTGCCGTAGATCGCAAACACCTTGGCGTTGCCGATCTTCAGCTTCGGGTCGAGTTCGACCTGCACGCTGCCCTCGCCGTCCAGCCGCAAGTTTCGGCGCACGCCCGGGCTCTTGATATCGGGAATCGGAATGGTGGTCGTGCTCATGGGTCAACTTTCATGGGATGCAGTGCGGAGCGCGCCCTTGCGGGCGGCCGGACGTTCGAGGAGGCTCATGCGGGTGCCCCCTCTCGGTTTTCGGTGAAAACACCTTCGAGCCGGTCTTCAAGCTCCTCGCCAGCCCGACGCAAGGCGGCCAGCATGGCGGCGTCGGGGTTCCAGAATTTGCGCTCGCAGGCCTCGAGCAGCCGGTTGGCGACACGCGCCGAGGCGGTCGGGTTCAGCGTCGCCAGCCGCTCGCGCATCGCGTCGTCGAGCATGAAGGTTTCGCTGAGCTGTTCGTAGACCCAGGGCTGCACCTGGCCGGTGGTGGCCGACCAGCCCATGGTGTTGGTCACGTGCACCTCGATCTGCCGCACGCCTTCGTAGCCGTGCTTCAGCATGCCCTCGTACCACTTCGGATTCAACATCCGGGTGCGGGTTTCCAGCGCGACCTGGTCGCTCAGCGTGCGCACCGTGCCGCCACCGTTGGCGTCCCGCGTCTGATCGCCGATGTAGACCGGCGCCATTTCGGCATCCGGGCCGTCCTTGCTCACCTTGGCACGCTTGATCGCGCGGCTGATGCCGCCCAGCGTGTCGAAATAGGTGTCGACCGTGGTCACGCCGAGCTCGACCGAATCGAGGTTCTGGTAGGCCAGCTGCACGTCTGCCAGCACACTGCGCAGCAACTGGGCGTGTTGCATCGGGCGGCCCGAGCGGCCGTAGGCAAAGCCCTTGCGGCGGCTGTAGGTCTCGGCCAGTTCGTCGCCTTCGTCCCAGCGGCTGTTGTCGATCAGGCTGTTGACGTTGGAGCCGTAGGCACCCTCGGCGTTGCCGAAGACGCGCAGCGACGCGGTCTCCATGTCGCCGCCGTGTTCTTCCATATAAGCCAACGCGTGCCGGCGGATGAAGTTTCGGTCCAGCGGCTCCTCTGCGCTGGCAGCCATGAAGGCGGCTTCAGCGAGCAGCTTGATCTGCAGCGGCAGCAGGTCGCGGAAGATGCCCGAGAGTGTGATCACCACGTCGACACGTGGCCGGCCGAGCTGCCCCAGCGGTATCAGCTCGGCGCCGGCCAGCCGGCCATAGCTGTCGAAGCGCGGTCTGGCGCCCATCAGCGCCAGCACCTGCGCGATCGGGCTACCTTCGCTCTTCAGGTTGTCGGTACCCCACAACACCATCGCGATCGATTCGGGGAAGGCGTGGCCGTCGCCGATGTGTTTGGCCAGCAGACGATCGGCCTGGCGCGCGCCGTCTTTCACCGCATAGGCGCTCGGAATGCGGAACGGATCGAAGCCGTGCAGGTTGCGACCGGTCGGCAGGATGGCCGGGGTGCGCAGCAGGTCTCCGCCCGGGGCCGGACGCAGGAAGCGGCCGTCGAGTGAGCGAAGCACGCCGTCGAGCTCGTGGTCTTCGGCCATCAGCTTGTCGATGGCAGCAAGCGAGCTCAGCACGGCCTGGATCGACGGGTCGGCGTGGTTCGCCGCTTGGCCGCTGACCATGGCCTCGACCAGGCCCCGCTCCAGCGTCACGCCATGCGAGGCCTCGGCGCAGGACAGCAGCAGATCGACCCGCTCGGCTGGGCTGGGCGCCTGGCCGACGATGTGCAGGCCATGCGGGATCAGCGTGTATTCGACTTCGAGCAGGTCGTCGGCGAGCTTGGCGATGCGCGCATCGGCATCGTTACCCCACGGCGGTTCGGCTTGGGCCAATTCCAGCTCGGCTGCCTGCGCCTGGATCATCACGCCAAGTTCGCTGCGCTCGGTCTGTGCGGCGGGTTCGAGCCCGCGGCAGCGCTCGATCATCTCCTTCAGATCGACCAGTCCGCGGTACAGGCCTGCCTGGGCCACCGGCGGCGTCATATAGCTGATCAGCGTGGCGGCGGCGCGGCGCTTGGCGATCGTGCCTTCGGACGGGTTGTTCGAGGCATAGAGGTACATGTTCGGCAGATCGCCGATCAGCCGATCCGGCCAGCAGGTGGCCGACATGCCGCTTTGCTTGCCCGGCATGAATTCAAGCGCACCGTGGGTGCCGAAATGCAGCACCGCATGGGCTGCGAAATCCTCGCGCAGCCAGCGGTAGAAGGCCGAGAACGCGTGCGTGGGCGCAAAGCCCTTCTCGAACAGCAGCCGCATCGGGTCGCCTTCGTAGCCGAACGCCGGCTGGATGCCGACGAACAGGTTGCCGAAGCGTTCGCCGAGGATGAAGATGCTGCTGCCGTCGCTTTGCTGCTTGCCGGGCGCCGGGCCCCACTGGGCCTCGATTTCCTTGAGGTGCTTCTCGCGGCGCACATGGTCGTCGGTCGGGATGCGGGCGTGCACGTTGGCGATGGCGCCGGTGCGCTCGGCATTGCCGGTGATGATGCGTTCGCGCAGCTCGGCGACGCTGGCCGGGATCTCGATGGTGTAGCCCTCGCGGGCCATCGCCTTCATCACGTTGAACAGCGATTCGAATACCGACAGGAAGGCCGCGGTGCCGGTGGCGCCGGCGTTCGGCGGGAAATTGAAGACGACCGCGGCCACCTTGCGTTCGGCACGCGCCGAACGCCGCAGATCGACCAGCTTGCCGACCCGTGCAGCGAGTGCATCGGCGCGCTCGATGCAGGTGTGCATGTCGTGTGAATCGACGATGTTCTCGAACTTGCAGGCGTGTGAGCAGCCGGTGCAGGCGATGTGGCGCGCACTGCCGCGGCCACCGAACACCATCGATCCGGTGGCGCCGTCGAGCTCGGGAATGGCGACCATGATGGTCGATTCCACGGGCAGCAGGCCGCGTGACGAACCGCCCCACTGATCGAGCGTCTGGAACTCGACCGGATGCACCGCCAGATAAGGTACATCGAGCTTGGCGAGGATGTCCTCGGCTGCCTTGGCGTCGTTGTAGGCGGGTCCGCCGACCAGTGAAAACCCGGTCAGGGAGACCAGCGCGTCGATCGTCGGTCGGCCGTTCTCGCAGAAGAATGCGTCGATCGCGGGCCGCTGGTCGAGTCCGGTCGCAAAGGCCGGAATGACGCGCAGGCCGCGCGCCTCCATTGCCGTGATGACGCCGTTGTAATGATCGGCATTGCCGGCCAGCACGTAGGAGCGCATCAGCAACAGTCCGACAGTGCCGCGCTTGCCGGTGGTGGCGAAGCTGGGCAGCGCATCGACGCGGCAGGCCATTTTTCCGACTGAATCCGGATGGACCATCTTCGGGTGATAGACGCCGATCTCCGGATACTCAACGGGTTCATGGGTCTTGGCTTGGCCGCGCAGCGCCTGGCGACTGCCCTGTGCATAGCGGTCGACCAGAAAGTGGACCATGTTCGCGATGTTTTCCTGCGAGCCCGCAAGCCAATACTGCAGGGTCAGGAAATAGGCGCGAATGTCCTGCGCGGTTCCCGGGATGAAGCGCAGGATCTTCGGCAGCCGGCGCAGCATCTTCATCTGTTGCGCACCGGCGGTGGCACGTGCGCCGCTCTCCACCTGCCCGTCCTTGCTCCTGGCCTCGGGCTTGTTGCGCAGCCGCTTGAGAAACGCCATCGCGCCGGTCGCGGGAGCCGACATGTCGAACTTGCCCATGCGCGTGAGGCGGGTCACCTCGGCGGCCGACATCGCGCAGACCATCGCGTCGCACTGTTCGCGCCGCGCCTGCAGTGCCGGCAGGATCGGCAGGAAGTGGTCTTCGAGGAACAGCATCGTGGCGATCACGATGTCGCCCTTTGCAATGTCGTTTCTGCAGCGTTCGAGCGCGGCCGGATCGTCGCCCCATTCAGCGGCCGCGTGCACGCTGAGGTGCAGGCCGGGCAAGGCCTTGGACAGCGCGCTGTTCGCGCGCTCGGTGGCGCTGGCCAGGTGGCTGTCCATCGTGACCAGCACCACACGCATCGTGGCCTGGGAGGAGTCCTTGCGTTCAGCGACTGAAATGCGCTTTGGCGTCATACAGTGTCTCGATGGTGATCACCGGTACGCTATGGTCTTGTGCGTATCGCTCGGTGTTGCGGCGTGCTTTGCCGCGCACGAAGAAGGGGATCTTTCGCAGTTCCTTCTCGGCATCCGGGGCCCACATTGCCGGGATCGCGGCCTGTGGTCCTTCTCTGTTGTTGATTGCGATGAAATCGTCTGCCTTGGCCGTGCCGGCTGGCGTTGTCGAAGTCGCATGCGTATCCGTGCCGGCGGCGCCGGCCAGCTGGTTGGCCCGCCCGCCGAGGTGTGATGGCGCCGCATCCTCGTGAAATTCAGCGTCGCCGCGGAACATGCCGATCAGGTGTTCTTCCAGGCCCATCATCAGCGGATGCACCCAGGTGTCGAACATCACGTTCGCACCTTCGAAACCCATCTGGGGCGAGTAACGGGCCGGGAAATCCTGCACATGCACCGGCGCCGAGATCACCGCACACGGCACGCCGAGCCGCTTGGCGATGTGGCGTTCCATCTGTGTGCCGAGCACCAGCTCGGGCTGCAGTTCGGCGATGCGTGCCTCAACATCGAGGTAGTCGTCGCTGATCAAGGCCTCGACCCCATACGCCTTGGCGGCCTCGCGGACCTCGCGCGCAAACTCCCGGCTGTAGGTGCCGATTCCCACGACCTTGAAGCCAAGCTCGCTGGATGCGACGCGCGCTGCGGCCACGGCGTGGGTGGCGTCGCCGAACACGAAGACCCGCTTGCCGGTGAGATAGGTCGAGTCCACCGAGCGGGCATACCAGGACGCCTGCGAGTTGGCGGCGGCCAGTGCGTCGGCTGGATCGATGTCGGCCAGCGCGGCCACCTCGGCGATGAACTCGTGCGTTGCAGCCGTGCCGATCGGAATGGTTCGGGTCGCCGGCTGGCCGAAGTTGCGGTTCAGCCAGCTGGCGGCCAGCGCGCCGGTCTCGGGATACATCACGACGTTGAAATCGGCCTCGCCGAGGTGCGCCAGGTCGTCGGCCGATGCGCCGAGCGGTGCGACGGTCTGCACGTCGATGCCCATGCGATCGAGCAGCTGCGTGATCTCGCGTACGTCGTCGCGGTGGCGAAATCCCAGGGAGGTCGGGCCGAGCAGGTTGCAGCGTGGGCGCTGACCGGCCGGCCGCGCTTCGCGCACCGCATCCTTGGCCGGTACATTCGGGCCAGCCAGGGCGCGAACCATCTGATAGAAGGTTTCGGACGCGCCCCAGTTCTCCTTGCGCTGGTACGACGGCAGCTCGAGGGCGACAACGGGAATCGGAAGATCGAGTGCCTTGGCGAGGCCGCCCGGGTCGTCCTGGATCAGTTCGGCGGTGCACGATGCGCCGACCATCATCGCTTTCGGCTTGAAGCGCTCGAAGGCCTCCTGCGCCGCGCGCTTGAACAGCTCGGCGGTATCGCCACCCAGGTCGCGTGCCTGAAAGGTGGTGTATGTCACCGGCGGACGCTTGGGCAACCGCTCGATCATCGTGAACAGCAGGTCGGCGTAGGTGTCGCCCTGAGGCGCGTGCAGCACGTAGTGCACGTCCTGCAAGGCAGTGGCCACGCGCATCGCGCCGACGTGCGGCGGGCCTTCGTAGGTCCAGAGTGTGAGTTGCATGGTGGTGCGATGCGCGTGTTCAGGCTACCAACTTGAGTCGGCGAAGCAGTGGGCGCGTGAACAATTCAGCGAGGTCACCGGCCTGGTCATAGCCCTGGATCGGTGTGAAGACCAGTTCGATCGACCACTTGGTGGTCATGCCCTCGGCTTCGAGCGGGTTGGCCAGGCCGAGGCCGCAGACGACGATGTCGGCCTGGGCGGCGCGGCAGCGGTCGAGCTGTTTCTCGACATCCTGGCCCTCGGAAAGCACGGTGCCTTCAGGCAACAGCGCAAGTTCCTCGGCCAAGTGCTGGCGGTGCAGGTAGGGCGAGCCGACCTCGGTCAGGCACATGCCGGTTTCGCGTGCCAGGAAACGTGCGATCGGAATCTCGAGCTGCGAGTCGGGGAAGAAGAAGATCCGCTTGCCGGCCAAGGTGAGGCGGTGCCGAGCCAACGCAGTGCGCGCGCGCTCGCGGCCCGGTGCGGTCATCGCCTCGAAGGTGGCGTCGGACACGCCGAAAACATCGGCCGCTGCCTTCAGCCAACTCGTCGTGCCCTCGGCGCCAAGCGGGAACGGCGCGGGCAGGCGGCGTGCGCCACGTGCCTCGAGCAGACGCGATGTCTCGGCGAGGAAGGGCTGAGCGAGCAGGATCCGGGTGTTCGGGCCGACGCGGGGCATGGCGCCGGCGCGGCGGGGCGGGAAGAACTGCACCCCTTGGATGCCCATCTGTGCGAATAGCCGGACGAACTGGTCTTCGACCACGTCGGCGAGTGTGCCAACCACCATCAGCGAGGCCGGAGCATCGGCCGCTTCTTCAGGCAGGCCGGGCACCAGTGATGCGGTGCAGGCGTCTTCGCCTTGGGTGAAGGTCGTTTCGATACCGCTGCCTGAATAGCTCAACACCCGGCAATCGGGCGAATGCTTTGCCGACAGGCGCGAGGCGGCGCGCGACAGGTCGAGCTTGATCACCTCCGATGGGCACGAGCCGACCAGGAACAGCAGCTTGATCTCCGGGCGCCGGTCGAGCAGCCGGTTGACCACCCGATCGAGCTCGTCGTTGGCATCGGCCAGGCCCGCCAAGTCGCGCTCGTCGATGATGGCGGTTGCAAAACGCGGTTCGGCGAAGATCATCACGCCGGCTGCCGACTGGATCAGGTGCGCGCAGGTGCGCGAACCGACCACCAGGAAAAACGCATCCTGGATCTTGCGGTGCAGCCAGATGATGCCGGTCAGGCCGCAGAACACCTCGCGCTGTCCGCGCTCGCGCAGAACCGGTGCATCGCTGCAGCCCGTCGACGCGGGCCGGATCGGAATCAGCGCGCTCATGGTGCAACCCCCAAGGCCGTGCTCTCCGCCCTCACGCCGGGCACCTGGCTTCGCGCATGGTCCAGTCGGGCGGCGCGCAGTTTCAGGATGAACTGCGTCGCGTTGATCAGGTAGGTCAAGTACGCGGCGAGGGCCAGGTACATCTGCTGTCGTTCGCCGAGCGCACCGGTGAACAGTGCGAACAGGTAGGCGGTATGCAGTGCCAGCACCAGCATGCTGAACACGTCTTCCCAATAGAAGGCCGGCGCAAACAGGTAGCGTCCGAAGACGACTTTCTCCCAGATGCAGCCGGTGACCATGATCAGGTACAGCGTGAGCGTCTTGACGACCACCGACACGGTCGCCGCGCCGTGCCCCTCGCCCGTGGCGAGGTAGCGCAGCACCAGAGCGAGGCTGACGATGAACACCAGGAACTGCAGTGGCGCGAGCACGCCCTGAACCAGGGTCCAGCCCGATGCATCGCGCCGCTGGCGCTCTTCGGCGGTGTACAGCGGGGGGCGCGTTGTCTGCCTTGTCACACGTGATCGCATCAGGGTTCTCGGATGTTCGGGCCTGAATCTAGACCCGCGTCAGAAATATGTCAACAACACTAGACGTAAATTAAAGCTGACACTATATTCATGACCATGCCGTCGCGTTCGTGCGTCGACCGGACGCCGTTAAGGCGAGACACCGATTGACGATCCGGAGGTGCAGCGGTAGAACTCTGTGGCGATTTACGAAGCGGTACAGCCTCGGACGTCGCTATAGCCACCGATCGCAGGTGGCGTGCTCTGGCATGTTGCTGGGGTGCAACCGCAGAGCATCGCGAGGAGATCGTCGATGGAAAGTGTTCCGCAGGATCGATTCGCGCTGGATGAATTGAACTCGGGGGAGGGCTCGCGACAGGATTGCGAGGCAGAGATCCCCCGCTTCCTTCCAGCAAAAGCGGCCAATGACACGCGGATGTCGCAGCTGGCCCGCACGATCGAGATGGAGATCATCCCCCGGCTGATGTTGGCGCACCGCACGCCCGACGATCCCCAGCCGCCGCAGGCTGGCCAGCCGCCGGTGATCACGCAAGCCGATGTCAAGCAATTTGCCAAGCTGGTGCTGTCACACAGTGAAGACCTGGCCTTCGCAACCGTCGAGAAGTTGCGCGCTCGGGATGTCGCGGTCGAGCTGATCTACGTTGATCTACTGGCCCCGACGGCGCGCTACCTTGGAGACTTGTGGGAAGACGATCTGTGCAGCTTCACTGACGTGACGATCGGCCTCGGCCGGTTGCAGCGCGTGCTGCGCGAACTCAGTCCGGCGCTTGGACAAAGCGTGGAGCACCCCTCGCAGGGTCGACGCGTGCTGTTGCTGCCCAGCCCCGGCGAACAGCACACGTTCGGGCTGGTGATGGTGGCCGAGTTCTTCCGCCGCTCTGGGTGGGACGTGACTGGTGGCGCGTGGGCCGCAGGCGCTGACGCGGCCTCGCTCTGTGCCGACGAATGGTTCGATGTCGTCGGCTTTTCGCTCGGCGCGGAAGTTCATCTGCAAGCGCTTGCCGACGGCATCGACGCACTCAGGCATGCCACTTGCAACAAGGACCTGAAAATTCTGGTTGGTGGGCCGCTGTTCGCCCTGCATCCGGAGTTCGTCGCCCGGATCGGAGCAGATGGCATGACAATCGACGGGCGCGATGCGCCGTCGTTGGCCGAGACCCTGATTGACGGTTCGACTCCGCGACATGTGCCCCCTGGTTGACTAGAGCCGTCGATGAGGGCATCGACCACGAGTTTCAGAAGTGAGGATTTGATGCACCAGCCGTCCGGGATCCCGGCGTCATGAGAGAGTTCGAGTCGCCGTCCGGAACGCTGGGAGCCTTGAGTGCGGATGTCGTGGGGCGGTTGATCGCCGCGTCCGCCGACGTGGCGCTGATCGTCGACGACAAAGGCGTCATTCGTGACGTGGCCTTCGGTAGCGAAGATCTGCCTCGCGAAGGCTATTACGAGTGGCTGGGCAAGCCCTGGGCCGATACGGTGTCGATCGAGAGCCGGCCCAAGGTCGAGGCGTTGTTGCGCGACTCGAAGGCCAACGCTGCACCGCGCTGGCGCCACATCAACCAGCATTCGGTCAACGGTGTCGACCTGCCGCTGTCGTATTCGGCGATCGCCCTGCCGCAGCGCGCCGGACGTGGCAAGAGCAGCGGCGGTCGCTCGGTGGTATTCGGGCGGGACCTGCGTGCCAACGCACTGCTGCAGCAACGCCTGATCAGTGCCCAGCAGGCCATGGAGCACGACTACTGGCGGTTGCGGCACATGGAAACCCGCTACCGTTCGCTGTTTCAGGTGGCGGGCGAGTCGGTTTTGATCGTCGATGCCACGACCGGCAAGCTCGAAGAGGCGAATCCTGCGGCGCATGCCTTGTTCGGCGCCGAAGTCCTGCGCACCGGTTTGACGCTGAGCGATGTCTTCGAATCCGATACCAGCGGCAAGCCGGCGGCCGGCGTGTCGGCCATGCTCGCCCGTGTCGGCGCAACCGGCCACGGCGAAAGTACCACCGCGTGCCTGAAGGGACGCCTCGAACCCCTGCGCGTGTCGGCCTCGTTGTTCAGGCAGGAGAAAACAGCGCACCTGGTGGTGCGGGTGACTCCGGTCGATGGCGGGCACGGCGCCGTTGAACGGCGCGGCCAGAGTGCGATGCTCAAGCTGATCGAGCAGGCCCCGGACGCTTTCGTCGTAACCGACCTCGAAGGCCTGATTCTGATGGCCAACCATGCATTCATCGATCTGGCCCAGTTGGCCACTGAAACGCAGGTGCGCGGGCAATCACTCGAACGCTGGCTGGGCCGCACCGGCGTCGATCTGAACGTGCTGATTACCAACATGCGCCAACGCGGTGCGGTCCGCCTGTTTGCCACCGTGATGCGCGGCGAGTACGGGGCCTCCACCGAGGTCGAGATTTCGGGCGTGGCCGTCACGGAGGGCGCCGAACCCTGCCTCGGGTTCACCATCCGCGACGTCAGCCGACGGTTGGCGGCCGAGGTCAGAACCACCGGCGCGGGCCGGGAGATGCCACGGTCGGTCGGCCAGATGACCGAACTGGTGGGGCGCGTGCCATTGAAGGACATCGTGCGCGACACCACCGATCTGATCGAGCAGTTGTGCATCGAGGCGGCACTCGAGCTGACCCACGACAACCGCGCTTCCGCGGCCGAGATGCTCGGTCTGTCGCGCCAGAGTCTGTACGTCAAGCTGCGCCGATTCAACATCGGCGACCTCACATCGGTCCCCGGCGAGGACTGAATCGGCGTGCGCTCCGCGGCACCAGCGTCGTGTAGTGATTGGTTGACACTCTGAGTGTAAATTCAGATTGACGTATTGAGGTGTCACGTGCAGTATTCGCTGCATGGCCCGTCCCTCGCTGTCCACAGTTGCGGAACTGCTGAAACCGATCACCTGGTTTCCGCCCATGTGGGCGTTCGCTTGCGGGGTAGTGGCCTCCGGCGTGGCGCCTGACGGCAACTGGCTGCTGATCATCGTGGGCGTGCTGCTCGCCGGTCCGCTGGTTTGCGCCAGCAGCCAGGCGGTAAACGACTGGTTCGACCGCGAAGTCGACGCCATCAACGAACCGAACCGCCCGATTCCTTCCGGTCGCATGCCAGGGCGCTGGGGACTGGGCATTGCCATCGCCTGGACCGTGTTGTCCATGCTGGTTGCCGCGTTGCTCGGCCCCTGGGGCTTTGCCGCCGGCCTGCTCGGCCTGCTGCTGGCCTGGGCCTACAGCGCGCCGCCGCTGCGTCTTAAACAGAACGGCTGGTGGGGCAACGCGGCCTGCGGCCTGTGCTACGAAGGCCTGGCCTGGGTGACCGGCGCCGCGGTGATGGCCGGCGGCGCGATGCCCGAGCTGCGCTCGGTCGCGCTGGCGCTGCTGTACAGCGTGTCGGCCCACGGCATCATGACGCTGAACGACTTCAAGTCAGTCGAAGGCGATCGGCAGATGGGAATCGCCTCGCTGCCGGTGCAGCTCGGCGTGCAAACCGCGGCGCGCACGGCCTGCGTGGTGATGCTGGTGCCGCAGCTGTGCGTGGTCGGCATGCTGGTCAGCTGGCAACAACCGCTGCATGCACTGGCGGTCAGCGGCTTGATCGCGCTGCAACTGGTGCTGATGCGCCGCTTCCTGCAGCGCCCGACCGAGCGCGCGGTCTGGTACAGCGGCTTCGGCGTACCCTTGTTCGTGATCGGCATGATGGTCAGCGCGTTTGCGCTGCGCGGTGCGCCATGAGCCGCTCGTTCGGCTGGTTGTCGATCGCGCGGCTCGGGCTGGTGCAGGCCTGTCTGGGCGCGGTTGTCGTGATGACCACGTCGACCCTGAACCGGGTGATGGTGGTCGAACTGGCGCTGCCCGCCTTGTTGCCCGGGCTGCTGGTGGCGATGCATTACCTGGTGCAGATCTCGCGGCCGCGCATGGGCTACGGCTCCGACCTCGGCCGGCGTCGTACCCCCTGGATCGTCGGCGGCATGGTGGTGCTGGCCAGTGGCGGCGCGCTCGCTGCGGCAGCGACCGCCTGGATGGGCAGCGACACCGTGTCGGGCATCGCGCTGGCCGTGCTCGCCTTCTGCCTGATCGGCATCGGTGTGAGTGCCAGCGGCACCTCGCTGCTGGTGTTGCTGGCCGCCCGTGTCGACGCGCCGCGGCGGGCCGCCGCGGCGACCCTGGTCTGGCTGATGATGATCGTCGGCTTTGCCGCCACCGCCGGTATCGCCGGCAAGCTGCTCGATCCCTACTCTCCCGCTCGGCTGATTGCGGTGAGCTGCGCGGTGTCGGCGATCGCCCTGCTGCTGACGCTGCTGGCCACCTGGCGGCTCGAGGGTGCGGCCACCGCGCCCGTCGACACCGCAGCAACCGCCGAGCCGCGGACGCCGTTCCGCCAGGCGCTGTCGCAGGTCTGGGTCGAGCCGGTGGCGCGCCGATTCACGATCTTCGTCTTCATCTCGATGCTGGCCTACAGCGCGCAGGACCTGATCCTGGAGCCGTTCGCGGGCACCGTATTCGGCTTCACGCCGGGCGAGTCGACCAGCCTGTCGGGCGTGCAGCACGGCGGCGTGTTGCTCGGCATGCTGGCGGCCGGACTGGCAGGACGCGGCCAGCGTTTCGGCTCGTTGATGGCCTGGCAGGTCGGGGGCTGCCTGATGTCGGCGCTGATGCTGCTCGGGCTGGTTGCGGCCGGGCTGGTCGGGCCGGCCTGGCCGTTCAAGACCACCGTCTTTCTGCTCGGCGCTGCCAACGGCGCATTTTCGATCGCGGCCATCGCGTCGATGATGCGGCTGGCCGGCGAAGGCCGGCAATCGCGCGAAGGCGTCCGGATGGGCTTGTGGGGCGCGGCCCAGGCCTGGGCTTTCGGTCTGGGCGGACTGGTCGGCACCGCGGCCAGCGACCTGGCGCGCTGGCTGATCGGCAGCCCGCAACTGGCCTACGGCGCGGTCTTCGCGTTCGAGGCACTGCTGTTCGTCGCGGCTGCCGTGCTGGCTTTGCGGCTCGGCGGTGCCGGGCGACCCCTGGCCGGAGCGCCGCAGGCGGCTGCCGGTCGAACCATTCAACAACAGGCGGCATGATGACCGAAGACACCTTCGATGTGGTCGTGATTGGTGGCGGACCGGCAGGCGCCACCGCAGCGCATGACCTGGCCCGGGCTGGGCGCCGTGTGCTGCTGCTCGACCGGGCCGGACGCACCAAGCCGTGCGGCGGCGCGATTCCGCCACGCCTGATCAAGGATTTCGCGATCCCCGACGAGCTGCTGGTGGCCCGTGCAACCTCGGCGCGCATGGTCTCTCCGAAAGACGTGCGGGTCGACATCCCGATCGACAACGGTTTCGTCGGCATGGTCGACCGCCACGTGTTCGACGAATGGTTGCGCGAGCGCGCCGCACGCAGCGGTGCACAACGTCGCGTCGGACGTTTCGAACGCCTCGAACGGGACGCCGACGGGGTCAGTGTCGTGCACTACGAAACCCGCGGTTTCGGCGCCACCGGTGACAAGCAGTGGGTGCCGGCCCGGGTGCGGGCCCGCGCGGTCGTCGGTGCCGACGGTGCGCGATCCGAAGTGGCGCGGCAGGTGATTCCAGGTGCCGAGCGAACGCGTTATGTCTTTGCGTACCATGAGATCCTGCGCACGCCGGCAAGCCGTCCGGCGGGATACGACGCCAGCCGCTGCGATGTCTATTACCGCGGCAGCCTGTCGCCCGATTTCTACGGCTGGGTGTTTCCGCACGGCGACACGCTGAGCGTGGGCACCGGCAGTGCCGACAAGGGCTTTTCGCTGCGCAGCGCGGTCGGCCGGCTGCGCGACGCGGCGCAGCTCGGTGACGCGGAGACCCTGCGGCGCGAAGGTGCGCCGATTCCGATGAAGCCGCTGCCGCGCTGGGACAACGGGCGCGACGTGGTGCTGGCAGGTGACGCGGCCGGTGTCGTCGCGCCGGCCTCCGGCGAGGGCATCTACTACGCGATGTACGGCGGCCGGCTGGCTGCCGATGCGGTCGAAGCCTTGCTGGCCACCGGTGACAGCCGGGCGCTGGCGCTGGCACGCAAGCGCTTCATGAAGGCCCACGGCACGGTTTTCCGGGTGCTCGGCATCATGCAGTGGTTCTGGTACTCGAGCGACCGGCTGCGCGAGCGTTTTGTGTCGATCTGCAAGGATCCCGATGTGCAGCAGCTCACCTTCGAGTCATACATGAACAAGGAACTGGTGCGCAAGAAGCCGATGGCGCATGCGCGGATCTTCTTCAAGGACCTGGCGCACCTGTTCGGGGTGGCCCGTGTATGAAACGCTGGCAGCCGATCGCAGTTTCGGCTGCGGTGGCCAGCTTTGTTGCGGTGCTCGGCGCCTTGATGACCGACCTCGGACCCTGGTACGCGAGCCTGAAGCAGCCCGAGTGGAAGCCGCCCGACTGGGCCTTCGGTCCGATCTGGACCACGATCTTCGGGCTGGCGGCGGCCGCCGGCGTGCGCGCCTGGCGGCTCGCGCCGTCGAAAGTCGACCGCGAGCAGATGTTGTTGCTGTTCGCTGTCAACGCCTTTCTGAATGTGTTCTGGAGCCTGCTGTATTTTCGTCTGCACCGACCCGACTGGGCGCTGTTCGAGGTGCCGTTCTTGTGGCTGTCGGTGCTGGTGCTGATCCTGGTGCTGGGCCGCTATGCCCGCAGCGCCGCGTGGCTGCTGGCACCCTACCTGGTCTGGGTCGCGATCGCGGCCTGTCTCAACTGGGCCACGGTCCGATTGAACGGGCCGTTCGGCGCCGGCTGAGGTTTGGGCATGACTGAGCTGGAGGTTGCGGCATCGCTGGTCGATCTGGTGATCGCCATCACCGTCATTGAGGCGCTGGCCTTGTCGCTGTTGCACTGGCGCACCGGGCGGGGCGTCGCGCCACGCGACTTCCTGATCAATCTGTCGTCCGGCCTGTGCCTGATGCTGGCGCTGCGCAGCGTGTTGCGCGATGCCGGCATCACCTGGCTGGCACTGTGGCTGCTGGCCGCCGGTGCGGCCCACGCTATCGACATCGCGGTGCGCTGGCGTCGGCACAAGCGCCCGGACATCGTCAAACAAGGGATTACGGCATGAGCGTCGTCGCGCTGGGACTCAATCACACCACGGCGCCGCTCGACGTGCGCGGGCGGTTCGCATTCGCTGCCGAACACCTGGTGCCGACGCTGCGGGCCTTCAGCGACCGGCTGAAGCAGCCGTCCGAAGTCGTGCTGGTGTCGACCTGCAACCGGACCGAATTGTTCGTCGGCAGCGAAGGCGAACACCACACCGGTCAACTCGCCGACCAGGCGCTGACCTGGCTGGCCGATTCCGGCGGCATGGCGGCCAATGAGTTGCAGCGCCACTTCCATGTGCTCGAGGACGCCGGTGCGGCGCGCCACACGTTTCGTCTGGCCAGCGGGCTGTCGTCGATGGTGGTGGGCGAGACCCAGATCCTCGGTCAGATGAAACGCGCGGTGCGCGGCGCCGAGGCGGCCGGCACCATCGGCAAGACGCTGCACCAGCTGTTCCAGCGCTCGTTCGCGGTGGCGAAGGAAGTTCGCACCGATACCGAGATCGGCATGCACACCATCAGCCTGGCCGCGGCGATCGTGCAGCTGGCGGGCAAGCTGTTCGAGGATCTCGGCGAGCTGAAGGTTCTGTTTCTCGGCGCCGGCGAAATGGCCGGTCCGGTGCTGGCGCACCTGGCGGGCAAGGTGCGCCAGCCGATGACGATTGCCAACCGCAATCTGGAGCGGGGTGAGGCGCTGGCCGCCCAGTTCGGAGCCGATGCGATCGATCTGGGCGAGGCGCTGGCCCGGCTGGCCGAGTTTGACCTGATCGTGTCCTGCACCGCCGCGTCGGTGCCGGTGATCGGCCTCGGTGCGGTCGAGCGGGCGGTGCGTGCCCGTCGGCGCAGGCCGATGCTGATGGTCGATCTGGCCGTGCCGCGCGACATCGAGGCCGAGGTGGCCGAGCTGCCCGACGTCTATCTGTATTCGCTCGACGACCTGGCGCACATCGTGCAAAACGGCAGCGACAAGCGCAGCGCGGCGGTCGGCCATGCCGAGCGCATCATCGAAACCGGCGTTCAGGACTTCGTGCGCTGGCTGCACACGCGCGAGACGGTGCCGCTGATCCAGGCCCTGCAGACGCAGGCCGAAACCTGGCGCTCGGCCGAACTGCTGCGTGCGCGCAGGCTGCTGGCCCGAGGCGAGGACATCGATGCCGTCCTCGAAGCGTTTTCGCACGGCCTGACGCAGAAAATGCTGCACGGCCCGATGGCCGGCCTGCGTGCCACCGAGGGCGACGAGCGGGTCGCGTTGACCGACACGCTGTCGCGCCTGTTCCTGCGCTGCCCGATGCGCGGCCAGGGCTGAGCCGCCATTCCGCTGTCAGTGGACTTGCCGGCGCACGTGGCGCCGGCAGCGCGGAACGGCGCTCACGCCTTTTTCGCCCAGGCGCTGCACCAGCCCTTGGCCGGCACCTGCTTGCCCGCAAACAGCTGGCACGGCGCCATCGCGTCGGTCGGCTTGGCCTGATAGAAATTGCAGCCGCTGCACAGCTGCGCGGGCGTGTGCTGCGGGAACTTGGCCTTGTCGACCTTGGTGGACTCGTTCTTGAAGCCCAGTGCGAGGGCCTGAGGATCGGCTTCCGTCAAAACCGGTGCCGCGGCCCTCGCCGAGACGGCCGACAGCGCGGCCACACTGCCGCTGGCGACCATGCCCATCATGAAGGTTCGACGATTGGTGTGCTGCATGAAGAATCCTTGATCGGATCACCTCGACCCGTCAGAATAGTCTGACACACTCTTATGTACTTCACATTGGACCGATGGTCCAATCCGTATCAAAGCTGTCGGACCTGGAGTTGCCTTGGTTTTTCCCTTTTCGGCGATCGTCGGCCAGGACGAAATGAAACTGGCGATCCTGATCGCCGCCGTCGATTCGCGCATCGGCGGCGTGCTGGTCTTCGGTGACCGCGGGACCGGCAAATCGACAGCGGTGCGCGCCCTGGCGGCGCTGCTGCCGGCAATGTCGGCCGTGGTCGGCTGCCGCTACCGCTGCGATCCGGCCTGGCCGGTCGGCTGCACGGAATGCGAGGCGCGCCGCCAGGTCCTCAGCACCCCCTCGAATGATCGCAAGCCGGGCAAGGCTTCCGGCAGGCTCTCACTGAAGACTGAAACCGTGCCGGTGCCGGTGGTCGATCTGCCGCTCGGCGCGACCGAGGATCGGGTGGTCGGCGCGCTCGACCTCGAACGTGCGCTGGCCGACGGCGTCAAGGCTTTCGAGCCTGGGCTGCTGGCGCGGGCGAACCGCGGGTTTCTGTATATCGACGAGGTCAATCTGCTCGAGGATCACCTGGTCGATCTGCTGATCGATGTGGCGGCATCCGGCGAGAACGTCGTCGAACGCGAAGGCCTGAGCGTGCGCCACCCCGCGCGTTTCGTGCTGGTGGGCAGCGGCAACCCGGAGGAAGGCGAACTGCGGCCGCAGCTGCTCGACCGCTTCGGACTGTCGGTCGAGGTCCGGACGCCGCAAGATCTGCCCTCGCGCATCGAGGTCGTGAAACGCCGCGATGCCTTCGAGCGTGACGGTGCCGCCTTCATCGAACGCTGGAGCAAGGACGAGGCGCGGGTGCGGCGCCAGATCGTCGCGGCGCGCACCCGGCTGGCCGAGATCGAGGTGTCCGATGCGGCGCTCGAACGGGCCGCGCAGCTGTGCATGGCGC
>JANNNE010000204.1:0-4159 GCA_031398385.1 Ideonella sp.
GGACACCGACGAACACCCGCGCCCGGAAACCACGCTGGCGATGCTGGCGCGGCTGAAGGGCGTCAACGGCCCCGAACTGAGCGTGACCGCCGGCAATGCTTCGGGCGTCAACGACGGCGCCTGTGCGCTGCTTCTGGCCTCGGAGCAGGCCGCCGCGCAACACGGCCTGAAGCCGCTGGCGCGTGTGGTCGGCATGGCCACTGCCGGTGTTGCGCCGCGCATCATGGGCTTCGGCCCGGCGCCGGCGGTACGCAAGGTGCTGGCGTTGACCGGCCTCACGCTGGCGCAGATGGACGTCATCGAACTCAACGAGGCCTTCGCCGCGCAGGCGCTGGCCGTGCTGCGCGATCTTGGCCTGCCCGACGAGGCAGAGCACGTCAACCCCAACGGCGGCGCCATCGCGCTTGGCCACCCGCTGGGCATGAGCGGTGCCCGGCTGGTCACGACGGCCGCCTACGAACTGCGCCGCCGCGGCGGTCGTTATGCGCTGTGCACGATGTGCATCGGTGTCGGCCAGGGCATCGCGCTGGTCATCGAGCGGCTCTGAATTCCCACCCCTTTCAAGTTCCACCCTAAGGAGACACAACCATGAAAAGACGCAACCTGTTCACGCTCGCCGCCCTGTCGATCACGACCGCGCTGGCCACCCTGTCGTTTGGCGCCCTGGCCCAGAGCGGCGAGATCAAGATCGGCTCGGTGCTCTCGGTCACCGGCCCGGCCGCCTTCCTCGGCGACCCCGAGCTGAAAACGCTGCAGCTGTACGTGGAGCGCATCAACGCTGCGGGCGGCATTCTCGGCCGCAAGCTGGTGCTCGTGCACTACGACGACGGCGGTGACGCGAACAAGGCCAACGGCTTTGGCAAGCGGTTGATCGAGTCCGACAACGTCGACCTGATCGTCGGCGGCACCACCACCGGTGCCACGATGGCGATGGCGCCGCTGGTCGAGAAGGCCGGCGTGCCTTTCATCTCGCTGGCCGGCGGCGTGGTCGTCGTCGAACCGGTGAAGAAGTGGGTCTTCAAGACGCCGCACACCGACCGCATGGCCGCCGAGAAAATTTTCACCGACATGAACAAGCGCGGGCTGAAGAAGGTGGCGCTGCTGTCAGAGACCAGCGGCTTCGGCCAGTCGGGCCGCAAAGAGACGCTGGCGGTGGCCGCCAAGTACGGCATCGAGATGGTTGCCGACGAGACCTACGGCCCGAAGGACGCCGACACGACGGCACAGCTCACCAAGATCAAGGGCGTGCCTGGCGTACAGGCCGTGCTGGTGTTCGGCCTCGGCCAGGGCCCGGCGGTGGTGACGAAGAACTACGCGCAGCTCGGCATCAAGCTGCCGATGTACCAGTCGCACGGCGTCGCGTCCGAGGAGTACATCAAGCTCGCCGGCAAGGCCGCCGAAGGTGTGCGCCTGCCCGCCTCGGCGCTGCTGGTGGCCGACGTGCTGCCGGCCAGCGACCCGCAGAAGGCCGTTTCCCTGGGCTATCGCACCGCCTACACCGAGAAGTACAAAGAGGACATCTCGGCGTTCGGTGGCCATGCCTTCGACGGCTTGATGATTGCCGTCGAGGCGCTGAAGAAAGCCGGCTCCACCGACAAGGCCAAGGTGCGCGATGCGATCGAGGCCACCAAGGGGCATGTCGGCACGGGCGGCGTCGTCAACATGAGCGCCACCGACCACATGGGCTTGGATCTCTCGGCATTCCGCATGCTCGAGATCAAGAACGGTGACTGGGCCCTGGCGCAGTAGCCGACCCCCCTCGTGCAGCGCGGCGCCATCTACGCGCCGCGCCATCCCGTTTCGGCACACGACAGGAGATATCCCCATGACGGCCCAGTTCCTGCAATTCTTTCTTTCCGGCCTCACGATCGGCGCCACCTATGCGCTGGCCGCGCTGGGCTTTTCGATCATCTACAACGCCAGCGGCGTGATCAACTTCGCGCAGGGTGAGTTCATCATGCTCGGCGGCATGGCCGCGGCGCTGATGACCTCGCAAGGCATGCCGCTGCCGCTGGCCATTGGCATCGCAGTGGCGGCCGCTGCGCTGGGTGGGCTGCTGGTCGAGAAGCTGGCCATCGAGCCGGCGAAAAACGCCGAGGTGGTGACTCTGATCATCATCACCATCGGCGCCTCGCTCTTCATCCGCGGGCTGGTGCAGGTGACGCTGGGCAAGGGAACGCACGCGCTGCCGGCCTTTTCGGGCGACCAGCCGATCGCGGTGCTGGGCGCCACGCTGCTGCCGC
The DNA here is from genome assembly GCA_031398385.1 of Ideonella sp. Lineage (GTDB taxonomy): Bacteria > Pseudomonadota > Gammaproteobacteria > Burkholderiales > Burkholderiaceae_C > Ideonella_A. The sequence continues at coordinate 2,244 of JANNNE010000204.1, forward strand.
AGAGCCTGTGGGTACTGGGCGTGACGCTGGTCATCGTGGCCGTGCTGGCCTGGTTCTTCACGCGCACGCTGCAGGGCAAGGCGATGCTGGCAACGTCGCACAACAAGCTTGCGGCGCAGCTGGTGGGCATCAACACAAAAGCCATTCTGCTGGCCAGCTTCGGCCTCTCGGCCGCGCTCGGAGCGCTCGGCGGCATCCTGGTGGCGCCGATCACCAACACCTCGTACGACGTCGGCATCATGCTCGGACTGAAGGGCTTCGTCGCCGCCACGCTGGGCGGGCTGGGCAGCGGCGCGGGTGCCATCGTCGGCGGCCTGCTCCTGGGGCTGGTGGAAGCGATGACGGCGGGTTACGTTTCGTCGTCGTACAAGGACGCGGTGCCCTTCGTGCTGATCCTGGTGGTGCTGTTCTTCATGCCGCGCGGCCTGTTCGGCGCCAAGGTCACGGACCGGGTATGAGCATCAAATTCAAGGGCCTGCTCGTGCTCGCGCTGCTGCTGCTGGCGCTGCCGCTGCTGCTGACCAACCCCTACCATTACGACGTGGCGATCCGCATCGCGATGAACGCGGTCGTCGTCATCGGGCTGAACCTGCTCATCGGTTACACCGGGCAGATCAGCCTGGGCCACGCCGGCTTCCTGGGCATCGGCGCCTACGCCAGCGCCATTCTCACCACGCAGTTCAGCTGGCCGCCGCTGGTGGCGCTGCTGGCCGGCTGCGCGGCCGCCGGACTGCTGGCCTTCGCGATCGCGCGGCCGGTGCTCAAGCTCAAGGGCCACTACCTGGCGATGGCCACGCTGGGCCTGGGCATCATCATCGCCATCGTCATCACCAACGAGACCAAGTACACCGGCGGCCCCGACGGGCTGACCGTGCCGGCGCTGGCCATCGGCAGCCTGGAACTGGCGGGCGACAAGGCCTGGTACGCGGTGACTTCGCTGCTGCTGCTGGTGGTGAGCTGGCTGGCCCTGAACCTGATCGATTCACCCGCCGGCCGCGCGCTGCAGGCGATCCACGGCTCGGAGGTGGCGGCGCAGGTGGTGGGTGTGCAGACCACGCGCGTGAAGGTGCGCATCTTTGTCGTCTCGGCCGTCGTGGCCAGCCTCGTGGGCAGCCTGAGCGCGCATTACATCGCCTTCGTGACGCCGGGCCTGGCCGGCTTCTTTCACTCGATCGAACTCGTGACCATGGTGGTGGTGGGTGGCATGGCTTCGGTGTTCGGCTCAATCGTCGGCGCGGCGATCCTGACCATGCTGCCGCAGCTGCTGTCCACCTTCGAAGGCTGGGAAACGGTGGTCTTCGGCGCGATCCTGATGGTGACGATGATCTTCCTGCCCAAGGGCATCGTGCCGACGTTGGCGGCGCGGTTTCGTCGCGACGACGGCAAGGACGGCAGCAACGACGCCAAGGACGATGTGAAATGAGCCAGCTCATCGTCAAGGGCTTGAACAAGCAGTTCGGCGGCGTCAAGGCCGTGCAGGACGTGAGCTTCACGATCCAGGGCGGCACCGTGCATTCGGTGATCGGCCCCAACGGCGCTGGCAAGACGACGCTGTTCAACCTCATCACCGGCATCTACACGCCCACCAGCGGTTCGATCGAGTTTGAGGGCGCTGCGGTGGCAGGCCAGGCGCCGGCCGAGCTGGCGCGGCTGGGCATGAGCCGCACCTTCCAGAACCTGCAGGTGTGCATGAACATGTCGGCGATCGAGAACGTGATGGTCGGTGCGCACTTGCGCTTGTCGCAAAGCCTGCTCGCCAGCATGCTGCACCTGCCCGGCCTGCGCCGCGCCGACCGTGCCTGCCGCGACGAGGCCGCCGAGCTGATGGCCTTCGTCGGCGTGGGCGCCTACCGCGACGCGCATGCCAGCCAGATGTCGTATGGCGCGCTGAAGCGGCTGGAGATCGCACGCGCACT
>JANNNE010000238.1:0-5589 GCA_031398385.1 Ideonella sp.
GATCAAGGACACCCTGATGAACACCGCCGCCACCGACACCATGATGCAACCGTTCGTGAAGCTCACCCAATCCAACACCGAACTGCTGAGTCGCTACGCTACGTCGCCCGAAGTCACGACGCAGGCGGTCCAGGTCGCCGAAGGCCTGATGCGGCAGATGCAGGACGCTGCGCTGAAGCTGTCGAATTCCAACGCGTTCGGCAATCTGGCCCAGGGCCTGATGAACAACTACCTGCATTTCTGGACCGACCTGTCCCAGAGCCTGGCTGCCGGCTTTAGCCAGGGCCAGTCCTCGCTGATGAGACAGGCTGAGGCGGTGACCACGGAAGCCATCGACGCGACGCAGGCCAACGTTCGCCGCGCCCGCCAGGTCGCCTGACCGACGCAACGCAGCCGCTCGCGGTCGCCCACCGCATCGGCCCTGGCGGCTGCCAAGGTCAGCTTACTGTTGCAACGTTGAATTCACACTGGGGGCCACAAGCCGACGTTTATTTTTCTCCCAGGCACTCGACAGCCGATTGGCCAAGCAAAGCCTCGTGCTTGGATCGCTGGGTCTGGGCTCACTATAGGAACGTTCGGCGCACGCACCAACCCGGGCTGGCGGAAACGTCCTTTTCGACAGGTGGAAGAGTCGAGGCCGCACCCGCGGGCCTGCGGCTGACAAGAAACGATACACAACGATGCGGCACTGAAAGGACAACGCGACCGCCGGCGGCGAGCATTGAGCCCATGTTCAACCCACCCGAAACCGAAAGGGGATAGACATGAGGAAATGGATCAAACGCACGCTGATCGGCGTTCTTGGCGCGTCGGTGTTGATTGGCGGCATCGCCGCGTGTTCGCATCGCATGCATTCGCACTGGGGCGGCGCGCACATGAGCGAGACCGAGCGCGTCGAGTGGCGGGCCAAGATGGTCGAGCGCGCCGGCAGCAAGCTCGATCTGGATGCCGCGCAGAAGCTCAAGCTCACCGCACTGGCCGACACCCTGGCGGCCAAGCGCAAGACCGTGATCGGTCAGACCACCGATCCGCGCGCCGAGGTGAAGGCGTTGATCGCCGGCGAGCGGTTCGACCGCGCAAGCGCGCAGGCCCTGGTCGAAGGCAAGACGACGGCACTGCGCGAAGCCTCGCCCGCCGTCATCACTGCGGCGGCCGACTTCTACGACAGCCTGAACGCCGGGCAGCAGCAGAAACTGCGTGAGTTTCTCGATCGCGGGGGCCGGCACCGCGGCTCGCGCAGTTGACGCCGCGGCAGGTATGGCAGCATCTCGTCCATGCACCGGATCCTGCTGATCGACGACGATAAGGAGCTCGGGGCGCCGCTGGCCACCTACCTGCGGCGCTTCGATTTCGAGCTCGAGAGTGCCGTCTTGCCCAGCGTGGGTCTGGCCCGACTCGCCGCGGGGCGTTTCGATGCGGTGATTCTCGACGTGATGCTGCCGGAAATCGACGGCTTCGAGGTCTGCCGCCGGATTCGGCGTGACAGCGACATTCCGGTGCTGATGCTGACCGCCCGCGGTGAGCTGACCGATCGCGTGGTCGGCCTGGAGCTCGGCGCCGACGACTATCTTCCCAAACCCTTCGAGCCACGCGAACTGGCGGCCCGGCTGCAGACGATTCTGCGGCGCTCGCGCAATGTCGACAGCAGCCACGAAAACCGGCTGTTGTTCGACGGCCTGCTGATCGATCTGCAGCGGCGCGAGGTGAATTGCCAGGACCTGCCGGTCGAGCTGACCAGCACCGAGTTCGAACTGCTGGCGCTGCTGGCGCGCGAACCTGGCCGGGTATTCAATCGCGACGAAATCCTGAACCGGCTGCGCGGCCGCGAAGCCGATCTGCATACGCGTGCGGTCGATATCCTGGTCAGCCGCTTGCGCCGCAAGCTCGAGCCGCTGACGCCGATCAAGACACTGCGCAATGCGGGATATGTTTTCACCGGCGTGCGGTCAATCTGATGGTGCAGCCAGACGATCCCACCCGGCGGCGCGGCCACCACGGGCCAGCCCGCCTCGAAGGCGGCCCGCTACGCTGGCACCGCCGCTTTCGGCATTCCTTGCGCTGGCGCCTGGTCGCACTGTTCCTGATGCTTGCCTTTGCCAGCACGCTGATCTTTCTGGGCGGCACGCGGCTGGCCTTCAGTGGCGGCTATCAGGTGCTGGTCAAGCCGCTGTTGGCAGACTATGTCGACCGTCTGGCCGCCGAAATCGGATCGCCCCCCGATGTGCAGCGCGTGCAGGCGCTGGTCGCCCGCCTGCCGATTTCGGTTCGCGTCGATGGCCCGACAGTGAACTGGGAATCACACCCCGAGCGCAGACGGCATGCGCACACCCATTCCTCCGAACAAGCTCGCGACGAGGCCGGGCAGTTCGATCGAACGACGGCTGACGGCCACCAGATCCAGTTCGGGATCGGCGATCTGCCGTGGCGCGAGCGGCGCCCGGGGGTGGTGGTCTGGCCGCTGCTGGCCCTGTTGCTGTTGACGGTGGCTGCGTATGCCATCGTGCGCCGGATGTTTCGACCGCTGGACGATATTCGCGCCGGAGCCATGCGCTACGGCGCGGGCGAATTCGACCGGGTCATTCCGGTGCGCCGCCGCGACGAACTCGGTGATCTGGCAACCCAGGTCAATTCGATGGCCAGCGGCCTGCATGGCATGTTGCGCAGCCAGCGGGCGCTGTTGCTGGCGATCAGCCACGAACTGCGCTCGCCGCTGACACGCGCGCGCCTGAATACCGAGCTGCTGGCCGATTCGGCCGAGCGCCAGGCGCTGCTGCGCGACCTGGCCGTGATGGCCGAACTGATCACCGACCTGCTCGAAGGCGAGCGGCTGGCCGCCGGCTCCGCTGCCCTGAAGACCGAACCCACCGATCTCAACGCGCTGGTGCGCGATGTGGTGACCGGACAATTCGCAGAGCAAGCGGTCCGACTGACCTTGGCCGATGCACTGCCCCCGCTGGCGCTCGACCGGCCGCGCGTGGCCATGATGATCCGCAACCTGATCGACAACGCCTGCCGGCATGCCGCAGCGGCCGGGCAGCCGATCGATGTCGTCACCCGCCGCGACGGCGAAGTGGTCTCGCTGCGCGTGCGTGACTACGGCCCCGGCGTTCCCGACGAGCAACTCGCGCGGCTTGCCGAACCGTTCTACCGACCTGATTCGGCGCGAACCCGCTCGACCGGCGGGGTCGGCCTGGGCCTTTACCTGTGCCGGCTCGTGGCCCAGTCGCACGGCGCCACCATGACACTGCGCAACGCTTCGCCGGGCCTGGAAGTCGAGATACGCTGGCCCGGCTGATCGACGGACCCGCGCGCATCGCGTACCGAAAGCCTGCCCCGGGTGGCCGGGACCGCGCCGGGCCGTATCCGGTCCTCGATGCCCCTGACTGTCGAGCGGGCTGTTGTGATGCCTACTTCGCCCAGCGCTTGAAGCTCGGCCACGGCGTCACCTCCTGGCATATCCGAAAGGCCTTGGGTCTGCGCACGTGTCTTTAGCCAAAGCACGATGCGAAGTCGACCCGGTAGAACTGGGCAAGATCGTCGCCAGGGTCATTGACGAATGTATCAACGGATGGTGACACATCAGCACGACGTTGATACATTCGTGTCAACACATCGGAGATTTCAAAATGAGCACTTCGGCAGCACAGATCAGCGCATGGGGCAATGGCCTCGCGCTTCGACTCACGAAGCCGATGGCCAGAACTGCCGGCGTGGCCGAGGGCTCGTCCGTGCGCGTCACGGTCAAGCCCGGCCGCATCGTCATCGAGACCGAGGTGGAGCCCACGCTGGACCAGATGCTGGCGGCCTTTGATCCGAAGAAGCATGGCGGCGAGGTGATGGCGGATCGTCCCGTCGGCAAGGAGGCGTTTGCCAATGGCGACGCGTAAATCCGCGCTCTGGGTGCCGGAGCGAGCGGAGATCATCTTCATTCAATTCAGCCCCGCAATCGGAGCAGAAATGCCCGACCACCACCCGATGCTGGTGATCTCGACCAAGGCATTCAATGAGCGTACTTGCCTTGTCGTTGGCTTCTCGATGACGCACGCCGAGCGGCATGCCGACAATCCGTTCGCCATTCCGGCGCCTGGCGCGAAGGGAGACCCCGGTTACCTGCTGACGCATCAGCCCAAGTCCTTCGACTGGCGCGAGCGCAATGCGCGCCCGCATCCTCGGGGCACCGGACACAACAAGCTGCTTGCCGCGTCCCTCAAGCGATTCGATGCCGTATTCGGCATCTGCAACCGCTGAACAGAAAACGGGGGGCATGAAGCTGCCCAAAGTCCGCGTTCAGAACGAACGGTCCGTTGAGGACAGCGGGGAATTCGAGATCGGCGACCTCACTTGCCTTGTCGGCAAGAACGAGGCGGGCAAGACGGCGCTGTTGAGCGCGATGCGCGGCCTCAAGCCACCCGATGTCCTGGCACACAGAGACGGTTGGGTCGGGATACGCCGAGCCACGAACCGTGGTCATGTGGCGCCACGGAGAAACCTGCGCGATCTGATCGATCGCTGCCAGCAAGGCGGGCGCCTCTTCGACAGCGAAGGCCCGGAGCACCACTGCGCCGGGCTCAAGGTCCAGCCGGCCACGATGTTCGGAGGCAGCATCCGCTACCGCGTCGAACAGCGCGAATTGCACCGGCCGATCAGGTCGCGTCATGGAAAATGATGCCCCGAGGCGGGCAATCTGATCAGGTCGGGCAAGACCGACCAGCCCTGAGCGTCGAGATCACCCGGCGGGATCTCGCGCAATGCCATCCAGACGCGCTGTTGAAATGCGGTGCCGCGCACGTCGAGTGGCAGCGCCAGGCCGCGCCCGGGCGCCTCGGAAGTGGGTCGGCTCCAGACCTTGAAGAGCATGCGTCATCGACGCCAGTGGCGCCTGAGCAGTTTTTGCCCTTCGCTATAGATCAAGACCACGCTGGCCATCGCCGCGCACACCAGCCACTGTTCCAGTGCCAGCGGCGCCGTTCCGAACGCGATGTTGAGGAACGGGACATGGACGACCGCCACCTGCAACAACAGCGACAGTGCGACGGCACGCCACAGCCAGCGGTTGGCGAACAGATGGGCGAAAGCACTGGTAGTGGCCGAGCGTGAAGTGAAGCAGGTGAACAGGCTGGTGAACACCAGCACCGTAAAGCCTGCGGTGCGGGCGGTCGTCAGATCGCCGGTGCCGGCGATCAGCCCCCCAGGCAGGTAAAAATCCATCGTCAGCAGGCTCACGAGCGCGATCACCACACCGGTCTGGATCACAGTGGCCCACATGCTTGCGTCGATCAGCCGATCATTCACATGGCGTGGCTTGCGGGCCATCAGGTCGTCAGTCGCCGGGTCTATACCCATCGCCAGCGCGGGCGCCGAGTCGGTGATCAGGTTGATCCACAGCAGTTGGGTGGCGAGCAGCGGCAGTACGACCCCACCGCCATCGCCGGGCTTCAAGCCAATCACGCCAGCCCCCACCACGCCCAGAAACACCGTCAGCACCTCGCCTATGTTGGACGACAGCAGATAGCGCAGGAACTTGCGGATGTTGTCCAGGATGCCGCGGCCTTCGCGAACGGCTTCGACGATGGTCGCGAAATTGTCGTC
>JANNNE010000270.1:0-3233 GCA_031398385.1 Ideonella sp.
CATACGCAGCGATCGATGCCCAGCCACCAATCATCCACCGACCACCCTGCTGAGGCCAGCCGGACACCCGCGGCGCTGCAGGGGATCACGGTATTCGAGCGCGGCTGGTTGTCGTCGAACAATGTCCTTTTCCATGGCCACCGTGGCGACACCGTGCTTGTCGATACCAGCCATTGCCTGCACGCCGAGCAGACCGTTGCGCTGGTGCAGGCAGCGCTTGGCGCCGCACCGCTCGATCGCATCATCAACACCCACCTGCATTCCGACCATTGCGGCGGCAACGCGGCCCTGCAGCGGGTGTTCGGCGCGCCGGTGGCGATTCCCTCCGGCTCGTGGCAGGCGGTTGCCGACTGGGACGTCGAGGCGCTGACGTTCGACGATGTGGCACAACGAATCGAGCGCTTCGAGGCCCAGCAGAGTCTGCCCGCTGGCACCGAACTGCAACTCGGCGACCGCCGCTGGCAGGTGATTGCGGCGCCCGGACACGATCCGGATGCCGTGATGTTGTTCGAGCCGCAACACGGCGTGTTGATCTCGGGTGATGCTCTGTGGCAGGACGGTTTCGGGGTCGTATTCCCGGAACTCGATGGCGAGTCGGGTTTCGACGAGGTCGCTGCCGTTCTCGATCAGATCGCCGACTTGCCGGTTCAGTGGGTGATCCCTGGCCATGGTTCGCCGTTCGAAGATGTTCGCCTGGCGCTTGATCGGGCCCGATCACGACTGGCGGCTTATCGCGCCGATCCACAAAAACATGCCCGCTACGCCGCCAAGGTGTTGCTCAAATATCACCTGATGGAAGAGCAGACGCAAGGAATCGACGAACTGCACCGCTGGACCAACGAGGCCCCGATGTTCGGTCGCATTTGGAATGGCCTCGGCCGCCCGGCCGACAGCCAGCGGACCTGGACCGGATGGTTGCTCGGCGAACTTGCACGCAGTGGTGCCATCGCCGTGCAGGACGACATCGTGCACAACCGATGAACGGCGCCTGTGAACATGCGCAACGTCGGGTGAAACCCGCGTTGTGGGCCAGGCAGGAATGCAGGATAGTGCGTACTGGCGTTCAGACCGATCAGCCAACCCTGTCCGCAGTTTTTTGAAGGAGTAGTCCCGAATGACCGAACCCACCAGCCTTGCGCCCACAGCGTCCACGGCAGAAACGAAACCTCGCCGCCGCTTTATCGGCGCATCGCTGACCGGTGCTGCTGCACTGAGCATGCCGATGATCTCCCGCGCGCAGACGACCAGCTTGCGCTTCCAGTCGACCTGGCCTGCGAAAGACATCTTTCACGAGTACGCCAACGACTTCGCCAAGAAGGTCAACGACATGGCCGGCGGCCGGCTCAAGATCGAGGTGCTGCCTTCCGGTGCCGTGGTACCGGCGTTCCAGTTGCTCGAGGCCGTCAACAAGGGAACCCTCGACGGTGGCCATGGCGTGGTCGCCTACCACTACGGCAAGAATTCGGCGCTCGCGCTGTGGGGCTCCGGTCCGGCCTACGGCATGGACCCCAACATGGTCCTAGCCTGGCACAACTACGGCGGCGGCAAGGCCCTGCTGGAGGAGATCTACAAGTCGATCAACATGGACGTGGTGTCGTACCTGTACGGGCCGATGCCGACGCAGCCGCTGGGCTGGTTCAAGAAGCCGATCGCCAAGGTCGAAGACCTGAAGGGTCTGAAGTTCCGCACGGTCGGCCTGTCAGTGGACATCTTCACCGAGCTCGGCACGTCGGTGAACCCGCTGCCGGGCGGCGAGATCGTGCCGGCGCTCGACCGGGGCCTGATCGACGCGGCCGAGTTCAACAACGCCACCAGCGACCGCATCCTCGGCTTCCCCGACGTCGTGAAGAACTGCATGCTGCAGAGCTTCCATCAAAGCGGCGAGCAGTTCGAGATCCTGTTCAACAAGAGCAAGTACGACGCACTGCCGGCCGAACTGAAGGCGATCATCGACTACGCAGTGCAGGCGTCGAGCGCCGACATGTCGTGGAAGGCCATCCAGCGCAACAGCCAGGACTACATCGAGCTGAAGAAGGCCGGCATCAAGTTCTACAAGACGCCCGATGCGATCCTGCGCGCGCAACTCGCCGCCTGGGACAAGACGATCGCGAAGAAAGGCGGCGAGAACGCCATCTTCAAGAAGGTGCTCGACTCGCAACGGGCATTTGCCGAGCGCGCCGGCCAGTGGCAGAACGACTACATGGTCGACTTCAAGATGGCCTACAACCACTACTTCGCCAAAAAGAAGGCCTGACGGGCCCCGGCCCGCCCTGCTGCACAGCCATCCGGGGAATATCCGGATGGCTGTTTGATTTCTGTTTCCCGCCTGAGGACACCGCCCCGCGATGACTACCCAACGCCTGCTGCACACCGCCGACCGGTTCAGCACTTTCGCGGGCAAGAGCTGTGCCTGGCTGATCGTGGTGTTGATGCTGGTGGTCGTGATCGAGGTCTTCAAGCGCTACGCGCTGAATGCACCGACGGCCTGGATCTACGACGTCAACAACATGATCTACGGCACCTTGTTCATGATGGGCGGCGCGTACACGCTGGCGCACGATGGCCATGTGCGCGGCGACTTCTTCTACGGCCGATTCAGGCCGCGAACGCAGGCCTGGCTGGACCTGGTGCTGTACATCGCGTTCTTCCTGCCCGGCATCGGCGCCCTCACCTGGGCAGGCTGGACCTATTTCCAGGAATCGCTCGCGATGCACGAGCAAACCTTCAACGCCACGCCGATCCCGGTCTACCCGTTCAAGTTCATCATCCCGCTGGCGGGCAGCATCGTCATGCTGCAAGGGTTGTCGGAAATCCTGCGCTGCGTGGTTTGCATCCGCACCGGCGCGTGGACGCCGCGCCTGAAGGACGCCGAGGAGATGGACGTCGTCGAGCAGCAGCTCGCCAGCAGCGTGTATGTGGATGACGCGACACGCAATGCGGCCATCGCCAACGCGCACGCCATCGACGAGGCCGCGCACCAGCGCGGCTCCGGCGGGAGGGATCACACTTGATGATGAGCAATCCCGCCCTCGGCCTGACGATGCTGTGTCTCATCATCGTGGTAATCATGCTCGGCTTCCCGACGGCGTTCACGCTGATGGGCCTGGGCATGGTGTTCGGATTCATCGCCTTCTACGACCCGTCGATCCACTGGTGGGACAACCGCATCTTCGACCTGATGGTACAGCGCGCCTACGGCGCGATGACCAACGAGACGCTGCTGTCGATCCCGC
>JANNNE010000321.1:0-4287 GCA_031398385.1 Ideonella sp.
AGCAGCATCAGCTTGACCCGGCGACGGACCGGCGGCCCGGATCTCAGAACTGCTCGCTCAAACCGGCAAGTCACATTCCGTCTTGAATGTAGCAAAGCCGTCGACCTCCCCCTTATCTGAGCGCACGTCAACGGCCATGCCGTCCTTGACGGAGAAGAGTTCGACGCCCGGAAGGTGCTGTGCACGTCCAAGCTGCGGAGCCGACACCGAAGGGCGCAGCCCGTAGGCGGTCGGCTCGAGCGACAGGTTGGGCATCACGTTGCCTTGTGCGGCACAAGCTTGACTTGAAGCTCGCATCCGACCGCAGTCGCGTACCGCTTTAGCGTCGACAGCGAGGGTGCGTGCTTGCCCGCGGATTCGAGCCGTGAGATTGCGCTCTTTGTCGTGCCCATGCGTTCGGCAACGGCGTCTTGCGTTAGGCCAGCGCGGGGGCGCGCCTTGAGCATTTGGCCTGCGACCTGATACTCAAGCTCCAGGGCGGCGTATGCCTCGGCGAATCCCTGGCGTGCTTCGGCCTTGGCAAGAAACGCCTTGTGGTCGTGGATAACGGGTTTGTACTTCAGCTCAGCCATCTTGCAACTCCTTGAGGCGCCTGCGCGCCAACTTCAATCCATGGTCTGGCGTCTGCTGTGTCTTTTTGATGAATGCGTGCAGCACCACGACTCGTTTGCCAACCAGAAAGCAATAGAACGCCCGGCCAGTGCCTGCCCTCCCTTGAGGCCGAAGCTCGAACAGCCCTCCGGGCGATTCTCGCGGGGTGCGCTCAGTCGCCCCCGGTCGCAGTGGCCCGGATGACGCCGCGCTCGCCAACGGTCCAGGCCGTTTCCGCATCGACTCCGAACACGTCGAAAAGATGTTCGCTGGTACCAGAATCTTGCATCTGCCAGCTACGACCGCCGTCACGTGTCGATGCGATGCTGCCGAAATCGCCGACGATCCAGCCGCGCAGCGGGTCGATGAAGTGCAGTCCGTTCCAGGCATGTGGCGAGTTGATCATGACCGACTGCCAGCTCAGGCCGGCGTCGTGGCTGACCCGGACCCCGGCACCCGGCGCGCCGATGGCCCAGACGGCATGGGCATCGACGAAGCGAACACGGTGGAGGTCGCTGGTGGTGCCGGAGGCCGAGCGGAGCCAGCTGGCTCCACCGTCGGTCGTTCTCAGGATGACGCCGCCTTCGCCGACGACCAGGCCCAGCCCGGCATCGGCGAAGTGCAGGCCATGCGGTTGAAAATCAAGACGGGCGGACTCGCGCCAGGAAAGGCCGGCGTCGCGGGTTTCCCAGATGCGTGGCGGGTTTGCTTGAAAGCTCTGCAGGTCCGATGCATCGAAATAGCTCGACTTGATGACCCAGCCGTTCCCGGCTTCGGCGAAGAACAGATCGCGGGTGGACGTACTGTCGCCCGTCACCAGAAGCGGATCCCAGCTCGCGCCGCCGCTGGTGACGCGAAAGATGCCGTCGTTTGCTTCGATCCAGCTTCGGTCGGCGTCGATCGGCTGAATCCGGCCACGCTGATTGAGGGCCTTGCGCCGGTCGTTCGGCGCGTAGGGATCACGGACAGCCAGGCTCCGGGGCTGCCAGATTCGCCCGCCGTCGGTACTGCGCAGCAAGCGGCCTGATGCGGAGATCGCCATCCCGACCGAGGGGCCGGCAAATGCCACCGCGTACTTGCCATCGGCCGCTTCGAACTGGGTAGTCGGCTCCGGCCAGATCCTGGCCCAGCTAGCGCCGCCGTCGGCGGAGCGGTAGGTCGTGTCGGAGTAGCTCAGCTCGATCGACTGGTCTTCGGCAACCAGCATGGCCCTCACCCGGCTTTCGATCGGCTCTGCAGAGACGTCGAGGAACTGCCAGCTTCGACCCAGATCGCGCGACAGATAGGCGCCGCGCCGGGGAGGCACTGGCTGTCCGCGGGTGCAATTCGTCCGCCCGCTGGTCCAGACCGCCGAGATCGAGACCACGGTCAGGTCTTGCAGAGCCGCCCCGGCCGGCGGACCGATCGGCGTCCAGGTCCTGCCGCCATCAATCGTCCGCTTGTATTCGTAGCGGGTCAGGTTGCCGCAAGCGGTGTTGCTGGCGACACCGCGGTCGGCGTCCAGGAATGCAACCGTGGGTGGCTGGAAATGGATAGGGCTGCGCACCAAGCCGTCGCCGTCGAGAAAGGTCCAGGTGGACCCGCCGTCCTCGGTGGCCCAGAACTTCTCGTGCGGCAGCGGCAGGGGATCGGAGGCCGCCGCCGCGATGCTGACCATGACCCAGCCATGCAGATCATCGGCGAAATTCACCGCAGCAACGTTGTCACTCCCCGCCAGGCGCAGTGACGGCTGGAAGGTCGTCCCCAGGTCCCGTGAGCGGCGCAGCACCCAGGTCTGGTTGTCGGTGTCACGCACGAGCGACCAGACCGAGGTGCCCGAACGCGGGTAGATCAGAGCGTCGGTCCACGGGGTCGTGGTCCAGCTTTTGCCGCCATCGCTGCTCGCCCAACGGACGCGGCTGGTGTCGTCGCTCAACACCAGATTGCTGCCGTCGAGAACTCGCAAGCTGGAACCCGGGACACGCAACTTCTCACCGGAAGACAGCTTCGTCAGGTCCTGTCGGAACCAGGACTTGCCAGCGTCGATGGTCTTGAGCAGCAGCACGCCTCGCCCGAGAACGCCCGTTCCGGGCAGCACTTCGGGGAGCGCGGTGATGCCGATGGCCCAGCCGGTGTCGGCGTTGGCGAAGGCGATCTGCTCAATACTGCGGGCTGCGGTGTCCGTTCGCGCCTCCTGCCAGGCGCCGATCGGACTGTCGGTGTAGTAGAGCGTGCCATCGCTGCCGGCTCCGTAGGCCTGCATGCCGCCGCGGTAGAACAGCGGAGTGATCTCGCGCGCAGTATCCAGTGGCCATTGCTGGCACCAGCCAGTCTTGTCCGGTCCGGTGCAGCGGCTTGCCGTCCGCAAGGCCGCGAATCTGCCGACCAGCAACTCAGCTTCGGCGCTGCGAGTCTGCCCAGTACCGTTTGATATCTGCAGTTTCAGGCGATAGTGCCCTGGCTGTGCGTAAACATGGGCCGGGGATGCCTCGCTGCTGGTGCGGCCGTCACCGAAATTCCATTCGTAGCGGATGCCCGCGGCGGACCCACTGGAACTGCCCAGTTGAATCGCTACACCGACCTCAGCCTGAGCGGGTCCCACCAGCACCAAGTTGCTGGGAAGCAATGCCGCGCGTTCAGCGTCGTCGCCCAGGCAGGCTGCCAACAGCAAAGCTGCACATACGCTCACAAGCAGGTATCGGCAGGATGATGTCAAGTCGGCAAGCTGGTGTCGCCTGACTGGCACCTGCGCGGTAATGCCCATCGGAATTCACCTGATCCATTGCAACAATCATGAGCCTAGTGCAGGCCGAATGAGGCCGCCTTGACAAATAGCAATCGGCGGGTGAAAAACCCCTCAGAATGGATTCCTCGCTGCGGGGCCCGGCGCATGGCCCAGACGGCGGCGCACTTGGTAGACCACGTCATCCCGCACGTGCCGGTGCGCCAGTGGGTGCTGTCACTGCCCATCTCCCTGCGCTAGCTGCTTGCCGCGCCCCCAAAGCTGCAGCAGATCTCGATAGCGCCGCAGAATCACGCTGGAGGCGCTTCGATCGGAAAATTCAGCGCGCAGACTCGATGCCGGCGTCCTTCTGGGCAAGCTCGACCAGAAAGGTCGGTCCCGGTTCTGGATGCGGGCTATGAGTGGACGTTCGCCGATGGAGTGGCGATGACCATGACCCCGATGCGGGACGCGCGTCAGACGCCCCAAAAGTTGGAATCGGTTCCCCTGACGGCTGGACTGATTTGCCATTGCCTTGTGAAGCCCATGCGCGGCCGGAATCTGCAGTTCGACTCCGCAGTTCGGGCAGTGCTCCAGCATCAGCGCCGACCTCTGCACGCCAAGTGCCAAGCCGGCGTTCTCGATTGCCAGTTGCCAGTCGCCAGCCGACAGTCGTCGGATTCCGACGCTGGCAACTGGGCCAGGGTCTGTGCTCAGCGCGCTACCGAGACCGGTGCAGACGGCAAGGGCTGCCCGCCTGGGCCGGCCTTGAAGCTGAGCGGACCGACCGCGACCTGTTGGCCAACACCCGGCTTGCTCCAGTCACAGACGCCGCCCTGGAAAACGGCCTGCAGGCGTCCGAGTTGGTTGCCGGTGAACGTGACGCCCGGGTAATCGCCCGTCGCCAAAGGCTTGAGCTGGCACTTGAGCACGTCTTCGGCACGCGGCCCGCCAGCCACCTGCCGCGGCGACAGCGACGGCTTCAGGAAGCGGTT
>JANNNE010000365.1:0-8885 GCA_031398385.1 Ideonella sp.
ATGCCGGCCGGCCCGACCACACCGCGCATCTGCTCCCAATAGAACTTGATGCCCTTCTCCTCGAAGGTGGGTACGTTGGGATCGTCGACCATGCGCTTGCGGGCCGCCACAGCCAGGTTCCTGGCCTTGCCGGCCTCGACCTGCGCGATGATCTCGTTGGGGTTCATCACACCGCCGTCGATGTGGCCGCCCATCAGGGCTGCGGTGACCTCGCCACCGGAATTGAAGGGCACGTACTTCACCTTGATCTTCGCCGCCTGCTCCAACAGGTGGGTAAAGATATGGTCCTCGTTGTGTATGCCGGTGCCGCCCAGGGTCAGCACCCCGGGCTTGGCGCGCGCCGCTGCGACGAATTCTTCCACCGTCTTGTAGGGCGATTCACTGCGGACCGACAACAGCAGTTCGTCGATGGCGACGATCATTAGCACGGTGATGGCGTCACGGTGGTTGCCGCTGAGGCGGCCTTGCAACTTGCCGGAGACGATCATCGGCGTCGCGCCGGCGACCACGTGCGAATCGCCCTTTTTCGAGATCAGGTAGGTGTAGCCGATCGCGCCGCTGCCGCCGGCGCGGTTGTTGACGTTCATCGACACCGGCGACCATTTGTTCTCGTCCATGATGCCGGTGATCATGCGCATCAGGTTGTCGGTGCCGCCGCCGGGGGCGAAGGGCACGACCACTTCGACGTTTTTCGTCGGGTACTTGGCTTGAGCCAGCGCGGTGCCGCATGTTCCGAATGCCAGCACGACGGAACTCGTGGCCATAACAAACCATCGCATCGAAAGCATGTGTTGAATCCTTGGGTTGAATCGCTTGGCAGACACCAGGACACCGTTTTGCGCTGCCTGATCGGCGGCAATGTATCAGGCAGTTGGGCAGGGCCGGCTTGGTGTTGGCCCTAGGCCGAAGATCTTCCCTGGCTCAGGGTTTGCACGCCCGGCCCGGGCCGCGTCCGCGCGCTGCGCCCTGATCCAGGCGTTGGCAGCACCGCGTTGCAGAGCGCCATTTGAAGAGCCTGGGTGATAGCATCGTTGGGCAAAAGAACAGCCCGCCTTCAACTGTATCTGGGAGCCCCGTGAACAACACCGAACCGGTCAATGATCATGTGCTCGTGAGCCGCGACGGCCCCGTCGTCACGCTCACCTTCAACCGCCCCGAGGCACGCAACGCAATGACCTGGGGCATGTACGAGCGGCTCAACCAGACCTGCGAAGAAGTCGATGCCGACGACTCGGTGCGTGTGCTGCTGCTCAAGGGCGCGGGGGGCAAGGCCTTCGTGGCCGGCACCGACATCAGCCAGTTCACCCAGTTCAACGGCGCCGAAGATGGCCTGCGCTACGAGCGCGACGGTGATGCCCGCACCGGCCGGATCGCCCGCGTCAAGAAGCCCGTGATCGCGATGATTCAGGGCTTCGCCGTCGGCGGCGGCCTGGGCATCGCCGCCGGTGCCGATCTGCGCATCGCCACACCCGACGCCAAGTTCGGCGCGCCCATCGCACGCACGCTGGGCAACTGCCTGTCGATGAAGGCCTACGCGCGCTACCTGGACTTGTTCGGACCGTCGCGACTCAAGGAGATGCTTCTCACGGCACGCCTGCTCTCGGCCGACGAGGCCCTGGCCGCAGGCTTCGTCCACGAGATCGTTGCGCCCGAAGCCATCGAAGCCCGAGCGCTTGAACTGGCTGCGACCGTTGCCGCGCTGGCGCCCATCACGCTGTGGGTCACCAAGGAGGCCATACGCCGCATCCAGGAATCGCGCGCGCTGCCCGACGGCGACGATCTGGTGGCCAGTATCTACGGCAGCGACGACTTCCGCGAAGGCGTTCGTGCCTTTGTCGACAAGCGCCCGCCTCGCTGGACAGGTCGATAGTTTCCCTGGCGGGTGCCCTCGAACAGGCTTGCCCGTGAGCTGATACGCGCGCCTGCCGGGCTGCTCGAGGCCCGCGCCACAGCTCACACTGTGCAGACCGACTGATTCCCTAACCGACCGCATCAGGAACCCACCATGCTCGCGTCCAATGCACTCTCGCACCTTGTCGTTCTCGATCTGACCCGTGTCCGCGCCGGGCCCACTGCCGTGCGTCAACTGGCCGACTGGGGCGCACAGGTGATCAAGATCGAAATGCCGCCCGGGCTGGACGAGGGCGAAGGCGTGGGCGGCCCGCGCGAGGACAGCGACTTCCAGAACGTCCACCGCAACAAGCGCGGCATGACGCTGAACCTCAAGACGCCCGAGGGTGTGGCCGTGCTCAAGAAACTGGTCGAGCGCGCCGACGTGCTGGTCGAGAACTACCGCCCCGATGTCAAGGACCGACTGGGTATCGGCTACGAGGTCATGGCGGCGATCAACCCGCGCCTGGTCTACGCCAGCATTTCGGGGTACGGCCAGGACGGACCGTATGGCCTGCGCCCGGGCTTCGACCAGATCGCGCAGGGCATGGGCGGGCTGATGTCGATCACCGGCCTTCCCGGACAAGGCCCGGTCCGCGTGGGCATTCCGATCGCCGACCTCTGCGCGGGCATCTTCTGCGCCTACGGCATCGCGGTGGCCCTGATCGAGCGCGAGAAGTCAGGCCGGGGGCAATGGGTGGCCTCCTCGCTGCTGCAGGCGCAGCTGTTCATGCTGGACTTCCAGGGCGCACGCTGGTTGATGAAGGGCGAGGTCGCCAAGCAGTCGGGCAACAACCACCCCACGTCCATCCCCACCGGCGTCTACCGTACCAGCAACGGCCACATCAACCTCGCCGTGTCGGGGCACAAGATCTGGCTGCGCTTTTGCGAGGCCATCGACGCCAGCGATCTGCCCACCCATCCCGACTACAGCACCGGCACGCTGCGCTCGCGCAACCGCGACGCGCTACACGCCGAGATCGAGCGGCGCATGGTCGAACACGACACGGCGCACTGGATCGAATTGTTGAACCGCGCGGGTGTCCCCTGCGGCCCGATCAACTCCATCGACCAGGCCTTCAATGATCCGCAGGTACAGCACTTGGGCATCGCGCAGAAGATCGGCGATGTCGCCTACCTGGGCCAGCCCGTGACGCTGAGCCGCACCCCCAGCCATGTGGCCATGCATCCGCCGGCGCTGGGCGAGCACACGGCCGAGATCTTGCGGGAGCTCGGTTACGGCGGCAGCGAGATCGAAGCGTTGACCCAGCACGGCATCATTTAAGGATAACCCCCATGAGCAGCGACAAAGTCATCTCCCGGCGCGACGGCGGCATCGGCTGGATGATCCTCAACAACCTCGAACGCCACAATGCCATTTCGCTGGAGATGTGGGAAGCCGCACTCGAAATCATGGCCGACTTTTCGGCCGATCCCGCGGTGCGCGTGATGATCATTACAGGCGCCGGCGGCAAGGCCTTCGCCTCGGGTGCGGACATCTCCAAGTTCCAGGACGAGCGTCAGGAGGCCGCGGCCCTGGCGCATTACCAGGAGACGACGCAGAAGGCCTATGCGGCGGTTCAAGCCATGGCCATCCCGACCATCGCCATGGTTCGAGGTTATTGCATTGGTGGGGGCACGGCGCTGGCCGTCTGCTGCGATATGCGCATCTGCAACGACAAGGCCAAGTTCGGCCTGCCCGCGGCCAAACTGGGGCTGGGCTATGGCATGGGCCGCACCAAGCCGCTGGTCGATCTGGTCGGCCCGGCCTACGCCAAGGAGATGTTCTTCACCGGCCGCCAGTTCGACGCCAGCGAAGCTCTGCGCATGGGGCTGGTCAACCGGGTGGTCGCAGACGAGGAACTGTCGGCGGTGGTCGACGAGCTGGCGCAGACCATTGCCGGCAACGCACCCTTGACGGTGCGTTGCTCCAAGCAGGTTGTCAACGAAGTCATGAAAGACCAGCAGGACCGTGACGTCGCTGCCACCGAACGCGCCGTGGCCGCCTGTTTTGCCAGCAACGACTACAAGGAAGGTCAGACTGCTTTCATGGCCAAACGCAAGCCTGAGTTCACCGGCACCTGAGAGCAGCTGGGCGCGGCAACCATGAAACCCGGTAGCTGCGGACCCATCAAGCCGTCGCCGTGACGGTCAGAGGCAAGGCTTGCGCCGCATGCGGTGCATCATCGCGACCCTTCCGTCAGCACGGATCAGGCCCGCACCGCCTCGTCTGACGTCACCGCAAGAGCAACCTACAAATCGAGCACGTAGACGTCGGCCGCGGCCCGTTCGGTCGGGCTGTGAGCGCCGAGCGCCTCGTCCCAGGTGGCGTCGGTGGCATCCTGGGTCGGCTTGAGACCCTGGGTCATCTGGGCCACTTCTTCCGAGCCGGCGTCGATCTCGCTGACTTCTTCGCGGGTTTCGAGAAAGAGCCGCGCGACCATCGATCCGCCCGAATCGATGATGACCAGATACCGCGCCGGTGGGCGGTGTGGTCCGCCGTTCGGCTTGTGTTGCGCTTCGATTCCGTAGCCCTGACTCATCGATCTATCTTGCCAGTTTTCCGGCCTGCGGCGCCGCGGATGCGCTGCCAGTTTCCAAAACGCAACAAGGGCTGCGAGGCCAGCCCATCGGCAAGACCCGATGGATGTGAGGCGCGACCGAGGGCGATTCTGAACGCTCGCCGCCGCGGCTCATGTGCCGAACAGGGCCTTGACGTCGATCGACGATCGCGTGCCGACCGCGTCGTGGTGCTCGTCCAGCCAGGCATTGGCACAGTCGCGACCCTGATCGCGCAGCATCTCGAGGAACGGGCCGTGCGCCAGCACCTTGGTGTCGCTGCGCTGCAGGCTCTTGACGCCTGCGGTGTCGATCATGTGGAAACGGGTCTTCTGCACCCGCCGATCGAGCCGTCCGATCGCGAAGCCGCCACCGGCGGCATATTCGGCGGCATGCGCGAACATGCGCATCTCGCGCATGAAATGGGCGCTGAAGCCGAGTTCGGCGATCCGGGTGTTGATCGCCTCGACGCTGTCCGGCGTCGATTCGCGCAGCAATGGGCTCAGCAGCACCAGCAGCACGTCGCTCGATTGGCACTCGTAGAACAGCGGAAAAATCGCCGGGTTGGCGCTGTAGCCGCCGTCCCAGTACAGCTCGCCGTCGATTTCGACCGCGGCGTGGATCTTCGGCAGGCAGGCCGAAGCCAGCAGCACCTCGACGCTCAGTTCGGGATTGCGAAAGATCCGCAGCTTGCCGGTATTCGCGTGAGTCGCGCCGATGAACAGGCTGAACGGGTTGTCGCGGCGCAGGCGTTCGAAATCGATCTGCTGTTCGAGCAGCGTGCGGATCGGGTTCAGGTCGAGCGGATTGAGTTGTGCCGGCGTGAAATGACCAGCCCAGCCGGCCAGCAGCTTGCTGGCCGGTGACAGGCTGATTGCTTCTCCGGTGCCGTGAACCACCATGCCGAATGGAATTTGACGGCCGATGGCGGTCCAGAAATCGGCCAGTGCCTGCCGCGCACCATCGCGCCCGCCGCTGATCCAGCCGCTGGCCAGCGCAACGGCGTTCATCGCGCCGGCACTGCTTCCGCTCAGCCCTTCGAACTGCGGCCGCGGATCCTCCAGCATAGCGTCGAGCACGCCCCAGGTGAAGGCACCATGGGCGCCGCCGCCCTGCAACGCCAGGTTGAACCGCTTGCCGGCCCAGCGTTGGCGCGACCACCAAGCGGCGATGCCGCGGTTGGCCGATTCGGCATTCGTGGCACGGGCGCTTGGTGCGGATTTTTTCGGCGACCGGCTGGGGGTAGCGGCTGGCCAGATGGAGGTGGTACCGGGCAAAAGGGGGTTCTCGACGAAGTTGTCGGACCCATGCTAAGGGTAAACCCTCATATTTGGCCATCAGGGACTTTCCCCCCTACTGGCGGCAGGGCCGTAAAGCTCACCGCGGACCTGGCGCCCGGGTCAGTTCACGACGCAGCTCGATCAAGGTGGCCTTCATCTTGCGGCGATGGTCTGGGCCCATGCGCAGCATGATCTTCTGGCCCGACGACAGCTGCTCGTATCCTGGATCGACGAATTCGTAGCGCACCCAGGGCCGTGTCGACACCAGCGGGCCCTTGACCTCCGTCAGCTGCACCTGCAGCGGCGCGCTGGGCTCGGGCGTGGCCAGCAACTGATCGATGACCTCGACGAAGCGATCGTTGAAATAGCGCTTCGGGTAGCCGATGTCCTGATAGGCCTGCTGTAGCAGCGGGTAGACCTTGCCGTACAGCCGGACGGCCTGCCGCAGGTCGATCGCGGTGACGAAGCGCACCAGCGGGTTGTAGCGTTCGGCATTGGTCGGGTTGATGAATGATTTGCCGTCGCGTTCGTCGATCAGAAACCGCCCGGCGGTCGGCTGGACCGGCCACAGCGAGGGCGGCGCCTGCGACCTCCCCAGGTTGTCGACCGTCGCCACGAAGCGGCGCGGGAAATCGCCGATCTGGATGAACTCGTCGAAGGCCTTCTTGCCGAACAGGCCGGTCAGCGCGCCCGCGAAGTCGAATTCACCGGCCGCCACCTGTACATCCGAGGCGGCGGCCTCGACCGGGAACAGCGCGGACGGCGCCGAGGCGCCTGATGCGGGCAGCATGATCGCCGAGGCGGTGGTGGCCACGCTGTCGAGCGGCGCACTCGCCGACGCAGCGCCCGGCGGCGGCACCAGCTCGGTAGCGTCGCGCTGCGACCAGAACCAGGCGGCGGTGGCAAGCAGGCCGATGCCGAAAATCACCGCGAGCGTCGAAAGGGTTGTCTTGTTCGTCATGGTGAGCAGGTCGGGGTGTCGACCGTTGCTGCGAGGCTGCGCGTGAGCGCGTTCGGAAGCAGCGACCCGAAGGCGCTGGATGGGCGATTGTTCATAGCTACAAATATAACCGCCCAGTGGATTACCCGGGGAATGTGGTGGGCCTTGGGGTCGGGTCGCCGTCCGCTTGAACGGCGCTGCCTCCGGCCGGGCGCGTCGCGCGGGCAACGGACGCGCGCGGCGCAACGGACGATTTCAGGACGCCCGGGTGGCGGCGCGCGATTTTCATCCTCGCAACAGGCGTTTGGCGGCTGTGCTGCGCTGCAGCGTGCGCCCCACAATACCGCGCATGGATTCGCTGTCTCAATTTGCGCTGGGGAGCGCGCTCGGTGTTGCGGTGATGGGGCGGCGCACGGCGGTGTGGAAAGCCGCGCTGTGGGGCGGCGTCGCCGCGACCCTGCCGGACCTGGACGCGTTCATCGACCACGGCGACCCGATCAGCAACATGACGCTGCACCGCGGTGACAGCCATGCGCTGTTCTGGCTGACGTTGCTGGCGCCTGCTCTGGCCGGGCTGGCGTGGCGCGTGCATGGCCGCCAGGCGGGACATTTCCGCGCCTGGTGGCTGATGTTCTGGCTGGCGCTGGTCACGCATCCGCTGCTCGATGTGATGACCGTCTACGGGACGCAACTGGCGCGACCGTTCACCGATCACCCGTTCGGTGTCGGCAGCATCTTCATCATCGACCCCCTGTATACCTTGCCACTGGTGGTGGGCGTGATCGCCGCGCTGCGTCTGCGCTCGCCGCGCGGCGGGCGCTGGAACGCCGCCGGTCTGGTGCTCAGCACGGTCTACCTGGGCTGGAGCTTCGTGGTCCAGCAACATGTGACCAAGCTGGCCGAACGCACGATCGCCGCGCAGGGCATCGTCGCCGAGCGGGTGCTGGTCACGCCGACCGCGTTCAACACCGTGCTCTGGCGCATCGTGGTGATGTCGCCCGGCGGGTATCACGAGGGCTTTCATTCGTTGTTCGATGCCGATCCGCGCATCGATTTCGACCGCTTCGATGCGGGTGCGGCTTTCTATCAGGCGCTTGCCGAACAGCCACCGGTGCGGCGCATCGCCTGGTTCAGCCACGGCTTCTTCGGCATGTCGCGGCGCGGCGATGAGGTCCTGATCAGCGATCTGCGGATGGGACAGGAGCCGACCTACATCTTCTCGTTCATCGTGGCTCGGCTGGCTGGTGATGCGGCGCAGCCAGTGGCGCCGCCCCAGCAGATCGGCGCGCGGCCGGCGATCAAGGAGGGTCTGCGCTGGATGTGGCGGCGCGCAGCGGGCGTGCGGGTGCCGCCGCCGCGTTGATCAGGCGCTGTCGGTGGGATTCAGCTCGAGCGCCCAAACCGACGCGTCGTCGCCCGGCTCAGCCGCCTGGCGTTGGAAGCCGAGGGCACTTGCCATGCCGCGCATCGACTCGTTATCGCGCAGCACATGGCCGATCACGCGCTGTGTGCCACGCGCCTTCAGGTGGGCGATCAGCTTGTCCATCAACAAGCGGCCGAGTCCCTTGCCTTTCAGATCGGAGCGCACGATCACCGCGAATTCGGCTTCGATGTTGTCCGGATCGGTGACGGCGCGCGCCACGCCGAGCGTCTCTTCACCCGCCCCACCGGGCAGCGCGCGCACGGCCACGAACGCCATCTCGCGCGCATAGTCGATCTGCGTCAGGCGCGCCAGCTCGCTCGGTGGCAATTCGCGGCGCGCGCTGAAGAAGCGCAGCCGCAGATCCTCGGCGCCGAGCTGCCCGGCGAAGGCCCGGTGTTGTGGCCCGTCCTCCGGGCGGATCGGCCGCAGCACGATGGTCTGGCCCTGCCACGACACCTGTTCTGCCAGCTCGGCCGGGTAGGGAATGATCGAGAATGCCGCGGCACCGGCACCGGCCTTCAGGTCGACACGGATCCGCGCATCGAGTGCCAGCACGCCATCGTGGTCGGCCCACAGCGGATTGATGTCGAGTTCGGCCAGCTGCGGCAGATCGGCCAGCATCTGCGAGACGCCGATCAACACGTCGGCAATAGCATCCAGCTGGGCGGGCGGACGGTCGCGGTAGCCGGCCAGCAGCCTGGCCACGCGGGTGCGCGAGATCTGCTCCCTGGCCAGCACCCGATTCAGTGGCGGCAGGGCCATCGCGCGATCGGCCAGCACCTCGACCGCGGTG
>JANNNE010000007.1:0-2408 GCA_031398385.1 Ideonella sp.
CGTTGCCGCTCATCGTCGTGGCGATCATCGCGCCGACCAGCAGGAACGCGGCGCGGCCGGCGAACAGCTGGCACGACAGCCACGACGCGAAGACGATCAGCAGAAACACGAATCCGCCGACGATCAGATCGCCATTCTTGCCGCGGCCGAGGGTGCGGCATATCAAGTCGTAGAGCACCCAGAAGGCAACGAAGAAACCGAGCGCGGTGCTGATCGCGGCGGCCGGAGACCAGTCGAAGACGGTCTTGTCGATCAGGAAGGTGCTGGCGTTGAACAGGTAGAGCACCGTGAATAGCGCAAAGCCGGTCAACCAGGTTGAGTAACTTTCCCACATCGACCAGTGCAGCTTGTCGGGCACATAGCCGGGCGAAACCGGGTACTTCTGGTGTTGGTAGAAGCCGCCGCCATGCACGCCCCATTGCTCGCCGCCGACGCCTTTTTCGGCATCCTTGGGATTTTTAGGCGGCGTCAGGCTGTTGTCGAGCGAGACGAAATAGAAGGATGCGCCGATCCAGCTGATGCCGGTGATGATGTGGGCCCAACGCAGCAGCAGGTTGGCCCAGTCGAGCAGGTATGAATCCATCTAGTCCTCACGTCGTCAGGGGAATGCACAGCAAGATCTGTGCAAATCCCCTCACCACAGCGGGCTCTGTGAGGATCGAACTGTCGCAACATGCTGGCGTCCGGTGTACGGAACAGCGGCCAGCAGGCTCCGCGGCGACATAGAAACTGTATGCAGTTTTGTGGACACTACGGCACCGGACTTACCCTGAGTTCGGTTTGGGCCCAAAGGCTCAAGTCCTGTCGCGCAGGGCAGCAGCCGGATTCAGGCTCCGCCGATGTCGAATGTCACACCTTGCGCCAGCGGCAGTTGTGTCGAGTAGTTGATGGTGTTGGTGGCGCGGCGCATGTAGGCTTTCCAGGCGTCGGAGCCCGCTTCCCGGCCACCGCCGGTTTCCTTTTCGCCGCCGAAGGCGCCGCCGATCTCCGCACCGCTGGGGCCGATGTTGACGTTGGCGATGCCGCAGTCGGAGCCGGCACTCGACAGGAAGCGCTCGGCTTCGCGCAGGTCGAGCGTGAATATCGACGACGACAGGCCCGCGCCGACCGCGTTGTGCCAGCTCATCGCCTGCTCGAAGTCGCGGTAGCGCAGCACGTACAGGATCGGTGCGAAGGTCTCGCGCAGCACCGGACCGGCGTGGTCCGGCAGCTCGACCAGCGCGGGGCGCACATAACAGGCGGTGTCGCCACCGATCCCGTTGACGCGTTCACCGCCGTGCACGGTTCCCCCCAGATCACGGCTGTCGCTCAACGCCTGATGCATGGACTGCAGCGCAGCATCGTCGATCAGTGGCCCGACCAGCGTGCCGGGGGTGCGCGGGTCGCCGACCTGTACCGAGGCATACACCTTGAGCAGCCGCGGCACCAGCGCGTCGTAGATCTGATCGTGCACGAACAGCCGACGCAGCGTGGTGCAGCGCTGGCCGGCGGTGCCCATCGCCGCGAAGGCGATGCCGCGCAGCGCCAGGTCGAGGTCGGCCGACGGCGCGACGATGGCTGCGTTGTTGCCACCGAGTTCGAGGATGGCGCGTGCGAAACGTGCCGCCAGCCGCGGAGCGACCTGACGCCCCATTGCGGTCGAGCCGGTGGCCGACAGCACCGGCACGCGGTGGTCGTCGACCAACCGTTCGCCGATATCGCGCTGGCCGATCAGCAGCTCGAGCAGGCCATCGGGCGCGTCGCCGAAGCGCGCCAGTGCGCGCTGCGCGATGGCGTGGGTCGCCAGCGCAGTCAGCGGCGTTTTTTCAGACGGCTTCCAAACCACCGAATTGCCACACACCAGCGCCAGAGCGGCATTCCAGGACCACACGGCGACCGGGAAATTGAACGCCGAGATCACGCC
This sequence comes from Ideonella sp., assembly GCA_031398385.1. Lineage (GTDB taxonomy): Bacteria > Pseudomonadota > Gammaproteobacteria > Burkholderiales > Burkholderiaceae_C > Ideonella_A. The sequence continues at coordinate 1,904 of JANNNE010000007.1, forward strand.
GACCACGCCGAGCGGATGCCAGGTTTCCATCATGCGGTGCTCGGCGCGCTCGGTCGGCATCGTCGATCCGTACAGCTGGCGCGACAGGCCCACTGCAAAGTCGCAGATGTCGATCATCTCCTGCACCTCGCCAGCGCCTTCGGAGGTGACCTTGCCCGCTTCCAGCGTCACCAGCAGCCCGAGTTCATCCTTGGCGGCACGCAGTTCTTCGCCCAGCAGACGAACCAGCTCGCCACGGCGTGGCGCGGGCACGCTGCGCCAGATCTGAAAGGCCGCATGGGCACGGCCGATCGCGGCGTCCGCTTCAGCAGGTGTGGTCTGGCGCGCGTGAGCGACGGTCTCGCCGCTGATCGGCGAGCGCACGAGCAGATCGCCTTCGGTGTAGTGGGCCACCGGCACACCCAGGTGTTGCAGCAGCTGGTCGACCTGTGCGGCGATCGGGGCGGCCTTGGAAGTGGGAGAGTCGGCCATGGCAGTTCCGGACAGATTGCGGCGTGGTGTGAGG